>NZ_CP037899.1:943728-1258304 GCF_007475525.1 Methylacidiphilum kamchatkense Kam1 | reverse complement strand
GAAGAAATTCTTAAGCGTATGCGCAAAGTCGACCCTGACCAAGCGCGCCGCTACAGGCAGAGGACTGGAGAGTGAATCAAAACCCACATCTAAGGTTTTCTTCGCCTGTTGAAGCGGGCAGAGAGGAAAGACTAAAAGGGGATTTTGTGTCGTTACTGAGGGAAAGTGGCATAGTCTTTCCTTTTCCTGCTGCCGCTGAGCTTCCCACAAAACCGACTTCGGAAAGGGTATGGGTAGAATCAACAACAATTTTAGCCTTTTATTATAAAGAAGGAGTGATTGTAGCAGGGGATCGGAGGGCAACGGCGGGCAATCTTGTTATTCATGAACGAGCTGAAAAAGTGATTTCAATTGACCGAAACACGATTTTAGCCATAGCGGGCACGCCCGCAACGGCTTTTGAGATTGCCAGAGTCCTTCAGCATTCCTTTGAGTTTTATCGAAGAAGCCAGCTTCAGCCTCTTAGTGTTGCTGCCAAGGTAAGAATGGTTAGCAAGTTACTGAAGGATAACATGGCTTTATCCTTGCAAGGCATTGGGATTGTGGTGCCGTTGCTTGCCTTGGCAGATCCCTTTGGTAAGGAGGAGCCGACTATTTATTTTTACGATGCTTTGGGAGCTCAGTTTCAGACCGTAGATTTTGCGGCCTCCGGGTCTGGCTCTCCTGCTGTTCGAAGCATTCTGCAGTATATTAACAGATGGAGTGGAAAGCCAAGTATAGAAAGGAATGAGGATGAAGCTATTAGGCTTGCCTTACAGCTATTAGACATTGCTGCCGAGTCGGATACGGCTACTGGGGGAGTCAATCGAAGGAATAGAATCTATCCACAGGTAAAACTATTGAAAAAAAGTGGCGTGGTCGAAGTAGCTGAAGAAAGGCTAGCACAACTGTTTGCTGAAGCCGGATAGCTTCAGCAGTTCCCATTATTCTTTTGCCTTTTTAGCACGGAGCTTCCACTATCTTTTTCCCCATCATTAACTTTTCATCTTTATGCTTTCTTTTGAACATCGACAAGAGAAGGTTTTGTTTTTAATCTATAAAAGCTTTATATAAATAAAAGGAGATAATGTTGTGATAGAGGAGCCTTACAGATGGCTGGAAGCCATTGCGAACAGAAGAGAGTATATTGAAGATCAACTGCAAGCTGCGCTGCCACTAGCTGTTGTTAACGGTGAGCCAGGGATAATCCTTGCGACGAAACGAGCAGGCACTCCTAAAATATATGAGATTTATGATCACTTAGCTATGGGGTGTATAGGCCATCCGGCGGATATGGAAAAGATTAGGCAATCAGCCATTGAGTTGGCTCATCTGGAAGGCTTTACGAGATCTAGAGAAGATGTTTCGGCTCGGCGGATTGTGACCTACAGTCTAGCGGTAGGCCTTAAAAATGCATTTGAGCAGATTTTTTCTGCTCCTTTTCTTTTTAGGTGCTTGTTTGTTGAACTTGGAGAAAAGCTCGAAAAGGACGAAGGATGGATTGTTGACTATGACGGAAGCTACTGGACCAGTTTTGGCAGGGATATGAGCAAGGGACTCTTGATCAGTGGCAAAAAGGAAATAATGGAAAAGTTTCGGACAGAAAGAGAAAGCCTTGGCCCGTTGGAATGGAAGAGCCTTAAAGAAATGGTTCTCTATACTATAAAACTAATATTATGGGCATCTGAGCCGGAATCTTTGAAAAGCACTTTGACAGAGGGATTACGATTGGTTGAAGAAAAGATGGAAGTAACGACGCTTGCAGACTATGAAATTGTGCTTTTGGATAGGAACTATTATGACCGGCAGAGTTTTACGGTTGGCAATGATGCTTTGTTGGGCTTTTCCTCACCCTCATAGGAGGTAGTTTTATAGCTGATAATAAAAAGGATGATTTTTCAATGAAGCGAATCGTAGGCATCGAAACCGAATATGGGTGTCTGTTCAATCATGGGGCTGATCCACTATCAGTTCCAGAACAGGTGAAAGATTATCTTATTTTAGAAAAAAAAATTGGGTTAATTGATATTCATGATAGGGATTACGATGAGCCCGCAGGAAATGGAGGATTTTTGTTCAATGGCGGCAGGCTCTATATTGATATGGGGCATGTGGAGTATTGTACTTCAGAATGCAAAAATCTTGCCGATCTTGTGGCTTCTGATTATGCAGGAGAGCGATTGTTGCAAACGGCATTGGATGAATTGGGGTTGAGTGAGAGCGTTTCTTTTATCAAGAATAACATTGATCATTATACGGGGGCGACGTTTGGTTGCCATGAAAATTATCTCCTTCGGCGTAACGCCCCTTTGACTCAGCAAAACGTGGAATCCCTGTTGGCATTTCTTGCGATCAGAGGACTGATGGTGGGAAGCGGTCGGGTGGGCAGTGTGTTGACTGCAAAAAAATACAATAAGAAGGATGGCAAAACCGTTCCTTTTCAAATCATGCAGCGGGCAGATTACATACAAACCGAAATTTATGAATGGGTTCAATTTAACAGAGCGCTGATCAATGCCCGCGACGAACCCTTGAGCGATCCCTGTAGATTTCGTAGACTTCACCTGCTATTGGGTGATTCCAACATTCTTCCCTTTTCTCAAGCTTTAAAAGTAGGAACCACCTCGCTCGTTTTGGATCTTTTAGAATGCCGAATGCTGCCAAAGATTGCTTTTGCCGATCCCGTAAAAACAATGCAAGCTGTTTCTCATGCAGCGACGGCGGATTGTTTGATTGAATTGGCTGATGGGAGGAAGTGGACGCCTGTGGACGTGCTTTCTGAGTATTATCTTCAGGCTGAAAAACTGGATGAAAAAGATGAAGATGCGCTGTGGGTTTTAAAAGCTTGGAAAGAAGTGCTGGAAGGATTAGCTGGGAATCAAGAAAAACTGATTGGGAAAGTAGACTGGATCACCAAGCGCTTTTTGCTCGAATCTTTTTGTAGGCAAGAAAAGATAGCTTGGGATGATCCCTGGCTTGATAGTTTGGATTTAGAATATCATCAGATCGATAGGAAAAAAAATTTTGTCTGGCTTCTTCCCAATACTAGTTATGAGGATCTTGCTTTACCCGCATGGCCACAGAATAACTATCTTGCAGAACCTCCAAAAAATACGAGAGCCTATGTTCGCAGCCTGCTCATGAGACAGTTGGCTAAAGAAAATGTTTCCTATGTGATCGATTGGGATTATGTTCAAATAGGTAATTCGAAATATTATTCGTTAGATGATCCTTTTATCTGCGTTATGCCAAAGACGACAAAACGACCGTATTTTGATACAATCCATTGGTAGATGATTTATGTTAGAGCTTTTACAGCAAAAACTGCAGTCGCTTTTTAAGAATCTAAGAGGCTATGGAAAACTCAGTGAAGAGAATATTTCTGGAGCCATAAGGGAAATTAGGTTGGCTCTTTTAGCTGCTGATGTTCATTATCAGGTCGTTAGGGATATTTGTGAAGAAGTCAAACAAAAGGCTCTAGGTACAAAAGTCTTGGAAAGCATTCGGCCTGGGGATCAATTCATCAAGATTTTTCATGATGCTCTCATTGAATATCTTGCTTCAGAAAAACAGGGATTATCGACTGAACGGCCTTTAAGAATCTTACTGTGTGGGTTAAACGGGTCTGGAAAAACGACCACAGCCGCTAAACTTGCTTTATGGTGCAAAAAGAACAAGGAAAGGGTAGGGCTTGTGGCAGCGGATCTAACGCGGCCAGCTGCTAGAGAGCAGCTAACCAAGCTTGCTTCGCAGATTGATGTTCCGGTGTATGCTCCAGAAAAAGAGGAAAAAATAGAAGCTTTCCTTTCGAGAGCCCTAGAGCAGACAAAGCAAGATCGGTTATCAGTCGTCATCTATGATACAGCAGGGAGGCTAGATTTAGACGAAGAGCTTCTAAAAGAATTACAGCTTGCCTATTCTGTGGTTCTTCCTCAGGAAGTCCTTCTTGTGATTGATTCGGCAACTGGCCAAAAGGGGGTAGACATCGTCAAGGCTTTCCTTGAAAAAATTCCTGTTTCGGGGTTGATCCTTTCGAAATTTGATGGGGATGCCAGAGGAGGAGCTGCCTTTTCTGTTAAGAAAGTCACAGGACTCTCCGTTTTGTTTTTAGGGACGGGAGAAAAGGTTGAGGCTTTTGAGCCATTCCGGGCGGAACGATTGGTCGATCGGCTCTTTGGATTTGGAGATATTGTTTCTTTTGTTGAGAAAGTGGAAGCCCAGATAAAAGAAGAGTCGCTTGCTGAAATCGAAAAGAAAATACGTTCCAAGCAATTCGGATTAGACGACTTTCTTGTCCAAATGCGAATGCTTAAAAAGCTAGGACCATTGGACCAACTTTTGTCTTATCTGCCTGGATTCCCAGGGAAGGGACAGATTGAGATCGATGACAAAAAACTCAAAAGGATTGAAGCCATTGTCCTTTCCATGACGCCTGAAGAAAGAAAAAATCCTGACATAATCAATGGCAAAAGAAAATTAAGAATAGCTAAAGGCAGTGGGACTACTGTCCCGGAGATCAATGAGTTTTTAAGACGATTTGATTCTGTCCGAAAACTAATCAAAAAGTTTTCTGCTTCTAAAGAAGGCTTCAAGTTTCCTTTTTTTAAAAACTAAAGCTTGTTTTTTATCTTTCCATTTATATAGTTTATTTTTTCTTTAGATTGAAGATTTGGTACGAATAAATAGAGTTTTTATCAATACTTTCATAAGGAACGATAGCTATGGCTGTAGTAATTAGATTACGTCGGGAAGGAAAGAAAGGTAGGCCCGTTTATAGAATTGTTGTAGCAGAAAAGAGGTGGCCTGCTAATGGCAAGTATTTAGAAGAAGTTGGATTTTATAATCCAATGGCTGAGGGGCCAGATTTTTGCAAACTTAAGATGGAGCGAGTGGAATATTGGCTTCAGAAGGGGGCAAAGCCAACAGAAACTGTCAATCATCTTATAAAGAAAGCATCAAAGAACGTCGCCGTTCATTGAATGAGATTTGAAACTGGGGATATTTTGTAGATAAAATAAATCGATCCGTACATAGAGAAATAAACAAACGAGAAAAGATCCATTCTTTTCTCTGGTAAAGTGAGAATTGATGTAATCACCCTGTGTCCTAAAATCGTTGAGGCTGCTTCAGGAGAAGGAATTCTAAAACAAGCTATCAAAAAAGGGTTGTTGCGTCTTTTTATCCATCAGTTGAGAGATTATGCAAAGGACAAGCATAGGACGGTAGACGATAGGCCCTATGGAGGGGGTCCTGGAATGGTCTTGAAATGTGAGCCAATATTTGATGCTATGGAAGCCATAGGATATGATAAGGAAAAAGATACGGTTGTATTTCCTTCTCCGTCCGGCTTGCCGTTTAGCCAAAAATTGGCTGCTAGCTTAGCGAGCAAACAACGGTTGATTTTTATTTGCGGACAGTATGAAGGGGTGGATCAGCGGGTGATAGATCAGCTTGTAGACTTAGAGATTTGTATTGGGGACTATATACTTAGTAATGGAACGATTGCCACCCTTGTTATTATAGATAGTGTGGTGAGGTTGATCCCAGGGGTTTTAGGCAACGAAAATTCGGTTCTTGACGAATCTTTTAAAGATATGTTACTTGAAGCTCCCCAGTATACCCGGCCTAGAAAATTTAGGGATTGGGAGGTTCCAGAGGTGCTTCTGTCGGGAAACCACAAAGCAATTAGTACATGGAGAAAACGGCTAGCGGAAGAAAAAACTGAAAAATTTCGAAAAGATCTGTGGGAAGCTAAGAAAAAGGAGACTCAATATGAATCTGATTGAAAAAATTGAATCAACTCAGCTAAGAAAAGACATCCCTTTCTTTTCTCGGGGGGATTTTGTTACGGTGATGACCAAGGTCGTGGAAGGAGAAAAGGAAAGAATCCAATCTTTTTCTGGCATTGTCATTAGTCGGAAAGGCAGGGGAATTAATGAGTCTTTTATTGTCAGAAAAATTAGTTATGGAGAAGGGATTGAGCGGAATTTTAAATTGCATTCTCCTGCTATCGAAAAGATCATTGTTGAAAAGAAGGCACCTAAGGTAAGAAGGGCAAGACTCTATTATTTACGGAAACAAAAGGGCAAAGAAGCGATGCTTGGGATGAAAAAATAACATAGGGGAATAAGGGGAAAAAGGTCGTTCGTTGACTCTGTATGGCTCCCTCGATCTGACTTTTGAAAAGAACCTCGCTAGGGATGGGTATAGGCTTATAGCAGGAATTGATGAAGTTGGCAGGGGTGCTTTGGCTGGACCAATCGTTGCAGCGGCTGTGATTTTACCACTGGAGCTGCCTTTCCATCAATCTTTGAAAGATTCCAAAAGCGTAGGAGAGAAACAGAGAGAATTGGTTGTTCGGTGGCTGATCAAAGAAATTGAAATAAAGTATGGGCTTGGTTTTTCCTCGGTCGAAGAGATAGAAAAATGCAATGTTCATAAGGCAAGCTTGTTGGCCATGAGAAGAGCGGTTTGTTGCCTTGATGTCGAGCCTGATCTTCTGCTAATAGATGGAATATGGAATTTGCCAGGGATTGAAATTACCTCCATTCCCATTGCTCAAGGAGATGCTAAAGTAGCATCTATTGCTGCCGCATCGCTCGTTGCTAAAGTAAGCCGGGACCTGTGGATGACAAAGCTTGGATCTCTCTATAGAACTTACGGATGGGATAAAAACAAGGGATATGGTACTCCTTCTCATTTTGAGGCAATAAAAGCAAACGGATTTAGCCCTTTTCACAGAAAATCTTTTTTTAGGAAAAGAGAATTCTTCGGTCAATATGAGGGTTATTTGTAAGAAAGAGGAGCTTTTTAGGCCCTCATCCAATGCTTTTGTCAGGTAGCCTGGAAATTAGAAGCGTCGTTATATTTAGAAATAACTCATCAAATTCAAACGAGCATCGGCCTACTATTTAATACTAAGGACTGATTGTATCCATGGGAAGGATCTTTTTGCTGCCTCTGCTTGGGCTACTTCCCTTAAAGCAAGATCCTCTGAATGCTCAGCTTTGGGTGGAAAAACGAGCCGCAAAACTGGCAGCAAGTTTTCTTCGAAAAATAGGATTTGTTATCCTTCTAAGAAATATAACGATTGAAGGATACAAACTTGATCTTGTATGCCGAGAGAAGCAAAGCCTCGTGTTTGTAGTGGTGAAAAGCGGTTATGCGGCCACATGCGAAGAATGGCAGATGCGGATAGATCAGAAGGAAAAAAGCCGGCTGATTGCTGCTGCCTATGGCTATTTGAGGCTTTTAAAGAAAGCTTCTGTACCTTTTCGTTTTGATACGGTTGAAATTTTATTCTTAGAAAAGAGTTTTCCAAAGATCATGCATACTCGGAACGTTTTTGGAAGAGAAATTTATGCTAAGGAACTATAAATAAATCGTAGGAAGAACATCACTTTCACCAGCCTTCTGAATAGGGGCATTAGTTTCGCATTGCAAAGCCTGTTAAAGCGGCAAAAAAAGAAGATGTTCCACTCTATTTTTGGCTTCCGGAGCTAGGGCTAGAATAGTAAGAAAAGAAACTAGCCTTGGCTCTTCATGCTTCTTAACAAAAGAATCTCATTGAAATGATAGAGGCTGCTACGGATGGCACTGCTTTCCTATTCCAATCTAATCAATCCTTAACTTCCGTCTCTAAGATGAAAAAAACCTTTTTTATTTTTGGGCTAAGTATAGGTAACCGAGTGTTAACAGAGACAAGAAGAGCATTATGGAAAGAAGAGAAGCAGCAAAGAGTTTGTTTTTGTTTCCAGCTTGTACCAATTTCCAAGTTATGGCTGCTCTCCACAATAACATAAGGCTAAAGAGGATAATAAGGATAAAAGAAAGAGGTAAGACGAAAGGCAGTTTAGAAAAGTAGCCAAGGAGTATGGAAAGAACGCCCATGCCTCCACCGCTGAAAAGAGAGGTTTTAGCTTTTTGGGGATTAGACAAATAGCCTACGAACCCAAGAATGAGGAGGATGATTCCATAAAGGATTAAACCGGTGGAAATTCTTTCTGTCATATTTTAATGAGCAACCGCATTATTGTAAGTTAGAAAGTTCGATTTTTGAAGAAGGAAATGATGTTCTTACTACTAAGACCATTTCTCGACATTGTTCTAGGAACTGATGGATCCCGCTTCCTTCACGAGCGGAGAGGAGCAATAATGGATAGCCCGTTTTTTGTTCAAACTCATAGGCTAGTTGTTTGGCGGTGCCAATTGGCAGGAGATCTATCTTGTTTCCCACGACAATAAAAGGCTTTTCTAATAGTTTTTTATTATATTTTTCAATTTCTTCCTGCAGCATATAGAATACAGATATTGGGTCTATCATCGGATCAGCAAGATCAAGCACATAGACGAGGATACGGGATCTTTCTACGTGTCTAAGAAAGTAAAATCCAAGTCCCTTTCCTAAATGCGCTCCTTGGATGAGTCCTGGTATATCGGCAAAGGAAATTCTTAAACCATCCTCATAACTAACGATGCCTACATGAGGTCTGATGGTAGTAAACGGATAAGGCGCTATTTTTGGTTTTGCACTCGAAATCTTAGAAAGTAACGTCGATTTGCCTGCATTAGGCATTCCCAAAAACCCGACATCCGCAATAGTTTTTAGTTCCAGGAGAAACTGTCCTGATTCTCCTTCCTCTCCTTCTTCCGCATAGCGTGGAGCTTGATTGATAGGACTTCGAAACTGAAAATTACCTCTTCCGCCTCTTCCCCCTTTGCAAAGGATAAAACGCATTCCAGGTTCCAACAGTTCGACCATTTTATCCATCGGTTCTCCGGGTTTGGGAATAGGCAATAGGTCTGTGGAGGAATGGAGCAGTTGGGCTGCTGGCAGCCGGTAAACGACCACTCCAGGGGGGATCTCTAGCTCGAGGTTTTTCCCATCCCTCCCCTTTCTTTTTTTACCTTTGCCTGCTTGCCCGTCTTCTGCAAACTGGTGTGGGGAAAAAAAGAATGGAGTCAGATCCGTAACCTGTGGGTTAACTTTTAAGATGACATCGCCTCCTTTCCCGCCATCCCCTCCATCGGGCCCTCCGTGAGGACGAAAAGCTTCTCGACAAAAGCTAACGCAACCATTACCTCCTTTTCCCGCTTTGGCTAAAATACGCACGTAATCTGTAAACATTTTTATTCTATTAATGAGGTTTTATAATAACTATAGCAAAAAAGAGAGGAAAAAGAAGGTGGGAAGGGATAGGATCAAGAGAGTTCCGTCAGAGGTCTGACGTGCACCACTCTTCTTTGTCCGTCCCAAAAAACCTTCCCATCAACCAGGGAATAGAGAGTAAAATCTCTTCCCATGCCAACGTTTTTTCCTGGATGAAATTTTGTTCCTCGCTGTCGTAAAAGAATATGGCCAGCTTTGACAATTTCTCCGCTGTATTCTTTTATGCCTAGTCTTTTACTATGACTATCTCTACCGTTTCTTGTACTGCCTTGACCTTTTTTGTGAGCCATAAAGACCTCTCCCGGTGTAAAAGGTTACTGATTTTCAGCTGGATAATGGATCTTCTTAACTTTGACAAGTAAAAGTTTTTGTCTGTGACCCACGGTTCGGTGGTAGCCTTTTCTGCGACGGAATTTAAAGGCCACAACCTTAGGTGCCTTTATTTCAGAGATACATTCTAGTTCAACCGAGGCACCAGGAACAAAGGAAGTACCGACATGCCTCTTTTCCCCATCCTCTATGTAGAGAACTTCCTCTATTTTAATCGTATTCTCTTGGGTAGGTCGCTGACGAGGCAATTCGATTGGGAACTGTTCGCCTTCACTAACCCAGTATTGCTTTCCCCCTGTTTGTATGATTGCTTTCATAGGTCCAAATTAAAGAATCTAACTAAAATGGAAGATTGTTAAAAATGCAAATGAAAATTTATATAATATCTCTTCGAAATCTATAAAGAAAATTAAAAATATTTACTTTTCTAGTCGCTCTGTCTGGGTATCTTCTTTTAAGGGTGTTTCCTAACCCACTTCTATACCGTTTACTTATCCCTGGAAAAGGAAAACTATGAAAACAAAAAATATTACGGATTACCTTACACCTTTAGAAAATACGGCTCTTGAAATTATTGAACGGGTACGAGGTAAAAATAGATTGAAAAAAGCAGTCAAGTATCGTTCGCATCCATTATTGCAGGCACTCAAAAGAGTGGGCACCACCCATATTTATGTGGATACCGCTGATTTTAAAGAACTTTCAGATCTTATCGTTTATTCTGAAGACCAAGACCAGTTTGTTTATAATAAAGAAATCGATGGCAATACCACCAATCAGCCGCTGGTAGCAAAGATCTTCGATAGCTTTGCTAGAGAAGGTTCACAGGAAAGTCTCGAAGTATGGGTAAAAGAGCTAAAAAAGGCTACTCCTTCCTTAAGTTTTTCTAAAGCTGCTAGCATTCTGTATACCATCATTAATGGAAGAATAGGCATAGAAACCACCGAGAGATATGGAGTGGATAGGAGATGGGAAATCAGCCTTGAATTGCATACGGGGCTAGCTGCAAGCATGGAGGAATCCTTTAGAGCAGGATGGTGTCTGCATGCTAGCAATCCCAATTGTTTTGTCAAAGTTCCTTTTACACCGCACCTCCCCCACTGTTTTGTGATTGCTAGGGAGCTAGAAAAAGCGGGTATTGCTGTTAATTTTACGGCAACTTTTTCGGCAAGGCAAGTTGTTGCGGCCGCTCTACTGGCAAATCCACATCGCAGTAACGTCTTTATTGGTCGGCTCAGTCAAGGGCTAGAGTCCGCATTATTAGGAGAGCATGTGGTATTGGAGGCTCAAAGACAGCTTCGAAAAATAAGGAGTGCCTATGGGCTACAAACTTTAAACATTGTGGCTAGTATGCGCCGGTGGCAAACTTTTCCCCTCACAGCAGGCTGTGATGTCTATACTGCCCCATACAAAGCGCTCAAAGATTTCTTAGAACAAAAGGAAGTGCTTCCCGAAAATATCATTTCTCAGGAGCATAAGAGCTATCTGGAAGAGCTCCATTTAAAAGATGAGGTATTGAATACAGTTGGCAGAAAACAGATTGAGCGTCTTTTTGTGGTTGAGCCGCAGTTTATTGAATTTCTTCTAGAGTTACGAAAGACTCCTGAATTTGAGACGATCGATGGAGAAGGATTACAGAAAAAATTTGATCAAGCTGGATTTGGGGATTTCTTTTATGCACCGAGCGCCCTAGAGTGGAAAGAGTTGAGAAAATCGAAACTGCCAGATTTAAATTCAACGTTGACAAAGAATATCGCAATGGATACGCTCTATAGCCTTTTAGCTTTTGGTGATTTTTCCAACTTTCAGGAAAAAATGGATGCGGATACTATTCAAAAGATAGAAAAATCTTTTTAAATCATCTTTTTGGATTTTTCTTTTTGGTAATTTATTCTTAAAATATAAAAGAAACAAAAAAAAGGAGTAAGAAATGACAGTTGCAGGTGATGGAAAAGCTGGAGCAAAAAAGAACAGGTGGTCTGCTGGGGTAACTCCCTATGCGGAGATGGGCTATTATAACGCTGACTACGTACCAAAGGATACGGATATTTTAGCAGCATTTCGGTTTGTGCCTCAAGAAGGAGTAGAACCCATAGAAGCAGGGGCTGCTGTGGCTGGGGAATCTTCCACAGCAACCTGGACAGTAGTATGGACAGATAGGTTGACCGCCTATGAACATTACCAAGGCAAATGTTACCGCGTAGAAAAAGTCCCTGGAACAAACCAATATATAGCTTTTATTGCATATGATCTGGACTTGTTTGAAGAAGGTTCAATAGCCAACATGTCCTCGTCCATCATCGGCAATGTCTTTGGCTTTAAAGCTCTAAAATCTTTAAGATTAGAAGACTTACGGATTCCACCTCATTATACAAAGACCTTTCATGGACCTCCCCATGGGATCATGATGGAAAGAGAGTATCTCAACAAATATGGTAGGCCACTGCTTGGAGCCACTGTAAAACCCAAACTGGGGTTATCTGCCAAGAATTATGGAAGGGTAGTCTATGAAGCGCTGAGGGGAGGACTCGATTTTACTAAGGATGATGAAAACATCAATAGTCAACCATTTATGCGGTGGAGAGACCGGTGGCTTTTCTGTATGGAAGCTGTGAATAAGGCTATGGCAGATACTGGGGAAATTAAAGGCCACTATTTAAATGTGACAGCGGCTACCATGGAAGAAATGTATGAAAGGGCTGAGTTTGCCAAGGAGCTTGGCAGTGTGATTATCATGGTAGACTTAACAGCTGGATTTACAGCGATCCAATCGATGGCTAGGTGGTGTCGAAAAAATGGGGTCTTACTGCATCTTCATCGTGCTGGGCACAGTACCTATACCAGACAGAAAACCCACGGAGTGAATTTCAGAGTAATCGCTAAGTGGATGCGGCTGGCAGGAGTGGATCATATCCATGCAGGCACGGTAGTGGGGAAGCTCGAGGGAGATCTTCATTCGGTGCAAGGCTATTATAAAACATTAAGGACACAGTACACAGAAGCCGACCCGATGCTTGGTCTTTATTTTGAACAGGATTGGGCTTCCATGCCTGCGGTCATGCCGGTGGCATCTGGTGGCATCCATGCCGGTCAGATGCATCTACTCTTATCGTATCTGGGTGAAGACACCATCCTGCAGTTTGGAGGGGGGACGATTGGACATCCAGATGGGATTGCTGCAGGGGCAACAGCTAACCGCGTAGCCGTTGAGGTTATGGTGCAAGCAAGAAACGAAGGCAAGGACATCCTTAGGGAAGGGCCAGAAATTCTTGAAAAGGCCTGTCGGTGGAGCCCAGCGCTAGCGAAGGCTATTGAAACATGGAAGGATATCAGCTTTGAATTTGAATCGACTGATGTGCCTGATGCGGTGGTGATGCCGACTGTAGAGGTTTAAAAACTTAATAACTAAAGGATAACGATTATGAGAATTACCCAAGGTACCTTTTCTTATCTGCCTGACTTGACTGATGAAGAAATAGCTGCTCAGGTTCAATATATTATAGACCAGGGATGGTCGGTCATGATTGAATATACCGACGATCCTCATCCGCGGAATACTTATTGGGATATGTGGGGACTGCCTCTGTTTGATATCAAAGATCCGGCGGCGGTCATGGAGGAGTTAAATAATTGCCGAAAGGCTTTTCCAAACCATTATATTAAGATTAGTGGTTATAACAGGCAGCAGGGCTATCAAACGACCATGATCAGCTTTATTTGCAACCGGCCGAAAGAAGAGCCTGGTTTTGCACTACAAAGAACGGAATGGGAAGATAGGCAGCAGAAGTACCAGATTAAGCCCTATGCGTTGGATAAGCCAAAGGGTCAACGGTACTAAACCTTTGCGGTGTATCGTCAGCTCCTAAAATCAAACAGAAAGAGGTAAGTGATGGAGGTTCAGCAGAAAGAAGCGTTTGTTTCTATGGAGGGTGTTGAGGCGGCTGGAATCGTCGATGTGGAAGAACAATTAACTCAGTTTCGGATCGATGATGTGCTTAACGATCTTGAAAAGGAGTTGATTGGTCTAAAGCCAGTTAAACAAAGGGTTAAAGAAATTGCTTCTTTTCTGATGGTCCAAAGGCTTCGAGAATTGGCTGGAGTCATTACTGAACCTCCTTCCTTACATATGTCTTTTACGGGTCCTCCTGGTACAGGGAAAACGACTGTTGCGATGAAGATGGGGAAGATTTTACATAGACTTGGCTATGTTAGAAAGGGACATTTAGTATCGGTAACACGAGAAGATCTTGTTGGGCAATATGTGGGTCATACGGCCCCTAAGACAAAAGAAGTGATTAAGCGGGCCATGGGTGGGGTTCTTTTTATTGATGAAGCCTATGCTTTATACCGACCTGAAAGCGAAAGGGATTATGGGCAAGAAGCCATAGAGATTCTTTTGCAAGCCATGGAGAATAACCGGAAAGATCTAGTGGTGATCTTTGCTGGTTATCAAGACAGGATGGAGCTTTTTTTCCAGATGAATCCTGGATTAAGATCTCGGATCACGCATCATATCCAATTCCCCAGTTATACCTTTGAAGAGCTGATGGCAATTGCTGAACTGATGCTAAAACAGCAGATGTATACTTTTGATGATGCCTCGAGAAAGGCCTTCGAGGAGTATTTAAGACTACGAATGCAACAACCACTCTTTGCTAACGCCCGAAGCGTTAGAAATGCTATAGATCGATTTAAACTTCGGCAAGCGGCTCGTCTGATCGAAAAAGGGGGAAAAATCCCTGCGACCGAACTGATGAGAATCGATGTGTCCGATATTCGACAGAGTCGAGTCTTTCAGGAAAATCAACCAAAAGAAGAGAAAGAAATAACCAAGTCTTGATCTAAACCTATGCGACGGCCAATAATGCTTGGAATCGTTGGAGACAGTGCGGCGGGCAAGTCCACGTTGACAGGTGGATTAGTGAACCTATTAGGTGCTGATCGAGTGACCCATATTTGTACCGATGATTATCATAAGTATGATCGGAAAGAAAGAGCTCAGATTGGCATCACAGCATTACATCCAGATTGTAATTATTTGGATATCATGGAGCAACACCTAGAGAGGCTCCATTATGGGCTGCCCATTTTAAAGCCAGTGTACGATCATTCTAATGGCACCCTTGTTCGTCCTGAATACATTATGCCCAAAGAATTTATCATCGTGGAAGGGTTGCTCGGCTTCTATACTCGAGTCATGCGTCAATTTTATGACGTCAAGGTCTACTTGAATCCTCCTGAAGAACTCCGTAGAATTTGGAAAATAAAGAGGGATACGACCAAAAGAGGCTATACAGCAGAGCAGGTGCTTGAAGAGTTGGTCAAAAGAGAACCCGACTCAGAAGCTTTTATTCGACCGCAACGAGAGTTTGCAGACATTATCGTTACATTTTATCCTCCCAAAGGGGTGGATCCTGAAAAAATAGACGGGCATTTGAACACAAGACTTGTTTTGCGGCCGACCATCCCTCATCCTGATTTTTCGTATCTTATTGATAATCGGGCTGAAAATTCTGGAATCCGGCTTGAATTGGGTAGAGACATGGGAAAGCCGGTGGATATTCTTGAGATTGATGGGAATGTTCCAGAAGAAGAGGCCTTAAGATTAGAAGAAACGATCTGGAAACATCTTCCTAAAGGAGTGCCACCACTCAATCTGGATCGATTAGGTAGATATCTGGATAGAAATGAGATTAAACATAGTCATCCTTTAGCTTTAACTCAACTGCTTCTTGCCTATCATCTGTTGAGAGCGTATGATGAGAATGCTACTATTCCTTTTGCTCCCCCAGTCGATGCGCTTTCTAGGATTAGAAGGCAAAGAGAGTTGAGCCTTAAGGAAATTAACACGGAGATCAAACGCAATGGATAAGAGCATGGATCGCACAATAAAGGATTTACTTCAAGATGAAGCATTAGAGCAACTAGCTGTTAATGTGATTAGGGGATTGTCTATGGATGCTGTTCAGAAGGCAAATTCAGGGCATCCAGGAACACCTATGGGGCTAGCTGATGCCGCTGTAGTGCTTTGGACACGGTTTTTATCTTTTGATCCTGAGGCACCCGATTGGCCTGATCGGGATCGGTTCGTTCTGTCCTGCGGACATGCCTCGATGCTGCTTTATAGCTTGCTTTTCTTATGTGGGTACGGCCTGACTTTAGAGGATTTAAAAAATTTTAGACAGTTTGGTTCAAAAACAGCAGGTCATCCCGAGTATGGACACACTCCTGGAGTTGAGACAACGACTGGTCCTTTAGGACAAGGGATATCTAATGCGGTCGGGATGGCATTGGCTGAAAGAATTTTGGCAAGCCGGTATAATAAAGCTGATATGGAGCTTTTTAACCATTGGACCTATGTATTTGCCAGCGATGGAGATTTAATGGAGGGGATTTCTCATGAAAGTTGTTCCTTAGCTGGGCATTTGGGGCTGGGCAAGCTGATCGTCTTGTATGATGACAATGGCATTACAATAGATGGGCATACCTCGCTTGCCTACAGCGACAATGTGCAAGAAAGGTTTCTTGGATATGGATGGGAGGTCCAGCAGATCAATGGCAATGACCGCAAGCAGGTAGAAGCAGCTTTTTTAAGGGCGAAGATGAGCATGGATAAGCCGCATCTGATTATTGCCAAAACTCATATTGGTTATGGCAGCCCGCATAAGCAGGATTCGGAAAAAGCGCATGGGGAACCTTTAGGGGAGGAAGAGGTGAGATTAACTAAAGAAAGACTCGGGTTGCCTCCTGATGTTACGTTCTATGTTCCTGAAGAAGTAAAAGAGTATTTTCGTGTTTTTGCTCAACAAGGTAAGAAAAGAAGAAAACAGTGGCTCGAGCTCTATGAGAGCTATTCCAAAAAGTATCCAAAAGAGGCTTTGGAGCTAGAGAAAGCATTAAAGAATGAGCTGCCGGAAGGGTGGGATAAAGATTTGCCAACTTTCCCCTTAGATAAACCGATTGCTACACGGGCTGCTTCTGGTAGTGTGATTAATGCCATTTTCTCTAAAGTTGACTCCCTCATTGGGGGTTCTGCTGATTTGACTCCTTCAAACAATACCAAACCGAAAGAAGCAAAGGATATTACTAAAGGGAATTATGCAGGCAGGTATATTCATTATGGAGTCAGAGAACATGGGATGGCAGCAATAATGAGTGGGATGGCTTTGCATAAGGGAATAAGACCATATGGTGGGACCTTCCTTATCTTTTCGGATTACATGAGACCCACCATGAGATTGGCTGCAATGATGAAACTGCCTGTAATTTACATTTTCACTCATGATAGCATAGGTTTAGGGGAGGATGGGCCAACCCATCAGCCTGTCGAACAGCTTACCGCTCTTCGGGCCATACCGAATATGACGGTATTCAGACCTTGTGATGCCGCAGAAACAGTGGAAGGTTGGAAAGTAGCTTTAGAAAGAACAGATGGGCCGACTGCCCTGGTCCTGACCAGGCAAGCTTTGCCTGTACTTGATCGATCCAAGTATGCTCCTAGTTCTGGAGCTAGGTATGGAGCATATGTTCTTTCGGATATGGCTGACTTTCGGGTCATTTTGATTGGAACTGGTTCAGAGGTACATATTGCTTTGGAAGCTCAACAACTACTGGCACAAAAACAAATCCCTACAAGAGTCGTTTCTATGCCTTCTTGGGATCTATTCCTTCGACAACCTGCGCAGTATATCGAAGAGGTGATTCCATCACGGATTCGGGCTAGGGTAGCGGTGGAAGCTGGAGCAACACTCGCATGGAACAAATGGGTTGGACTCGAGGGAGAGGTAGTAGGCTTAGATCATTTCGGAGCCTCGGCACCCTATAAAGTGATCTATCAGCAGTTTGGGATTACTGCTGAGAAGGTTATGGAAGCAGCCATTCGATCCTTAGGAAAACTACCATAGGGTTATTGGACAAGTCCTTGAGTTCAAGAGGCCTATATTCTTTAATAAGATGGGAAATCTCTATTTGGCGCGGCATTGTAAGACTGCTTGGAATCTAGAGCACAGAATTCAGGGTCGTACGGATATTCCTTTATGTGAAATTGGGATTGAAGAAGCAAAAACGAATGTCGGCTTCCTGGAAGCATTGAAGATTGGTAAAATTTATGCGAGTCCTTTGACAAGAGGAAAGCAGACAGCTGCAATCTATGCCGCCGCTCTGCAGGTACCCTACGAAACAAGAGATGGGCTATTGGAAATGGATATGGGGGAGTGGGAAGGGAAAACAGCTCTAGAACTTTCTGCTCAAATCCCTTCTTTATACCTGCAATGGATGGAAGATCCAAGGAAAGTGCCTCTGGTTCCTGGCAGTAAAGAAGATGTGTTTACAGCACAAAGGAGGATTCTTAGCACCATCCTTACTATTTATAAAGAAAATGACGAGGAGAAGAATGTTCTGGTCATTCTCCATAAGTATGTATGCTCCCTTTTACGATGCGCGCTTCAAGGGTTAGAGCTAAATCATTTCAAAAAAGAAATTATCGAAACAACGTTGCCCCAAAACCTATCTATTGTATCTTCAAAGGCCATTGAAAAGTGCCTTTCCATTTGCTAAAAGATTAGTAAGTGCATGCGCAGGCTAAAAGCAATCATTTTTGATTTTGATGGAACGATTGCCTTCAGCGAAAAGGAAGCCCATCTGCCTGCATGCAATGAAGCATTTAGAACACTCGGTATACCTATCCAATGGTCTTGGGAAGAATTTATAGCTCTGCTGGAATTGCCTGGTAATCAAGCAAGGATGGAGTATGCTTATAAACAATTGTATCCTTCGGTAGCGGAGGAAGAATTAAAAAAAGTATCGAATCTTTGGGCTGAAACGAAAAAAAAACTTTATATTGAAAAACATGTCGATAAGGCACGCCTAAGAGAAGGAATAAAGGAATTAATCGGGCAAGCCGTGCAGGAGAGAATAGCTATTGCTATTGTTTCTACTTCTATTGAAGAACAAATCGAAGCCTTTCTTGTTCGTCATCTGTCTGAATTAAGGCCTCATATTCATCCTATTCTAGGAAGACGAGCTGGAACAAAAACAGCTTCAGACTCCCCCCTTTATAGGAAATGTCTAGAAGAGCTGGGCTTAGGAGCAGAACAGGTGATTGCCATAGAAGATTCGATGAACGGGTTACGTTGCGCATTGAAAGCAGGGATAAAATGTGTTGCCGTTCCTAATGATTATACGGCGTGTGCAGATTTCAAAGGAGCAGTCTTTGTAACGGCTGACATATCTAGGCTTAATGTTTCCCTGCTCGATTCGCTTCTTAATCCTGCTTAGGCATTATCTTTGAGTTTTGATTCAATAAAAGATTTTAAAACGACTGCCTGATTATGCAACCTGTCTTTAGCACTGTAGAGGAGAGTAACAGTTGGGGAAGGGCAATTGCTTAGGTGCTCTTTGATGGCATTTTCTTTACTAGTAAGTTCTTCTACATACTTTTTCGAAAATGCCTCCCATTTTTGAGGATCGTGGGCAAACCATTTTCGCAATTCATCCGAAGGAGCCCATTCTTTTGCCCAAAAATCGATTTTTAATTGTTCTTTTTGCATTCCCCTGGGCCATAACCTATCAACAAGGACCCTGTAGCCATCTTGTGCAGAAGGCTCCTCGTAAACGCGCTTAATGCGAATTTTTTTTACCATTCCCATGTAAACAGTTCGAGTCCTCCTCCGGGAGTCATGACCTCTGTGCTATTAATCGTCCACGTAGGATGAGGCTGTCTTGGATCCTTAGCCATGAACTTTTGTCCATATCCCATTTCTTTGGGAGCCAATGGATTAATAATTTGAGGCCCTTGTCTTATTCCTTCAGGAATAATGCCCGTAGCCCGGGGAGGAAGAAGGGTAGGGGCTTTTTTTGCCTTTTCTGGCGCGGGCTTGATAGGAATTGGTTTTGGTTTCTTTTCAATTTTTTTAGCCTGAGAAATTTCAGGATCACCTTTCTGCGTATTGGCTGCAGGAAGCAAAAAGGGGATGCTTACAAAGAAAAGGAAGCATAATGAGCCTGCGATACGTTTCACAAGAAAACTCTAGCATTATTCCTTTTAAAGAACAAAGGAAATCATAGAGAAATTAACCGCACATTATAAATATCCTCCGTATTGCGTATTTGAGCTAAGACTTCAGGACTAGGTACGTTGTCTAAGTTAAGTATGCTAATTGCCTTTTCTTGGGCCTTTGCTCGGGCAAGCGACATCGCTGCAATATTGACGGCGTGTTCTCCAAGGATAGTCCCAACTTTGCCAACGATTCCTGGCCTGTCTTTGTTTTCTAGCAATAGAAGAATCCCCTCCATAGAGGCTTCAATGGGATTGAAATTGAGTTGCACGAGTCTGTGTGACTTCCCGTAGAAAGTTGAGGCAGCTTGAAAGACAAGTCCATCAGTTTTGGCTTCAACGCCAATAATCTCAGTGAACTCTCCGGCACTACTCATTTTGACTTCTTTGACAGTGATGCCGAGGGTATTGATCAAGAACATGACGTTGACCTCGTTGACTTCTTTGCCAGCGACTTTTCGCAAATATCCCTTTAAAACAGCACGAGTCAGCGGGCTTGTATCATATTCATTGATTTTTCCAGAGAAATAGATAATCAGCTCGTCAATTCGGTTGGGAATCCATTGGCTCATAAAAAATCCCAGCTTTTCGCCCAGTGCCATGTAAGGACTAAGAATAGAAAGCACTTTCGGATCAACACTCGGCACATTAACAGCATTCCGGATTATGCCATGGCAAAGGAAGTCTATGATCATGCTTGCGATTTCGGTCCCAACATTTTCCTGTGCTTCGACTGTGGATGCAGCCAGATGCGGGGTGAGAATGACATTCGGCAGTCCGCGGAGAGGAAAGTCAGCTGGCGGAGGTTCAGGGTCATAGACATCGAGTGCGGCGCCTGCTACCCATCCTGATTTAAGCAGCTCCAGCAAGTCTTCAATCCGAATTAGCCCACCTCGGGCGCAATTGATGAGCCTGATTCCCTGTTTGCATTTTTTTAAGTTTTCCTTGTTGATGATCCCTTCGGTTTCAGAGGTAAGAGGGACATGAAGGGAAAGAAAATCCAAATCAAAAAAGAGCTCTTCCAAATTGTTGACAAGTTCCACTTGCAAATTTTTCACCTTCGTGGGTGAGAGGTAGGGATCGAAGCATTTAACTTTCATCCCAAAGGCAAGGGCTCGTTTAGCTACTTCCATTCCAACTCTCCCAAGTCCAATAATGCCTAGGACCTTTCCAAAAAGCTCGATGCCTTCAAAATTTTTTCGTTTCCATTCCCCACGTTGCATGGAGGCATGGGCTTGGGGCACATTTCTGGCAAGAGCAAGAAGCAGGGAGAAGGTATGTTCGGCTGTAGCAATCGTATTGCCTCCGGGGGTGTTCATCACTACTATCCCATTTTCTGTTGCTGCCTCGACATCGACATTATCAATACCTACACCCGCTCTCCCAATGACCTTTAGCTTTTTTCCTGCCTCGAGAACTTTTCGAGTTATCTTTGTCTGACTGCGGACAATCACTCCGTCGTATTCAGAAATGATGGAGAGAAGATCGGGTTCTTTTAAGCCATATTTTTCGTCTATTCTAATTTGCCCAGAAGCTTCTAATTCAAGAATCCCTTTTTTGGAAATAGGGTCAGCGATAAGGATATGATATGGAATAGTCATAATAATTTACTCATTGAAATTCATTAAGAATACATTGAATTTGTTAAAAAGTTATTTGCACTTTTTCATAGAAAAATTCATTGAAAGAGAGAGAAGAATAAAAGCATTTCTTTTTTTTTAAATTTTTTCAATAAAAAAAGATCGCTTTATTAAGCAAATATTTTTGCAATGCAATTCCAATGTAGCTTTAAACAGTATGAATAGCCTTTTATCCAATTTGATAAAAGATTCTCGTTATAATATTCTTTTTGAATTGAAGATAAACCCTGGACTTTCCATAGGGGAACTGACTAAAAAATCAATCTTTCGTACATGGGAGTCAAACAACATTGTGCAGCCCTAGAAAAGGAAGGATTTTTAGAAACTCGTAAAAGGCAGAAATCTGTAGGAAGACCAGAAATTGTTTATTGCTTAACGGAGAAAGCGGACATTTTTTTCCCTAAAGATTGTTCTTCTTTTACTGAGCAGCTGCTAAGAGCTATAGAATCCATTTATGGGTCCTTAGCGGTTGATCGACTGATCCATTGGATATATAGAACGGAGGGGGAACATCTGAGTCAGGCTGTCAGTGCGTTGAGCTTAGTGGATAAAGCTAAAGAATTACTGAGTTTTAGAGAAGAAAGGGGTTATATGGGTAAGCTTGTTATTGAGGAAGGGGAAGAGCTAAAAATCATAGAATATCATCATCCTCTTGTAGCGCTGTTAGATAAGTATCCAGTGATAAAAAAATTCGAAAGGAGAATGTTTGAAAAAGTTTTAGGCGTGCCTGTGCGACGTATTGAGGATAGATCTTATGGGAGCTATTGCTGTAGCTTCCTATTTTCTGAACCCTCTTCTCCTTTGGAATAAAAAAAGAAAAATAAAATTTCTTTCATTGATTTTAATTAATCTTCTTTATTATTGTTAAATTGTTCATATGTATTAAATTTAATTATCATATGACAACCGAACTAATTGATATTATTTCTAGTAAAGAGGATGACGAGTGGGAACAAAGTATTAATTCAAATAATTTTAAAGAAGGGGTCTTTTGCATTCATCGGAGTTGGGGATTGGGCAAAGTCAAGAAGATAGATGAGAGTAATGATTGTGTGATCATTGATTTTAAAGGCAAGCCTTCGCATCAAATGGCTCTTGATTTTGCTTATTCTTCTCTCACCGTCCTCTCTTCTAACCATTTGTTGGTTTTGAAAGAAGAAAAGCTATCCTATTTGCAGAAACTTTCTCTTGAGAATCCAGTAGAGTTAATTAAGATTTTTGTTCTTTCTTTTCGGCAAAAGGCTACCCCAGAGCGCTTGCAAGCTGTCCTATGTCCTGAGGTCGTCTCTGCTGACCAATGGAAGAAATGGTGGGAAAATTCAAAAAAAATAATTAAAAAATCTGCCTCGATCCGTATTCCTACTAGAAAGTCTGAACCGATTGTTATTTTAGATAAAGCTCCCGATAACTATTCCCTATTTATTGGAACTCTTCAGTCAGCACTACCTCCACGAAAAAAGATTGATGCATTATACAAAATACTCAAAGAGATAGAGAGTTGGAACGATCAGGATCAAGCTTTGAAAGCGATTGCAAGCATAGAGAGTCTATTGCAACAGGCTAAGGAGGATTCCTTTCCTACATTGGATTTTGTTTTATTGAAAGAAGAAATTATCCAAAAAGCTAAAATTTCTCTGCCTTCTGAAAAGGAAGAAGATCTCTTTGTTTATATTCCCGAAAAGTATGATCTTCTTTTGTCTTCCCTTTTACGATTATCGTCAATAAACCAAGAAAGAGTTTTGTGGTTACTTTGGGAGAGGAAGAATAAGCCTATTGAGCTGTTTTTCGATCTTTTGACCAATGCGGATGGAAAATTAGCAGATAATATCGTTAAGATTTTTGAGCAATCGGGCTTAACAGACCTATTGCTTGAAAAATTTAATAGATTGATCAGAGAAAGAGCCCTATCCGTTGAATTATTGTACTGGCTTTGTAGAAACAAAAACAATCTGCTTCAGCCCCTTTTAAATTCTGATCTTTTTTATTGCATCCTTTATGTTCTAGAAAGAGAACTCGGTTCGGTTGGAAAGAAAGCTGAAAAATTATACGATCTTTTAACTACTGGGACAGGATTGATTCAGGGTCTACTGTCTGCCTCTTCTCTCGATGACGTCAAGGATATCACCCGTACGGTACTCCTTAGCCCGGTTTTTAGAGAACTCGATAAAAGATCGTTGCTAGGAGCTATTGTCAAGGTAAGGCCGGAAGTTCAGGAATTGATCAGTGGGAATCGTGGAATCGAAGGAGAAAACACCTTAATTGTGTCTTGGAGTAGTTTGGAAGAAAAGAAAAGAGAACTGGATGAGCTAGTGAGGAAAAAGATTCCAGAAAATAGCAAGGAAATAGCGCATGCTAGGTCTTATGGGGATCTCAGAGAGAATCATGAATACAAAGCAGCCAAAGAAATGCAAGCAGTGTTAATGCGAAGGAAAGCCGAACTTGAATCGATGATTAGCAAGGCTAGGGCTACAGACTTTTCAGATGTGGATACATCCGTAGTAAATATTGGAACGGTTGTTCATTTTACGGATTTGAAAACTAATACTCCTAGTTCCATAGCCATTCTAGGGGCATGGGATAGCAATCCAACTAAGGGGATTATTTCTTACCTTGCGGCATTTGGTCAGTCTTTACTAGGTCATAAACCAGGGGATGTGGTTCAGGTAGCAATGGAGGATGGCAACACAAAAGAGATCAGGATTGACAAAATAACCCGATGGATTGATGCCCCTTCTGTTTGAAACTTAACTAACAGCAATTTTTTTCCTCAACGAAAGGAATGGAGATGCCAACCTATTTATACGAATGTAGGAAATGTGGTAAGGAATTTGAAATTTTCCAATCGATTACCGAACCTCCTTTACTCTGTTGTCCAGAAGAATGCTGTGCTATGAAACCCTGGGCAAAAGGAGAAGTTAAACGAATTATCTCTGGTGGGATGGGTCTTTTATTCAAAGGTTCTGGTTTCTATATCACTGATTATCGCAGTCCTAGTTATATGAAAGCTGCCAAAGCAGAAAAAGAAGCTTCAACTACAAATAAAACAACTGGTGGCAATAGCAGTGCTTCGAATAGTAGTTCAGCCAAACCTAAAGCTGGGGTGGAGTAAAGCGCTTACTTTATTCAAACAGTCCACAGCGATCCACTCCCCATTTGGCTTATCCTTCGATGGTGCTAATTTCCACAGGCTCTACATGCACCCCTTGGGATTCTAGCCAAGAAACTGCCTCTTTAATAACTTCTGGATTGCCTTCTAGTTCAATGCCTATAATGCCAATTTCTCCAGTGATACTTGCATTTCGGATGTTGAAAATGAGATCAAAATTCCTACTCAACTCCCATATCAAGGGCCTCTTACAGAGATGCCCATCCAAACTGAGCCAATAGCGTTGTTTGATCATCTTTATCCCCCAGCAATAGCGGGGACTATGCTTACTTCATCCTTCTGTTGGAGTGGAGTATCCAAACCGTTTAAAAACCGGATGTCTTCCCCATTAAGATAAACATTAACAAAACGCCTAATCTCTCCTTTTTCGTTGCATATGCGGTTCAAAATCCCTGGGCATTGGGATTCTAGATTATGCAGCAGTTCTTTGATCGTCTTTCCAGAAACATAGACAATTTCTTTATTCTGTGTTAGTCCACGAAGTGGAGTGGGGATCCTTACAGCGATGTCGTTTAGCGTTGTATTCATAAGTATTCATTACTCCTTTGCTTTTTTATTTTTCAAAGTCAACTATTTTATCAAAATCTTGAATATACGGGTCAATCACATCAATGGGGTTTAAATGATCTTTGAGGACTTCTGCAGTTTTTAATCCGTTGCCTGTAATACACAAAACTACTTGGCTTTCTTGGGGTATGTATCCTTTTTGGATCAATTTTTTTGCACATCCTACCGTAACGCCACCAGCGGTTTCAGCGAATACACCTTCGGTTTCAGCCAAAATTTTTATGCCTTCAATAATTTCTTGATCAGTGACATCTTCAGCATATCCACCGGTCCGCCGAATTGTCTGAATCGCATAATAACCATCGGCAGGCGTTCCAATAGCCAAAGACTTAGCAATCGTGTTTGGATTGGCTATAGGCCTGATCAAATCCGTTCCTTTTTTAAAGGCTGCCGTAATGGGATTACAACCAGAGGCTTGGGCCCCATGAATAGCATAGGGTTTTTCTTCCACCAACCCACAGAGAATGGCTTCTTGATAAGCTTTATCTATTTTGGTCAATAAAGAGCCACTAGCCATGCAGATGACCGTATGATCCGGAATTTTCCATCCCATTTGTTCTAAGATTTCAAAGCCCATCGTTTTCGAACCTTCAGCATAATAAGGTCTAAAATTGACATTGACAAAGGCCCAGCGATATTTGCCAGCAATTTCCGAACAAAGCCTATTAACTTTATCATAGGAGCCTTTAATACCGATAACCCTCGTATTATAGACCAAACTCCCTATGACTTTTGCAGGCTCAAGATCAGCAGGAATAAGAACGTAACTTTTAAATCCATTGGCAGCAGCGTGAGCAGCCAGACTGTTGGCAAGATTGCCTGTTGAAGCACAGGAAACGACTTCATAATGCAGCTCTTTAGCTCGAGAAAGGGCAACAGAAACAACCCTGTCTTTGAAAGAAAGAGTAGGAAAATTGACCGTGTCATTCTTAATGTAGAGTGCTTTTACTCCAAGTATCTTAGCTAATCTTTTAGCATCGAGTAGGGGGGTCATTCCCGTATGCAGTCCAACAGTGGGTTCCTCTTCCAAAGGAAGAAAGGGTTCATATCTCCACATCGAATAGGGTCCAGATTCGATCATTTGCCTGGAAACATATTTTTTAATTTTATGATAATGGTAGGTTGCTTCCAGAGGCCCAAAATCGAATTCACACACATGAAGCGCTTCTTTAGGATAACTCCTGCCGCATTCCTTACACTTCAAACAGTCAAAAAATTCTTTCACGATTTATTCCTTTGTGATGCTTATCGAGGATTGCTTTGAAGGAAGAAAAGGCAAAAAATAAAGAGAAAGAAACTTCCTCTCATCCTCCCCTTAACTTCAAAGGGCTGGGCTTGGCACCTAGACGAAAAGAGTTCTTTTCCGGTTGCCGCGGCTTCACAGGGCCAGTCCCTCCACCGCTCTCGATAAGAGTTTTTGACTACTAAGCATAAAGACCTTCGTTAAGTTGTCAATAAAAATAAAGCAATAAGGCAAAGAAAAAGAGTAGGAATAAAGAAAAAGCTTAACAAAGATCATCTTAGTAAATTTTTCGATCCATTAGTTTATCATCAAACTATGCTTGCAATCGTCTTTCTTCAAAGCGAATATCATAAAAAAAAAATTCATGAATAGTCATCAGCATTATTCTGATCCTTTCTGGAAAATTGCTCTGGAGGAGGCAAAAATTGGATTTGAAGAAGGGGGAATACCAATCGGTGCCTGCCTTGTCTACAAAGATAGAGTGCTTGGAAGAGGAAGAAACCGTAGGGTACAATTGGGCAGCGTTATAAGGCATGGTGAAATGGATTGCTTAGAAAATGCAGGACGCTATCCACCAAAAGTTTATCATAACGCCATTCTCTATACGACCCTTTCTCCGTGTTGGATGTGCACGGGAGCCATTCTCCTCTATGGAATAAAAAAAGTTGTCGTAGGGGAAAATCATAACTTTAAAGGACCTGAAGAAGTCCTTGTACAGCATGGGGTAGAAATTATTCATCTCGATGATGAAGAATGCAAAAGATTATTGACTTCTTTTATCGAATCGAATCCTGAGCTGTGGTTCGAAGATATAGGAAAAATCACTGACTAGGGGCATTTGATGGATCCAAAAGATCGAGCACTTTCCGATCTAGAGGAAAGAGTGATTGCTTGCCGTCTCTGTCCGAGACTTGTAGCCTGGAGGGAAGAAATACTAAAGCATAAACCGAAAAGATTTGCCAAAGAAACGTATTGGTCCAGACCCGTTCCAGGATTTGGAGATAGTTCGGCTAAGCTACTTATTGTTGGGCTTGCCCCAGCAGCTCACGGAGGAAACCGTACTGGTAGAATCTTTACGGGCGATCGGAGTGGGGATTTTCTCTTCGATGCCCTCTACCGTTTTGGATATTCCAACAGTCCATTATCGATTGGAAAAAACGATTCTTTACTCCTTAATAAGGTCTACATTACGGCTACAGTTCGCTGTGCGCCTCCTAAAAATAAACCGCTTTTAGAAGAAATTATTAATTGCAGGCCATATTTGATAGAAGAATTAAACATTCTAAAAAACGTTCATATCATTTTGGCTTTGGGCCGCATTGCTTTTGATGGAATCTTTGAAACACTTAAAATTATGGCCAAAGAAAAAGGTGAACCTTTTCCAATCAAAAAGCCCGCCTTTAGGCATGGACTCGAACTATCCCTCCCGGATGGTAAAATTCTTGTCGCTTCCTTTCATCCCAGCCAACAAAACACCTTTACAGGTAGACTCACCAAGAGCATGTTCGATGCTGTTTTTAAGCGGATTGATCAACTTTTAAATAGCTAGGCATTTAGCTCATCTCATACTGCCAGGACTACAGATCCATGCTATGGAAAAAGGAGCGAAGAAGGCTGGAGAGGGACAATGGGAAAAGGGGTAGACCACCTGCCTATTTCTTTTTTCCTTATACGGTCTGAGCCTGTGGTCAGCATAGTTCTTCAAATTCATTGCCACAGAGAGGCTAGCAACTTTCTTGGTCTTAAATTATCCAATTCTTTTAAGCCATGGGGAAGGGCGTTATCAAATTCCTCGAACAGGAAATCATCCTTAAGAAAAGAAGAAGGGTTTTTCAATTGCTAAATAATTAGAAAAAATCAAATCTCTTAGTGAAAATCAAAAGTTCCATGAAATTCCCCCATAAATAGCCCAACCATCTCCAGGCCAAAAATATGTTTGTTTTGACACCGGAATCTTTCCTCCATTAGAGGCGTCAAAAACATCACTTACCATCGCTACATAATGTTCGTTGGTTAAGTTCCTTCCGTCTAAATAAATGGAAAGATGTTTTTTTGGGTTTTGATATCCAATCCGAAAACCGAGCAAAGCCGTCCCTGGAGCAAATGTCGTGTTCACCAGGTCTACTGGATAAGTGGACCATGCCATAACATTGGGTCCGATGTAAAATCCAGAAGGATGCATATATAACAGTTGAGCCATATAGGAATATTCAGGCACCCCAAAAAGTTGATCACCCCTTAGAGGTATCTCTTGATGCGTGATTGGTGAAAAAAAATTCCCATTTAAATAAAATCGATACCAATCAAAAATCTGATAGAGCACAAGCTGATCCAGGTTTTGGGGGTCGGCATTGCTAACCATTAACCCCCTAGCCAGGGTGGTATTGAGACTGATTTCAATGCCACGATGAGTGGTTGGAGGAGCATTAATTGTATAAATTAAAGTATTAAGAGGAGGATTTAAAGAGACTTCAAGCAGTTCGTTTGTTACCCAAGATTGAAAAAAAGCAAAACTCCAATTAAATCTATCCCATTGGCCTCTGGTTCCAATCTCTGCTGTAATGGCATTTTGAGCTCGATTAGGGTATAAAGCAAGGTTGGGTGGTAAAGCGGTAGGGGAGATTGCCGTTTCATAAAGAGAAGGGGGTTCAAAGCTCCTTGCTACACTGGTATAGACTTGATTATAATGGTCCACTTGATAAAGAAGTCCCAATTTAGGATTGAATTGACTAAATGTCAGTGTGGTATCGGCACTTCGATGAAGGAGATCTTTATAAGCTTCATTAGTCAACCGATCGTAAACAGCTTGTAAAGCAAGATTAATAGAAAATTTTTCGTTAACCCAAAATTGATCATAGGCATATACGGGGATATTCACGACGGTCATATTATATGTGGCCATCGGAGTTCCCTGAATAGTTCCCAAAAGCCTATTCCAATTCTCTTGATAGAACTCACCCATTGGCATGATCCCAGCAACAATCAAGTTCCGATGTCCGTAGAGATCCATGGTATTCGTATAGTTGCAGGGCAGAGAGAAGAAATTATTGGAGCTCTGGAAAAAAAGACCATAAAAAGTTATCTGATGGAGATTAGTCCAAGAAATTCCCATGTTTACGGTTTGTTGTGGATCAATCGTATAGGTTGCTTTATCGGCTACTCGGGTGGTGTCCCAAAATTGCCGATAGTCTCCCTCCACATAGGCTGGATTAGCTGTGGTAGGATCCGTTAAGACTTCCTCAAGAGCAAGAGGCCCAGGAACTTGCCATTGCTGGTTGGAATAAGTAAAGTAGATGCGATTTTCGACAGTTGGCGTGATCTTATAGCCAATGTTGGTGTTCAGCCAAGCATTATTAAAGCTGTTGTGAAAGCGATAGCCTTCTGCGGAAGCATCGGAGAGAACAGCAAAATAATCTGTCTTGGATTCCACACCAGCTGTTTCAATGGAACCTTGTAGCCAACCAAAACTACCGGCTGTAAAATAAGCGGAATAGGGAGGTGCAGTATAGCCAGTGTATGTGACGAAGTTTACGGCTCCAAAAAGTGTTGCAAATCCATAATTAAACGCCTCGGCTCCACGAGAAATCACAGAATACTGATAAGCCAATGGATCAAACTGCCCTTGATTAAACAGCACGCCATCTGGAGGGTTTAAGGGGAGCCCATCTTGTAAAAACCATATTCCTCTTTCAGTCCCTGCTCCAGTCGATAGGCCAGATCCCCTAATTGATATTCGATAGGCGTTAGGCCCGGTAAATCCAGGTTGGGTCCATATGCCTGGTTGAAACAAAAAAAGATCTTGCAACGTAGCTGCTCTGCCCTGACGGACTCGTTTGGCTTCAATAAGATTGGAACTTGCTGGCAGTTCATTTAATAATTCTTGCATTTTTTGTGCAGAGAGAACAGTTAAAGAAGGCTCAGATTCAGAGACCTCCACTTCCGGCATAACCACTCTGGTACTTGGGTTAGAGGATTCCTGAGATGGCTGACCATGTAATGACCCAAAGTTTATGCTGTTTATTATATAAATTATAAATAGCTTCTTTACTAAATTATAATGAAAACTTTTCATTCATATATATGATTTCATAATCATATATAAATACAATTGAAAGGTATTATATATGTTAATAATTTACACTATGACATAATGACGACAATATTGTGCAAAATTTTATCTAGCCAAATGACGTTGTTATTTTTTATATTTTAAAATATTACGATAATATGAAAAATATGTATATATTAATTACATTCTTAATATTTTTTTTGAATGCAGCTATTTGTGGTTATATAGGAGCTTAAGGGTGAGACAATGGAAGTGGGATTTTTAAGGAATTCGCTAAAAGACAAAGATAAAAAGAAATCCCTTAGGATTGCTTATGGCCAGATGAAAGAGAACAATCCTGTTTTATTACCTAAATAAATCAATAGAGGCTGTTATTGCCTGAAAAGTTTCCGGTAAAGCTAATAAAAATCATATTACAATTAAAACGTATTCATTGAAATAATTACTATTTAAAAAGTATTAGTTGGTATAATTTGCTATGATTGATTAAAAACGTAGAGCCTTCTGAAAATAGGATGCAGAAATCTGCTGTGCTGCTGCATTTATGAGAGCTGTGCGGGAGCACCAATCAAAAAAACCTTCTTCTTGCCCAATAAAGTGAAACCTGGACGATTCTTAGATCTGTGCGTTAAAGGGCAAATCATCAAAGAAAGATGATTTTTCAGGATAAATTCTTATCTAATCATGACAATCCTATCGAATAAACGCCCTTGGCCATTTATTTGTGGATGAACAGACTAGAGGCTATGATTCTCACGGCAGGTGGATAAACACTTAGATTAGCAATGGGCAAGGTTACACTCCGACCTTGCCCATTGCTCTGCCCAGCCTACCTGAGAACTAACAGCTCAGAAAATAATGACAAAAACGGAGTCATAATCACTTACGCGGTAGTTCTCAACCTTTTTCAATGATGTAACGGATGGCTTTCTTTACGGCCCCGTCTATTATTTCTTAAAGAGTAGAGATCCTAGCTACCCAAACGATTTTATAGTTCAAAATTTACTCTTATAGGCTGACTCTGATGATGCTCCCCTGAGCAGGCTTGATTAATAGGTACATCAACTGGCTGGTCTATCCTTTGGACATAATTTTTGGCAATGAGCCACTCTTCCAGTTCCTGACCACTGATATCAGCAAGCATTTCGCCATTGACTTCCACGCATGGAGAAAAAGGCTGCCCACTTTTCATAATCATTTCCTCCATGTTTTCAGGATAATTAATGATGTCTTTATCTTCGTAAGGGAGATTGTATTTCTTCAAAATAGCTCTTACCCCGTTACTCCAACCACAAGATGGTTTTAAATAGGCAACAATACGTAGATTACTCATGGCATTTACTATATTTAGATTACACTTTTTGACTAGAAATTTTTTTAATAAACTAAAATTTTTCTAAGATTCTGACAATCCGCCTCTACGCCATTTTCTTTAGGAGTTTCCAAAACCATAGGCAAGCCCGCAAATCGACTATCTTCGATTATCCTTCGGAATGGTTCCAGGCCAATGGTCCCTTCTCCAATATGGGCGTGCCGATCCACATTTGAGCCAAAAGGGCTGCTTGAATCATTAAGATGAAACGCAGCAATTCTAGAGAGGTCTAGAGCAGCTGCAATTTTTTCAATCAATGCTTCATACCCTTCCTTGCTTTTTATGTCGTATCCTGCTTCCCAAAGATGGGCAGTATCTAAACAAAAACAAAAACGTTCTGGCTTTTTTAATCTTTCAAAGATTGCTTGGAGTTGTTCAATATGTCGTCCAATCTGGCCGCCTTGACCCGCCATTGTTTCAAGGGCAATTTTTACCTCTTTTGCTTCGGTCATCTCCATCACTTGATTTAACCGAGTTGAAAGAGCCTCAATGGCTTCTATTGGGTTCTCTACTGCAGAACTGCCAGGATGCAAAACGACAAATGGCAGAGTGAGCTTTGCGGCTACAGCCATTTCTTGGATCAATGCGTGGATGGATTTTCTCACTGTCTGCTCTGTCGAAGCACAAAGGTTGATTAAATAGCTGCAGTGGCCAAAAAAAAAGATTCTATATTTTTCTTTTAAACTTAAAAATTGCGCTACATCTTCTGAATCTACTATTGGGTCTTCCCATTTCCGACAGTTTTTCAAAAAAATTTGCGCAGCACTAAAACCGCAATCTTTTGCACGCAAAACCGCAAATCGAAATCCACCAGCAATCGAAACATGCGCTCCAACAAGTCTAGATTTTATCTCCTCAGGCAAAAGGGGATGTTTACACACTTCTTGCTTTGGTAATCTCTCTTTAGTTCCCATTTTTAAAAAACCTTAGATTTCCAGACTGGAGAAGCAAGCTTTCCGGTCCCATGATATTCAAAGAGCTGACTGATGGGATAGAGCAAATAGCCCATGGGACCCCGCATATTAACTCGCATATCCATGTCGAGATTATCTCGGATAAAATCGTATTTTCCAGAGCCTAGGACTGAAAAAGTAAAACTAGAAATTTTCAGGTCTTTAGTGAAAATACAACCATCTTTGATATTAAAACTAGCTGAAGCTTCATCGGCTCTAGCCATGGCAAAATCGGTGTCTTTTGTACTTAAAGAGGTAGAAATGATTCCTAAAAAAGGGATAGACATAATATAGCCATCATGAATTTCAATTTTCCCATCCCCTTTAAGAGAATAAAGATCTCCCAAATTTCCACCAAATTGAGTTTTAAAATTAAAGATTCCAGAATCTTTTTCGTTTTTAAATATTGTTAGCATCGCCTTATGAAAATTCCCACGAGTGATGGTAAAATGAGTGTGAAATGGAATCGTCTTCCGCCACAAAGTGGAAGTATAAACCCCTTGAATGGGTCCATCGAAAAGAAAGCCGTGATGAACTTTGATGGTTAATTCCCTGCCTTTTAAGAAGATTTCTCCTTTGGGTTTGGTTAGAGGAAAGGTGACTTTAAAAATATCCAGATCCATAACAGAGGAAGAGACTACCTCGATATGCAAGTCCGTTTTTGGTTCTGTAGAATTTTTATCCAAATCAACAATTCCATTGACTTTTAAAAAAGGGGGAGAGTGAAACCGGTAAGGTTTGACATAAGAATAAAATTCTTTTCCAAGAGCTGGTGCTGATTCGATGACGTTGACTGAAGAACAAAGGTTGGTGATCCATACCACTTTTTTTTGAAAATTATGTCGAATGGTTCCGTTGACTGTTCCTTCTGGACGACTGACTTGTAAGTTTGGTAAAAACAGCTCGTAGTTGGAAAAAGTAAAATCCGATTCTGCTGATTTAATGAAGACTCCTTGATAAATAAAATTATTTATTAGATAATGACCAAAATAGACCCATTGCTTAGGATCGTGTGCAGGACCTCGGATTTCTAGGTTCACGACAGGAAATTCTTTATTGAATTCTGTGACGTCCAAGATCCTATCAAATTCAGTTCCAAAAAAATTTTTGAAAATCTTGGGATTTATTTTATTACTGTTAATTTTTGTCCAGATGGTGGAATGAAGCCTATCCCAAAGCAATTCTCCAATCAACGTCCCATCGGCAGTTTTTAGCTTAATTTCTGGGATAAATAGTTTCTTCCCATCATAAGCGATGGGTAAGGACAGCTCGCTCAACTGATTGCCACAATAGGAAAAATTATGGCAATGGATGTCTACGACCAGACTAGTCATCTTCTGCTCTCCCCATTTTGTAGTCAGTCGACCACTGAAAGTGGGTAAATCATTGAATTTTAAGTTTTCGATTGCCTTTTGCCAACTTTTGTCCAGTGCTGTTTTTAATAAAGTGACATCGGCGCTACTAAGAAATTCGACAAACAAATTAGATCCTTTAAAGTCTATTTCTCCCCATGCCGACATTTCTCCTCTAGGGAGTTCAATGGTGAGTTCTTCAACCTGTAATACTCCACTGTTGAGTCTTAGCTCAGCAAAAATATTGTCAATAGGAGCGTTCTTAAACCAAAGTTTTTTAGAGGATAGTTGAAAGGTAGCGACAGCATTTTCTGGATTTTTAGTACTAAGGTTAAATGCTCCTTCAAGCAGAAGTGGTTTTTGGGTTTCCACTTGATCCAAAGTGGCAATCACTTTGGACCATAGCGTATCGATCCACTGAATTTGTTCTTCGGTCTGTGGATAAAATGGAGGAAACCCATTGAGCTCAATCTTGCCCTTAAGATCAAAATTTATATTAAGAATCCTACCGTTGGCTTTTTTAACTTCTATGGCATCAGCTAGGAGCTTGACTGAAGCGTTGACCTGATGGATTTCTAGTTCATTGTGTGGAGTCAGAGGAATCGAAATCGTTGCGTTGGAAACGATGGCACTTTGTATTAGTGGCTGACCCCTCCACCAGGAATACCATCCAACGGATAGATAAACTTTATCGACTTGCAGCCATATCGATTGTTTGTCTTTTGCACGGAAGACGACGACTCGATTAGCTATCAGATTACCCTTGGGATCAATGGAGAGTTTATCTAGAGATATAATCATTCCACGGGATTCCAGTTCAGAAAGAACAAAGCGTTTGATTGGTGATGGGAAACCAAAATAGCGAAGGTAAAGAAAAAGACCTAGGATAATCCCTATTAAGGCTAAAATAAAGAGAAGGAGCAGCTTTTTTGTGAACGAACAAAAACTACACCATAGGGCAAAAGGCAGACGATACGGAACAACTTCTGTGGAAGTTTGTTCTTTTTTGTCGATGGCTTCAGATTTTGGTGTCTTTTTATGCACGTACAATTAAGATATACTATTCATTTTTGGAAGTTATGACAGAATTAACGCTTTTAGAAAAGATTGTTGCGCTGTGTAAAAGAAGAGGTTTCGTTTTTCCTTCTTCAGAAATCTATGGAGGAATTAATGGGGTATGGGACTATGGTCCACTGGGGGCCGAACTGAAGAATAACATCAAAATGTCATGGTGGAAAGCCATGACACAGCTAAGAACGGATGTGGTGGGGTTGGATGGCTCCATACTAATGAACAGGGAAGTATGGAAAGCCAGCGGTCATGAAGAGCAATTTGCCGATTGGTTTGTAGACTGTAAAGTCTGTCATGGCAGGTTCCGATTAGATCATTTAAAAGAGAATGCTTGTCCGTTACATCCTTCAAAACATCCAGGAGACTGCGGAGGGGAATTGACTGAACCAAGGCGGTTTAATCTTCTTTTTAAAACTTATGTTGGCCCTCTGGAAGAAGAAAGCACTCTGACCTATCTAAGACCAGAAACAGCTCAGTCGATTTTTGTGCAATTCAAAAATGTTCTGGAAAGTTCCCGAATGAAAATTCCTTTTGGAATAGCCCAAATAGGAAAAGCGTTCCGAAACGAAGTGAATCCAAGAAATTTCATTTTCCGGTCTAGAGAATTCGAACAGATGGAACTTGAATATTTCATCCCTCCTGATACCGGCTTTCAGTATATTGAAGAATGGAAAGAACAACGGATCTTATGGTATGAGTCTATTGGGATTCCAAGATCGCATATTCATGTTCGCGATGTGCCAGAGGAGGAAAGAGCGTTTTATTCTAAAAAAACCTACGATTTAGAATATGATTTTCCTTTTGGCAGGCAAGAACTCGAAGGAATAGCCTATCGAACGGATTTTGATCTCAAACAGCATGCCACTTTTAGTGGAAAATCTTTAGAATATTACGATGAAGAAAGAAAATGTAAATATATTCCCCATGTTGTCGAACCGAGTGCTGGCGTCGATAGAACTCTTTTAGCCTTACTTTGTGAGGCCTATAGGGAAGAGGAGGTCCTTGGAGAAAAAGGAGAAAAAGAGAAACGCGTTGTACTCGGGTTTTCTCCAAGAATTGCCCCGATAAAAGTTGGGGTATTTCCTCTTCTGAAAAACAAGATGGATATAGTTTCTAAAGCTAAAGAGGTCTTTAGGCTATTACAAAAACATTTTAAATCGTTTTATGATGAATCTGGAGCGATTGGGCGCCGATACCGACGAATGGATGAAATTGGAACACCCTTTTGTGTGACGATCGATTTTGAAACATTAGAAGGAGTAAGGGAAGGAGTACTGGCTGGGAAAAAAATACGGTGACCGTTCGTTACCGGGATAGTATGAGACAGGATAGAGTCATGATTGAGGAGCTTGTAGATTTTCTTAAAGAAAAAATTGAATAGCAAGGCAGCTCCCTTTGCTATTCTTTAGAACTTCAGGCTAGGACAGCAGGCGCTGTTCTTTTTGGCTATTACTACTAATAGCTGCAATAATTTTTGAAGCCTTTTCCCGAGCTGCTGCCATTTTTGGATAACGGATTTCTCTATATCCTTTTATCTCTTCAGGCAATTTGAGAAGATCTACCCAAAGTTGATATTCTTGCGCAGTCGAGTAATCAAATCCTTTGCAAAGAGAAAGGAACCAATCCCGAAAGGCTCTTTCATGAGCATGCCAGCCAGGGAGAAGTCGTCTCAAAAATTTTGCTCTTTTCATAAGCTGAAGCATCCACTGAGAAGATTTCAGTCGAAACCTAATCCTCAGTTTTCCGATAACAAATTCTGGACAAGTCCAGTGCTTGTAAACGACCTTGTCTCCTTTGTCAAAATGAATGTGGAGTTTCTGTAGATCTTGTGATATGGTTTGCGGTTCTGTCAGAAGCCTTGCCACTTCGACCTCATCTTTGATAGCCATGCATTTGTAGAGGTTTTCGATGGCCGCCTTGGTTGCTGCAAATTGGAATTGAGCTTCGTCTTTAATTAAAATGGATCGTATGGCATCGAAATAGAGCTGGGCATAATTGATGTCTTCGTAAAGATATAAATTTTTGAGTCTTAAGCTAAAAGCTCGAATTGTTGAGGTATCTAATGGATAGGAAGATATCTCTGAGTTCCATTTCCATAGTTTTTGAGCCTCTTGTTTTTTGGATTTCTGGAGTTGATTAATGAATGCATCCCACTCTTGATGGCAATCTTGAATTGATGCTTGCTCACTGTGTTTCGCTGTTTCTAGACTACCCGTAACTAGGGCTCTGCCAACGGAAAAAGCTTCGAAGTTTATTGGAGTTGCTTTGCCGAGGGTTTCCTGCACCGCCCATTCGATGCTTTCTAGAGAAAAAGGGAGTAGTCCAGCCTGAAAGGCTGCTCCAACAACCATAAGATTGGCATAGAGCTTGTTGTCAAAATATTCCTCAGAAAGGCGGGAGAAAGGAAACTTTAAATACTTGTTTGGATTGATCATCGAAAGAATTTTTTCTTCGAATTGCTCAAAACTAAGTTGATCCTTTCCAAGCAACGAGCGGACTGTTTGAGTAATCGTTTCGTTAAGAATCAGTGAGGTTTTTTCTGGAGAAGCAACCCGGTAGCGGCCTACTGGATCAATGATCCTGGCTGTTTCTAATGGATCCAACCCCAAAATCAGATCCGCATCCCCATAATTACCAATTGGGGTAATCGGCGGATTGTCTCCTTCTGATTTAGGATAGAAAACAATTTGAGAGACAACGGAGCCGTTTCGGATAGCTAATCCATTGCGATCGCAAAATTGCACCCCATATCCTTCCCTATGCCCTGCTCTCACAAGGACAGCAGTAACACTGGCAATCCCCATTCCCCCCACTCCAGCGACGACGATTCGAAATGGCTTCGTCAAATTTTCTCTACGTGGTAAATCCAATTTTAAGCTTTCTTTTTTAGAAGTCGATCGAGGCGAGCTTCGATAAACAGTTAGCTCTTCAAAGGCTGGACAGGCTCCAACCCTAGCACATGCTCCATCAGCTATGCACCAGGATAAGTCGGTAGCCATCTTTTTCCCAAAATCAGTTTCAACAAAAGTTAATCCTGGACAACCTGTGGCTAGCGTACATTCCAAGCAGAATTCGCAGACTTCGGGATTAATAAAAACATACCTTTTCTTTGGAATATATCCTTTTTCCCTTAATTCTTTCCTTTCTCTACTTGTTTGCCTGCGGTGAGAGACAATGGCGCATTCCTTTTCGGCAATCACCACCTTCACCCCATCTTTCAGAAGGGTGCGCTCTAGAAGCATTTTATAACTATCTCTGGACGCAGGATTGAGTCTATAGATGGGAACACCAGTTTTTTCAGTCACCGAAGCAATAATTTTTTCTATGTCCTGAGAATCAGTTCGGTCACCGAGAAGATCCTTATCCAGAGCTGGGGTTGTTTGATGCCCAGTCATAGCAGTGGTTCTATTATCCAGAATAATGTAGGTGATATCTTGTCCATTTTTAACGGAGTTGGAAATGGCAATCATCCCAGAATGGAAAAAGGTGGAATCACCCATGAATACCACTTGTTTGTTTTTAATAAAAGGATCGATTCCTAATCCTGTACCTCCACCCAAACCCATGCCACTGTAATTATGCATTAGGTTTTGAAAAGGTTCGAACATCAGCATCGTATAGCAGCCGGTATCCCCATGAAATACAAGTTCAATAGGATCGGATTGGTACCGGGATTTCATGTAGTGAGGATTCTTAAAATCTTTTTGGATTTCTAGAAGCACGGCCGCTGAATCTCTGTGAGGACAACCAGGGCAGAAGGTGGGTGTCCTTAATGGGAGATTAAAAGAAACCCTTGAATTACTTTCTAAAGTAAAACTTCTGAAAGAACTTGTCCTCTCATTGCTTATCGACAGTTTGGAGAAAAGAGGGCTCAATATTTGAATAAGGATAGAAGGATCAAGCCCCCCTGTTGAAGGAATACCTTGGAGTCCAAAAGGAAATTTTTTCCCATAAACTTTTTTTGTAATTCCTTCCTGATTAAAAAGCAAAACGAGGGATTCTTCAACAAAAGCCCTTCTTTCTTCTATCACATAAAGTTCTTCGACGGCTTCGGCAAATGGAATGACAACTTCAGGATTTAAAGGATAAGATAAACCGAGCTTTAAAATAGGGATTTGTCCATACATTCCAAGGCTGCTTAATGCCTGTACGAGATAACAATAAGCAAGGCCAGAACTAACAAAACCTATTTTTTTGCGACCTTTTTTCTGATCCAAAAATTCACTTTTATCTATTCCTAGCTCCTTGGCTTTGGACCAAAGAAGCCGATACCGAAAAAGATAATCTTGTTCTCTTTTAGAAGTCCTTGGTGGGAGAATGACCCGGTTCTCTAAGTCTATTTCTGAGCTGTTCAGCAAAAAAGGATTAAGGGCATTGTGAATGGGAAAATGGTTTTTCTTCACAGAAACCGTACCCCCACCATCGGCTTGATTGGTCGTGACTAAATAGCCTATGAAAAGATTGGAATGCCTGGAGAGAAGAAATCCTAAATTAATCCAATCTTTCATTTCTTGGATTGTGGAAGGCTCTAAAAGAGGCATATGAAGATGCTTGCAAAGAAAGCGAGAATCAGCTGGAGCTTGAGTTGAATCATTCCATGGATCATCCCCTATGATGACAATTGCCCCTCCTTCAGGGTGACTGCCGCAGAGATTACCCAGTGCTAATCCATCGGAAGCCACATGGAACCCAACACTTTTCATGGCTGCAACAGCTCTTAACCCTGCCATCTGTGAGCCGTTAAGCATGGCCGCAGCCAAAGCCTCATTATTGGCAAGGATTGCTTGAATCCCATGTTCTTTTAGCAAACCAGCAATTGATTCAATTGAATCGAAAATTCCGGAGATAGGGGAACCAGGATAGCCGGTTAGAAGATGAACCCCTCCATCAGTTTCAAGAAGTCCTTTAACGATTGCCTCATTACCAGTATAAACTTCAAAACCTTCTTCTTTGAGAAATCTTGGATCGGCTGCAGTAATAATACTCTTAGTTGCCATGAAATAATTTTGTAGTTGTATTATAGCTCTTATGAAAAGTAAATCATTATAAAAATGTTAGTTTCGTTTTGATTTAAAAAGAACTTGCCGATTGTCTTCCTCTAATTCATATTTTTTTTGAAAAAGGGGGGGAGGGAGGAGAGAGAAGGAGGCACATAAAAATAATGTAGCTTCAAAGTAAAAAAGAAAATCCTAGGGAGACTTTTTAATAAGAACAAACGATAAATAAAAAGGAGTTTTTTTATGAAACACATGAAAAAGTATCTTACAGTTCTGTTTTCTATCGTTGTTTGTGGTTCGTTTTTTGCCACTCAAGGCCATGGACGGATGATTCAGACAACAAGAGGGGATATGGTTATTGTTGGAAAACAGGGGAATAATTACTTAGGGAAATCAGGAGAATGTCCATCCTGTAAAAAAGAAAAGAAACAGAAAAAGACTGAATAAAGAGTTTTGTTATAGAGTGGATTTTTTAAAAAAAGCCAAAGGAAACAAAGCCTTTGGCTTTTTTATTTTATTAAACAAAGCATTGTCTAGTTTTCGTACGCTTTATTCCTTATAAACAGATTGACCAGCGATGGGATGATTTTTATGTATTCTTCTCTTAAGCGGAGAAGTTTCCTAAGGCATAATTAGGAGCATAAAGCTTTTGAATTTTTGATGTTTCGATAAACAAACGTTGGTTCTTCAGATGTATTATTTTCTGGTGCGTTTATCTCTTCTACAATCTTTTCAATGAGATGATGGTGTGGAGAATAAATGCAGGTAGGATCAGTTGCAGAAGCATCGGCGGTGAACAAGAAGGCTTGACAGCGGCAACCACCAAAATCGATTTCTTTGCGAGGACAACTCTTGCATGGTTCGGGAAGAAAATCGGTCCCTCGGAATTTGTTGAAGGCTTCCGAATTCCACCAGATATTCTCTAAATGGTCTGATCGGATGTTTGGAAAAGAAAGGGAGCGGATGTCACGTGCGCTTTGGCAGGGTAAAACTGTTCCGTCAGCTGAAACAGTCATGTATACTTTAGCCCATCCTTGAAGACAAGGTTTTGGAAACGGACTATAATAATCGGGGATTACAAAAAGAATTTCCATCTTCCCCTTATACTTTTCTTTTGCTCTTGAAGCTTCTTTAGCAGCCTTTTCCACTTGATGTCTCCTAGGAAGTAACTCCCTTCTATTATGTAGAGCCCAACCGTAGTATTGGGTATTAGCCAGTTCTAGCCTCTGAGCCCCTAAGGCTGCAGCGAAATCTATAATTTCAGAGATTCTTTCGATATTATGTCGATGAATAACGACGTTAATCCCTAAGGGAATAGAAAATTCATTAATGAGCTGGACGGCTTCTATTTTTTTTTCAAAGCTCTTTTTTACTCCTGAAAAAAGATCAGCACTTTCGGGCCTGCAATCCTGAATGCTCAGCTGAATGCTGTCCAATCCCGCTTCTTTTATCTCTTTTAAAAGTTTCCTGGTGATCAAGGTTCCCCCTGTACTCATATTCGAATAAAACCCTAGGTCATGAGCGGTACGAATCAAAATAGGCAGGTCTTTTCGCACCAATGGCTCGCCCCCAGAAAAATAAACTTGCAAAATTCCAAGTCTTTGAGCCTCCTGAAGAACTCTCATCCACTCTTCGGTAGACAGTTCGTCCTTCAACCATTTCGAATATCCTAGGGTATTACTGCAATATGGACACTGTAAAGGACAGTGAAAGGTCAGCTCACAGAGTAAGGATAAGGGTAACAACTTTGAGTTGGACATACAAAGCTTTTAATTGAGTTGAATAAAACCCTTTTCACATAGGGTTAATATAAAATCCCATACATCTTTTTCCACCGCAACTCTGTCGATAGAATATTCTTTAGATAGTTCGGTAACAATCTCGTCAACTTTTCTCTTTCCATCACACAAAAGCAAGATTTTATAAGCGGTTTGGTTTAGGAAAAGGAGTCCTTCTGGATACAAAAGAACTGGCTTTTGTCTTGCCTGATCAAATTTGAGTCTTGCTTTCGAGGAAAGAGTTGGGATTTTATCAGAGTGCATAGGGAGGCTTGGGCGAACAAATCCCCAACTGGTAATGCATATAGAGTGCATCGAGCATCGACCAAAGTAGATCACATTTGAATTGTAAGGCTTCAATGGCGGCAAGCTGCAGTGATTGGGTAGTACATCTTTTAAGCACAAGATCAAGGGTAAATCGGACGTCTTTGGGTGCTTGTTCAACTCTTTTTTCGAAATATTTTAATCCTTCAGGATCGATCCACGGATAATATTTTGGGAAAGCTGAAATCCGTATCCTATGTATGGTAGGGGCAAAAAGCTCTGTCAGAGAAGAAGCCATGGCGATTAACCAATGTTGTTCTCTACAGAAATGGACATAAGCATCCACAGCATACCGAACTGCAGGAAGCAGAAACCGATGAGACAAAAGGTCTTCCCGACTAAGCCCGACAGCCTTTCCTAGATTAAGCCATCGTTCAATACCGCCAGGATCTTCTCCGAACCCATCATGATCATGGATCCTGGATATCCAGATCCGCCGCAATTCCCTCTCTGGACAGTTCGACAAGATCGCGGCATCTTTGATGGGGATCTGTTCCTGGTAGTAGAACCGATTGGCTACCCATCCCTGTAAGGCCTCTTTGGTGAGTTTGCCTTCGTTCATCAGCTGGTGAAAAGGGTGTTTGTCATGATAGCTAGTATTTCCTATTGATCTGAGGACCTCTTCAAATTGGGCAGGAGGCAGGGGAAGTTTTGAAACAAATTCTTCTTTCGGTACAAAGGAAGGATAAATAGGTAAAGCATCAAAGGAAGTCATCGGAAGAACATCATAGCAAAAGTTTCATCCCATCGTAAGCAATTTCTATCCCTAAAGAACGCACAGCTTTTGCCTGTGCCGAATCAGGATCAAGCATGGGATTGGTATTGTTGATATGAATGTAGATTTTTTTAGGAATTTGTAGAGTGCTTAGCCAGCTTAGCGATCCGTTTTCCCCCCCACAGGAATATGCCCCATTTCTGAAGCTTTTTTATCTTTAATGTTCCAAAGTAAAAGTTCGTTTTCTGACCAAAAAGTCCCATCGACAAACAGGCATTCGGCTTCCTGAATAAATTCTTCCAAACTGGTGCTTATTGCTGGTAAAGCAGGACAATAAACGACTTTTAACCCAGATTCATCCTCGATACTTACCGCAATCACATCACCGGGTTGCGGCTCTCTTTTTGCATACGGTGGGGGACCTCCCGGTAACTCAAAAGCATCAAAAAGCAACGAGCCTATTTTTATTGGAAAAGAGCTTCGTTTCAATCGAACATAGGAAGACAAGATTCGAACAATTGGATAGTGCTCAGAAATTAGATCCCAAGTGCTCTCAGAACAAACAACCTCTATTTCTTTGCCTTCACGTAAGGAAAGAAGGCCAGAGGCATGATCAATCTGTCCATCAGTTAGAATAATAGCAGCAAATGGAGAAGAACGAATTTCAAGGCCGGGAGGCGCCAGTTCTGGATGAAGAGCTAATTGAGTAGGCAAATCAATCGATGCGTTTAAAAGAATCCACTTTTCCCCCTCCATCCGAACAGCTATAGAGGATTGGGTTCTTCTAAAGGAAAAAACCTCTTTCTTTTCCTTGATTTCAATCCGGGCGCGAACACAGTTTGGACAAAGACAATTCCATTGTGGAATACCTCCTCCTGCTCCCGAACCTAAAACTATGACTTCCATATTGGAGCACAAAGGGCAAAGACAGGATTGTCTTTGCCCTTTGTGGAAGCTTTTTAACTCATCGAAGATTAGTTCTCAGCAACAAACGCGTAGGCTGTCACTTCCATGCAGAGATTCATTTCTTCGAATGCAGGTTTTTCCCAATTCATGAGTCCTCCTATTTTAAATAAAATTAATAAATTATTTTTTTCTCATTCAATTGCAATTTTTATTGAAATGCAATTTCAATTTTTTAAATTTTTCTACATTGATTATTTTAATGTAACTCAGAAGAACAGCAATCTAAATAAATTATTTTGTCTTTTTTTTCAATGATTATTCAACAAAACGGTTTTTTTAATTTCTTTCTCTTGAAATTTAAGATCTTATCATTCTCTACTCTTTCGATCCGTTTGTGGGTCTTCTTTTTCATTCCTTTTCTTTCTATGTTGATTTGTTTTTCCTCCGTAAGAGCTGGCGTTCATCCTTTAGCCTATGTCAGTTGTGAAGGAGGCATAGCCATTATTGATATTGAAAAAAACGAAAAACTCAAAACAATTTCCCTTCCCGGCAGCATGCTCAGAGGGATTGGTATTGATAAAGAAGGAAAAACTCTGTTTGTCGCTGACAAATCGACTCAGTCCTTGCTAATTCTAGATGCGAGCAATGGACAAATAAAAAATACGATACGGCTGGGACAAAATCCTGAATTTTTGCGATTGGATCCAGAAAGGAAATTTCTCTTTGTTTCTTATGAGCCAGAGCTTTCGGAGTCAAGTCCTATAGGAGCAAAAATTGCCCAGATTGATATCCAAAAGGAAAAGATAGACAATGAGTTTTCCGGAGGAAAAGAAACCGAAGCCATAGAGTTTTCTAAAGATGGATCGAAACTATTGGTTGCAAATGAGGGAGAAAATTCCATTGGCCTTTATGATATTGAAACGCGACGGGAAATCCGCCGGATAGATCTTCAGAAAATTGGTACAAGACCTCGAGGTTTAAAGAGGGCACCTCAAGAGGAAATCTATGCGGTGACTTTTGAAAACAGCAATACCTTAGCTTTATTCGACCATAATTTTTCTCTTCTTAAAGCGACGACCACCGCTTCTGGTCCTTATGGAGTAGCCTTCGATCCATCAGGAAAAAGGGTTTTGGTACTTGCTTTCCGGGATAGAAAACTACAAGTGTTCGATTCCCAAAATCTGAAGCTTTTAGCGGAAGCGCCTGTAGGTATGCGAAGCTGGCATTTTACTTTTAGTCCGGATGGAAGAAAAATCTTAGTTGCCAGTGGCCGCTCTGATGCCATCCATGTTTTCGATGCGAACAATTACAAAGAACTAGCCAAGATTGAAGGAATAAAAATGCCTTGGGGAATAATCACTTATCCCTTAAGTTATGGAAGTCTGGATAGCCCATAAAATATTTTAATGAATATTGTAAAAAAATTATTTTAATAATTTTTATTTTTGAATATTGATTGATAGGGGAAAATCGGATAATTACATTAGTAAATGCATTTATGATGTTATGTTACAGGAAACAACTAGACGGAATAGTTATTAAAAAAAATTATGATAATCAAATTTAGGAAACAAAGAAAGAAATTTAATTAGAGAACGGATCGATGAGAACAATGGATCAAAAACTTCTGGACAGCTTAGCTTTCTATTCTACGAAACCCAATGGGCTTATTCCCTTCTATCATAAAGTACAAGAAGAAATTGGATATATTCCCAAAGAATTTCTACCTCAGATTGCTTCTTCTTTTAATCTTTCTCAAGCGGAAGTGTATGGTGTTCTTACTTTTTATGCTGACTTTCGAACTAAGCCTCCGGGAAATAACATCTTAAAGATTTGTCGAGCTGAAGCCTGTCAAGCTAATGGCTGTCATAAGGTGATAGAAAAAGCAAAAGAAACGTTGAAAATTGATTTTGGTGGGACGACCGCTGATGGCAAAGTGACATTACTGCCAACTTTTTGTTTTGGCAATTGCGCTAATGGTCCTTCGGTGGCCCTCAATGGAAAGCTCTACGGAAGAGTTGATGCTCGAAAAATTGAAAACCTAATCCACTCCTTACGCTAGTTATGCACACCCTTTATATAGCCAAAGATTATTCAGCCATCGCCGTAGGCGCGGACGAGGTGGCTTTTGCAGTTGAAAAAGAAGCTTTCTTAAGGAATATCCCCATTCGGATAGTCCGTACGGGTTCTTATGGACTTTATTGGTTGGAGCCGGTTATAGAAGTCGAACTAGAAGGAGGCAAAAGGATCGCCTATGGGCCAGTGACTGAAGAGGCGATTGGTTCCTTATTTGATTCAGGTTTTTTAGAGGGTTCAGACCATCCTCTTTGTTTGGGAAATCTTCAAGAGCATCCCTATTTGAAAAAACAGACACGGTTGATTTTTGAACGAATCGGAAAGAACGACCCTTTGTCATTAGATTCTTACATGGCTTGGGGGGATTTCAGGGACTAAAAAAAGCGATTGAATTGGGTCCAGATAAAGTCATTGATCAAATTACAAAATCTGGGTTAAGAGGTCGAGGTGGGGCAGCCTTCCCAACTGGCATCAAATGGAAAACGACAAAAGGGGCTATCGCTTCCCAGAAATACATCGTTTGCAATGCTGATGAAGGGGATTCAGGAACCTTTTCTGATAGAATGGTTATGGAAGGCGATCCCTTCTTACTCATTGAAGGAATGGCGATTGCTGGATTTGCTGTAGGAGCTGATAAAGGATATATCTATCTTCGGTCTGAGTATCCGCTTGCCCACGAAATACTCAACAAAGCTATTGCGGTTTGCAGATCGCAAGGAATATTGGGCAGCCCACTCTTTGGTTCCTCCTTTTCTTTTGATTTAGAGGTTTTTCTTGGAGCAGGAGCTTATGTCTGTGGAGAGGAAACAGCTCTTCTTGAGAGCCTTGAAGGCAAAAGAGGAATGGTAAGGCCCAGACCGCCTTTGCCTGCTGTTAAAGGATTGTGGGGAAAACCCACCGTCATCAATAATGTGATCACGCTCGCCTCTGTTCCGTGGATTTTGTCTCATGGAGGAGAGGCCTACGCAGCCTATGGAGTTAACCGATCCAAAGGTACTTTGCCAGTTCAACTCTCTGGAAATCTTAAGTATCCAGGACTTGTAGAAATCCCCTTTGGCATATCTCTTCGGGATCTGGTTTATGGCTTTGGAGGAGGCACCCGTAGCGGGAGGCCACTCAAAGCCATTCAAATTGGAGGTCCTTTAGGTCCTTATCTTCCCGAACATCTTTTGGATATTCCGCTAGATTACGAGGAATTAAGCAAAATCAAAGGGATTGTAGGCCATGGGGGAATCATTGCCTTTGATGATCAAACAAATTTGGCGCATATGGCTCATTATGCCATGGAATTTTGTGCGGAGGAATCTTGTGGAAAATGTACGCCTTGCAGGATTGGTTCGACCAGGGGCATGGAGTTAATGGAAAAAATTTTAATGGGAAAAGGGTCTCGAAAAGAGCTAGAGCTGCTTTTCGATCTGTGTGATACGATGCTTCATGCTTCGTTATGCGGCTTGGGAGGAATGACTCCCTTCCCTGTTTTGAGTGCGTTGAGACATTTCCCAGAGGATTTTGGCTATTGTAAAGAAGAAATTTGTGCCTTTGCGGGCGCTTTTTAAAGCAAGAGAAAAAAGAGGACAGAAAAAAAATTACACCGCTAGAAAAACAGAAAAAGGAGGACGAAGCCATGTTAACAGACAAACGCATAGATCTTGGAACGCCTGGAAGCCCTATCGAGTGGATTAAATATAGAAACGGCCATAAAAATGGTGCTCTTCAAAATAAGACGGCTCGGTTTGTTGCCGAATCCGAGATTCAACCAAAAACTGTAACTCTAACCATTGATGGGATAGAGGTCAGCGTTCCTGAGGGAACTTCCCTTTTAAGGGCTGCAGCATTACATGGAATTATGATTCCCAAGCTTTGTGCTACAGAAAGCCTTGAGCCTTTTGGATCTTGTAGGCTTTGTCTTGTGGAGATAGAAGGCAAAAGAGGGTATCCAGCCTCCTGTACGACCCTTGTAGAACAGGGCATGAAAGTTAAAACATATTCTGAAAAGCTTGCCAAGCTCCGTCGCAACGTTATGGAATTGTATATTTCGGATCATCCCTTGGATTGCTTAATGTGCCCTGTGGATGGAGACTGTGAGCTCCAGGACATGGCAGGTGCTGTTGGATTAAGAGAGGTCCGTTATGGCTTTTCAGGAAAAAATCATCTAGCAAGTCCTAAAGATAAAACAAATCCTTATTTTACGTTTGATCCCTCCAAGTGCATTGTCTGTTTTCGATGCGTCCGTGCTTGCGATGAAATTCAAGGAACTCTGGCTCTCACTGCCCGGCATAGAGGTTTTGATTCTGTTATCACTCCTGGTCCTACCCATGAGTTTCTGAGTTCAGAATGTGTTTCTTGCGGAGCCTGCGTTATGGCCTGTCCAACAGCCGCATTGATCGAAGATACGGTCATAGAAAAGGGCCTACCCGTAAAATCAACGATTACAACCTGTGCCTATTGTGGAGTGGGTTGTTCTTTCGAAGCTCAAACCCAAGGCAATGAAGTCATTCGAATGGTGCCCTATAAAAATGGTCATGCGAATCATGGACATTCTTGTGTTAAAGGCAGGTTTGCCTGGACTTATGCGCTGAGTCCTGAAAGGCCATTAAAGCCTCTGCTCCGTAAAAAAATCGAAGATCCCTGGAAAGAAGTGAGCTGGGAAGAAGCTATTGCTTATGTCGCTTCGGAATTTAAAAGAATAGCTGATAAATATGGTAGAAATTCGATTGGGGCTGTGAGTTCTTCTCGATGCACCAATGAAGAGGACTATCTTGTACAAAAGCTAGTTCGAGCAGTCTTTCACAATAACAACATTGATACTTGTGCTCGGGTCTGCCATTCTCCTACAGGTTATGGATTGAAGGCAGCCTTTGGAACCTCAGCAGGTACGAATCCCTTTGATTCTATTCAGTTTTCTGATGTCATTTTTGTCATCGGTGCCAATCCTACCGATGGGCATCCTGTTTTTGGTTCCCAAATGAAACGTCGGCTTCGCCAAGGTGCACGTCTAATTGTAGCTGATCCAAGAAAAATCGACCTAGTCAAAACACCCCACATTCGAGCCGATTATCATCTTCAATTAAAGCCGGGGACTAATGTCGCTTTGTTGAACGCTATCGCCTATACGATCCTTGATGAAGGGCTCGAAGATAGGAAATTTATTGAAGAGAAATGTGACAAGGTCTCCTTTGAAAAATGGATGCAATTTATTCGAAAGCCTGAGAATGCCCCAGAAGCGGTTCAGGAAATAACAGGAGTCCCTGCCGAAACCATCCGAGCTGCAGCAAGACTGTATGCTACCGGGGGGAATGCGGCTATCTATTATGGGCTTGGCGTAACTGAACATTCTCAAGGGACAACTGCTGTCCTTGCCATAGCGAATCTGGCTATGCTTACTGGAAATGTGGGCAAAGAGGGAGCAGGAGTTAATCCTCTGCGAGGTCAAAACAACGTGCAAGGCTCCTGTGACATGGGTTCTTTCCCTCATGAATTTTCAGGCTATAGGCATGTATCGGATTTTGAAACGAGGATGCTTTTCGAAGAAGCATGGAACGTCCCCTTGGATCCAGAACCGGGATTAAGAATTACTAATATGCTGACGGAAGCTGTGTATGGTAATTTTAAGGGCATCTATGTGCATGGGGAAGATCTTACTCAATCGGATCCTGATAGCAATCACGTCATTCAAGCCCTAAAATCAATGGAGCTGGTGGTCCTTCATGACATTTTCCTCAATGAAATGTCGAAGTATTGCCATGTGTTTTTGCCTGGTTGTTCCTTTTTAGAAAAAGACGGGACTTTCACCAATGCGGAAAGAAGGATTCAAAGGGTCAGACAAGTGATGCCTCCGCTCTGCAGAAAACAAGAATGGGAAGTGATTCAGGAAATCGCTCAAGCAATGGGTTATCCCATGCATTATAATCATCCCTCAGAAATCATGGATGAAATTGCTAGACTTACTCCAACCTTCCGAGGGGTTAGCTATGAGAAACTTGACAAATTAGGAAGCATTCAATGGCCCTGTAATGAACAGGCGACTGAAGGAACTCCAGTTATGCACAAGGAGAAATTCTTCAGAGGCTTAGGACAATTCCATATTACTGGGTATGTCCCAACGCCAGAAAAGCCATCCAGGCGTTTCCCCCTTATCCTCACAACGGGCAGGATTTTGCATCATTACAATGTGGGTACGCAGACACGGCGGACGCAAAATGTCATCTGGTTTAAAGAAGATATCTTAGAAATTCATCCATCAGATGCTCAAGAAAGGGGAATCAAAGATGGGGAGTTGGTAGAAGTGACCAGTAGAAAGGGCAGTGGAATTTTCAGGTGTAAAATAACCGAAAGAGTGCAACCAGGAACTGTATATGCAACTTTCCATTTTCCTGAAAGTCGTGCGAATATTGTCACTACTGAAATTTCAGATTGGGCAACAAACTGTCCGGAATATAAGGTAACTGCTGTGCAAGTGAGCGCTCTTGCTAAAGAAGCAAAAGAAAAAACCGTTGCCTGTTAAGAAGGAGGGCATTACACCTATTGTAAATTTTATATAACATCTTCGTTTCAATGAACATAGTTATGAAAGAGGGGTATGAGGATCTCATTTTTATGGCTAACCAGATAGGCGATTTTTTTAAAAATTATCCTACTACTGAAGAAGCCGTAGAGGGGATTGCTAATCATCTTCGGAAATTTTGGTCTCCTTCCATGCGACAAAGGATTATTGGCTATGTTGAGAAAACTGAGGGAGGGGACCTGGCTCCCCTTGTAAGACTAGCCGTTGAAAAACTAAAAAGTAGTAGCTAGGTTGAAATTTCTTTGCGTTTTTTCTTCGCAATGGATTTCTTTGTACTCTCGATTTAAATAAAAGCCATAATGGGAAAGAAAATTGGCTTAGCTGCATATCTGATTGATGATCCAGTACAAGGGGCTCTTTTTTTCCTAGGGAAAAAATTGGCGGTTAAAGATTCGAAAGGGAATATTGCTGGAATCATTGTTGAGACGGAAGCGTATGGCGGAGCTGAGGATAAAGCCTGTCATGGCTATGGGAAACGGCTGACGCCAAGAAATAAAATAATCTTTCAGCAAGGAGGCATTACTTATGTCTATTTTTGCTACGGCATGCACCATCTTTTGAATTTTGTTTTGGGTCCAGAAGGAGTTCCCATGGCTGTTTTGATTCGTGGGGTGATTATTACAGAAGGAAAGGAGTTGGTTAAACAAAGAAGGAAAGGTAATCCTGAACATCACTGGGCAGATGGCCCTGGAAAAGTCACCAAAGCTATGGGAATTACTCTAGCTGATAATGGGATTTCTTTGATTGGAGATCGCATCTGGGTGGAAGAATCTGGACTTGAAGTTCCAGATTCAGAAATTGAGAGAACTCCTAGAATTGGTGTCGATTACGCAGAAGAATGGGCAAAGAAACCTTTGCGTTTCGTTTGGAAACAAGCGATGCAACGTATTATGCCTTCTCTAATAAATGCTTCTTCCAGTTCCCTTAATAAGGATAGGGTGAAAACGGCTTGTAGTCCTACTACACATTGAATCATTCTCATGAAGCTATTGAAGAAGAGTGGAGAAAGCTGCTGACTGGGTTGTGGATACTCCTAATAGAAAGGAATGGAAGCCTATCCCAAAGGGGCCATTTGAGTCAGTTGTATTCTTTTTATTAAGCGGCATCGAACTTATAGACAGATCATAGCTGTTTACAAACAGGCTGCTATCTCAGAAAAAACATTTGAAAAACAGCTCAAATCGTCCCAATTGTTTACAGAGATGATTTCATCAGAAAGCAAAAACCTTGCCCTTTTGGCGCACTTAGCTCCTTTGATTGGGTATTTTTTTGCGATTGGACAAATCTTAGTGCCACTTACCATTTTTTTGCTCGCCAAAGATCCCTTCGTTAAAATGCAGGCTAGAGAAGCCTTGAATGCACAGATCAGCTTTACTGTTTATTTTTTGATTTGTCTGTTCCTCTTTTCTGTGTTGATCGGTTATCTTCTTATATTTTTTTTAGGGATCTTTGTAATTTGGACGATGATTTCAGCCTCAATCGCTGTATCCAAAGGGAAAACTTATAATTATCCCTATATTTTTAGATTGGTTTCTTGAATAGAAGGTTTGTTTTTCTTTTGCCAAAAGGTTCTTGATATTGGAATGTATCCAGTAGGATACGATATCTATCGCTCTTCCTTTGTTTTTCGATATGATGCGATTTTTGATTCTCTTTTTTTCACTATTCTTTCCTTTTTGCTCTGGTCCTATGAAAGCCATTTCTTTAAACGACTTTTTGGATCTTTTTGGCAAGGAAGAAAATGTTCAAAAAGGGTATCCCGGGCAAACAGTCGTCAAAATTTCTTTGAATAATCAAGCGCTTTATATTGTGAAAGGTGGAAAAATTGTTCTTGCCACTCATGTATGCACAGGTAAAGGAGATACGACTCCAACTGGCCATTTCAAAGTGCTAGATAAGCAACAAAGGAAAAGGTCTTCCAGTTACGGATTTTGGGTTAAAGATGGGAAATATATTCCATCAGATATTTCAGGTCGACCTGGAGAAGGCTGGAAATACGTTGGCTATCCAATGCCCTATGCCGTAGAATTTTTACCTGGTTACTACATTCATCAAGGCTATGTATGGCCTGTGCCAAGAAGTCATGGCTGTATTCGGCTTGAATGGAAAGAAGCTGAAAAGCTATACCAATTGGTTGACATCGGGACTCCAATAGTGATTGCTAGGACGCAGACGGAGGATAAAAGGATAGGTAGAAGGCTTAAACAGCCCAAAAGTTATAAAAAAGCTGACCCGCCACCCTTTCTTTTGGTATCAGAAAAAGCATTTAGTCCTTACTAGAAAATTCTTTATTTTCAAAAAATTTATTTATTCGCAAGGGTTTCTTCTGCAGGAAGATCGATCGTCAGCTCGTTATCTTTTTTTTTCTTGTTACTCATCAAATAAAACACCTGTGGCAGGATAATCAGGCTTGTAATTAAGCAAAAGCTAATAGCTATCGTCATAACCAAGCCTAAACTGTATAGTCCTTGATACGAGCTTATGAGTAGAGAAGCAAACCCGATGACAGCTGTGAGACCGGAAACGAGAATGGCTTTGCCTGTACTTGTAGAAAAAAGTTGGGCATTCCCATCTTCACTATACCTATCCACTGTATAGATCCCATAAGCTACGCCTGCTCCGATAGCCAGAGGCAAGGTAATAATGTTGGCTGGATTAAAGGGAATGTTAAAAAAACCCATCCATCCCAAGGTCCATATAGCAGCTAATACGAGGGGAAAAAGAGCTAGAATAGAATAGAGGAGATTTTGAAACCTCAAGACAATAAGGATAACGATAGCTACGAATGCCCATTGAGCAGCTTCCGTATAACTCTTTCTTAACAGTTCTATATACTCATAATTTTGAACAGGAGTTCCAGTAACTTTTGGATCAACTTTACGAATATCGTTAACGAATTGCACATCAGCTTTCCTTTCCCATACATTTTCTTTAGGAATAATTTCAATGAGAATTTTCCCGTGAGGAGAAAGGAATCGTTCCAGAACCTCTTTCGGAAGGTCTTCTTTGGTAACTCCTCTAGAAATGTCTTGTGATCTTAACCAGAGCAGCCCACTTTCCATGGTACCGAAGATTTCAAATTGAGCTCTACTAAGCCGCTTGTTTAATTCAGTTCTTGGAAGCTTATTCATTTGCTTTTGAATACGGCTTAGTGCAGGGATGAGTTTTGAAAAAATATCCACCGCTTCTTTTGCCTGTGGAGCAATCGAGACGAACTTTTGTGCTGTTTTGTAGCCCTCTTCAGACTTCTGGAGAAGATCGTCGATATCCTTTTTCAGTCTATCAGCGTTGACTTCTTTTTTCGAGGAGTCTAAAGGAACATCCTTAAGCTTATTGACAATGTCTCTGATAATTTGAAGTTTTTCTTCTTGTTGCTCGGGAAAAATAGTTGTCAACGTACGGACTTCGGCAACAGAAGGTAAAGCCTCAAAAGCCTTGGCTCTTTTTTTTGCTTCTTCTTCGTTATCGGCGACAGATAAGGCTGAAATCATCCCGCGAGAAGGGGAGTTAAGTAGCTCTAGTTCTCGTTGGACACAATCGAGATTTTGATTTTGTAGATTCAACAGATTGTAGTCAAATCCCACTTTTGGAATCATAAACGCAAAGAAAATAGTAGCCAGTGAGGCTAGCGTCAAAGTGCCTCTTGGAGAGAAAAACAAAATGGTATTAAACCATTGGGGCGTTGTCCAGGTGGTTTTAATCGTAGACTGTCGGATTCTGTTAAGCCCTATTTTAGAATCGATCCAGTAATACATAGCTGGCAGAAGGGTTAGGCTGCTTAAAAGGCAAAAGAGAATACCAAATCCCGCAACTATCCCGAACTCCTGTAAACCAATAAAATCGTTAAAACACATTGTAAAGAAAGCAATAGCTGTCGTACATCCCCTGTAAAGATTGCGGCTCCTGTGTGTTTGGAAGTCGTTTTAAGAGCCTCTAGGATAGTTTTTCCTCCAGAAATTTCTTCTTCATATCTACTCATGTATTGAATACTAAAATCGATTCCCATTCCTATTACCATGGCTACGAAAGCTTCAGAAATAATGTTCAGATGACCAATGGTTACCATGGGAAAAGCCAGAGACCAGCACAAAGCCATTGCCAGAACAATCAAACCGATAGCAGGGCGAAGGATTTCACGATAGCTGATAAAAAAAAGCAAACTAACAAGGCTAAAAGCTAGAAGAGCCGAATTTAGGCTATCTTTCGAACTTTCCTGTAACTGGTCATCTTCAAGTACCGGCTCTCCAGTCAGCCCGATCGATAGGGAAGGGTACTCCATTCCAATATCAGCAATAATTTCTCGGATTTTTTTTATCGTTTCCGTTCTTTTTTGCCCATCGCTTGCCCCTTTGCCTGGAGAAGCAGTCACAAGGACTAGTTTGCCATCCTCGAAAGAAAGAAATTCATGATCTTCTAGAATAGATCGAATGTCTTCAACTCTAAGATTAGACATGTCTTTGTCCTGAAGCTGGAGCGAAGATTTCTGGACCTTTACTTGATAATTTGGCTTTTGCTCAAGCTGGTCAGCTAGCTGGTTCAAAATAGAAATAAACCGGTCGATAAAAGGAATAAATTCTTTCCAGTTTTCGTGTTTTCGGAGATAAGATTCTTGGAATTTTTCATTTGCCTGGTTTAAAATAGTGTTCAGATCGAGTTTTATTTCAGGTTGTTCTTTAAGGGCTTTGACGTAACCGTCAATTTCGGAATCGATTTTTTTAAGATCATCGAGCGAAAGATAAAGCAAAAGATGGGTTTCTAGTTTTGAAAGATCGAGTCTATCTCTTACATTTTGCACTAGGGGAGCAAGTTCTCTAAGCTTTTTCCCAACTTCTAAAGCAGCTTTTTTATTTGCCTCGGGATCATCCCCATGAATCACTACGACATAATCTTCCGCAACGCCAAATTCCTTCCGATATTCCAAATAATACTTATGAATGGGCGAATCTTTTCGAATCAAGGCATTGGTGTCGTTGATGACTTTAAATTGCGTAGAAAGAATCCATATGGATAATCCTGTCAGACCAAGAAATAATAGAATAACTATTCGGCAATGCAGGCAGGTTTTGTGCAAAAGCCATGCCAGAAAATTTTCTAAGTTTTTTTTCATTGAGAGGTAATGAAACAAGCATTTACATTATTGGATTATTTTTTACACTCCAAAAAAATGGGATTCAAGAATAGCCTTTGTAGGATCATTAAAAAGATTAATATTTTTTTATCAAAATTATTATAATATTTATTGTTTTTGGAAATCTTAGGCAAGTAGAAAAATAGGGAGGGCATTTTGGAATAATTCTTCTTTTAATGAACAAAAAGGATTCTTGACACCAATACATTCACAAATTACACATTGGATTGTTGCAACAAAGTTCAAGGGACATTTTGAATTCTAGTGTTCTTATTCTTAACAGGCTGTGGCAAGCCGTTAATTGGTGCACAGCTCGGAGGGCTTTTAATCTTCTTTATTGTGGACATGCTTACGTGGTCCATAAAAACAAAGATGATTTTTATACCTTGGATTTTTTTGAATGGAAAGAACATTCTCAAGCATACCATGGGAGCGATGTAGTTCATACGGTTTCTTTTAAAATCAGAGTACCAAAAGTTATTTTACTGCTCCTTTTTGAAAAAGTTCCAATGAAGGAAGTTAAATTTACTAGGCATAATGTTTTTGAGAGAGATGGGTATCTTTGTCAGTATTGCGGGGGAAAATTTGACCCCTCTTATCTAAATTTAGACCATGTGATCCCTAGAGAGCGGGGCGGAAAAACAACTTGGGAGAATGTGGTTTGTTCCTGTATTCGATGCAATAGCAAAAAAGGGAATAGAACGCCTCAAGAAGCTGGAATGAAATTACTTAAGAAGCCGAAAAAGCCTAAATGGCGTCCACTCTTTATTGCCGGGAAGTTTCCCATTGATGAATCTTGGGAAAAGTTTTTGGATATTAATAGTTGGGAAGTCAATATTACTGAATAATGATATAGATTAATTAAATTAATCTATATCTATCAATGGAATTAAAGACAGATCCTTCCAGAAGCAATTAGGAAATAAAGAAATTTTTAATCTCTGCAAAGGGAATGCGACGGGGAGGTTCAAGAGTGGTTCTTCTATTGATGATGCGAATAGAAAAAGATTCGATCCATTGCCAGAATTCTTCGAGAACTGAGAAAGGAAAATTAACTTCTTTGAGTGCGTACTTATAGCAAGCAAGCCATACTTCTCTTGCTTTTTCGTCTATGGTTACTGAAAAATGACGGGAGCGCATCCTTGGCTCTCCCCTAGAGGCAGTATAATATGATGGTCCTCCACACATCTCTACCACAAAATCAGCTGAACGTTTCACCAATTTTTCCATCCCAGCTTTATCGGTTGGAAAAAGATAGAAAATTTGGCTTTTTAGCAAATTTTCATGATGCCTTAAAACTAGTTTTCTAAGAAGCTCTTCCCCAGCAATTTTAAACACTCTTTCAGAAGGAAATATGACCTCTGGAAATATAAAATCTACACGCTCAGGACATACATGAATTTTATCAATTGTAGTACCAGCTCTTTTCTTGCAACAACACGCCTTCGGTGGATCTTCATCAAAGCTCTTCGTTTGGCTTTCGGAACGAGGAATAGACATAGAATTTCAGTTTGATGTCATATTTTACAGACAAAACGTATTTTATAAAAGCTATTTCTCGATCAGTTTGTGGATAATTCTGTTTTGGGGGATTTTAAGAGTAAGGATAGGGAGATTTTCTGACGAATGTTAGTCATTATTCTTAACTTCTTTATTCATTCCTAAAGGAAAAAGGAAAAGTTTTTTCCTTTAGGATAGAAGTACATCTTTATATTCTCTTTTCATCCGCCGATCCAAAACCGTAAACCAATCATCATCCCCATTACTACTCTGAGCAAAGCAAGAAAGAAGAAAAGAGCGAATAGATAAAGAAGTTGCCGTATGATGTTTTTATCATTGTCGTCTCCCTGTGGAGGCCATTTGGGATTACCAACCATGTTTTTAACTTATCTCCATAAGCAAAAAATGGAAAATGAAATTGCAAAAAAACAGCATTGTGGCTCTATAACTTAAAACTAGAAAAGAATCAGAAGGAAGACTTTTCTCCTATGCAATCGAAAGAACCATTTAAATTTCCTAATGCAAAGAGTACCGAGAAAAAATGCTTAATAAAACTAACGACCTTGATGAGATCATTGGTGTTTTTAAGCTTCAGTATAAGGGGTACCTAACCTAGAATGGTAAACATATATTAAGTTTGAAAAGCAGAGGAAAAAATAGTAGAAAAAAATTAAATAGTATATTAAATATTTTTGATTAAATCTAATTGTATTTTTTCTCTCTTTTGATATATTGCATATGGGGGCGTACCGGTAATCGATTCTCCGGTTCGAACTTGGAAATTGTGCAAGTCGAGGGCTTTAAGTAGGTTGGCCTCGTAAAAAAACCTGCTTTAATTTATAAATGCCAACGAAGAATTGGCTCTTGCTGCTTAATACATAGTAGCAAGCGTCTTTTTCCACTTTCTCCGGCGGAGTGGAAAAGGGCGTGTCAATCAGCCGGAAAGCGTTGAATAATTGGAACCTGTTATTCAACGCGATTAAAAAAGGTTCACGTTGTAGGAAAATGGGTTCGTGGTTCCTTGGTCCTACAACGGTTAATTGAAAAACCACTAAACTTGTAGGACAATTTTCAAGTTCCCGAGAAGACGAGGGTTCGACTCCCTCCGCCTCCACCATTTTTATTCTTCTTTAGAAAAATTCTTAGCTTCTTTGTTTTCTCTTATCCATTGTTTCAAAAGAACCTAATCTATCTTTGGTTGGGATTGTAAGAAGGGGTTATCAATCAGATAGTCTTCAAGAAAGCAAGGAAGAGTTTGACCGATTTTATAAGAAGAAAAGATGAAAAGGGAGTAGGAGAAGGTTGAAATCTATCTAAGCCTGCTGGATAAGGAGGTAGGAAATAATACCCTGTTGCATAACTAGCAGCTAACCTTTTAGATTTTTAAATCCTCATCTCCTTCTTGCAATCTTTACCATTTTATTTAGTTGAGCTTCAAAAAATTGCTAAAAAAATAAGCATACATGCTTATTTAGAGCTAACCCCTAACCAGTTATATTTTCAATTCTACCTTCCTTGTTCCTGAAACTATTTGTCCGATTAAAAAACCTTCAACATTACTCAGACATACTTCTTTGGATTCAGGGCCAATAATAAGACATAACCCAATTCCCATATTAAAAATACTGTACTGTTCTTCGATCGTCATAGCCCCAAGACTTGTTAAAAAAGAAAATATGGGAGGGATAGGCCAGCTATTTGCATAAATAATAGCATCCACTCCCTCTGGAAGTATTCTAGGTAAATTTTCAAAAAACCCACCACCAGTGATATGTGCAATACCTTTAATGGGTATAAGCTTTTTTAAGAGCCTAATCTCTTCAAGGTAAGATTTATGCACCTCTAATAGTTCATCGACAAGAGGTCGGCAAAAACCAGGAGGAGTATCCCAAAGATTATAATGCTTTTCAGCAAACAGAAGTTTTCTGACTAAAGAATACCCATTGGTATGTAAGCCAGAGGAGGGAAGACCAATGATTAGATCTCCCGGACAAATCATTTTTCCATCGATTATATGCTCTTTTTCAACGACTCCCACAATGGCACCTACTAAGTCAAAATCTTTTTCTTTGTAGATCCCAGGCATTTGAGCCGTTTCTCCACCTAACAAGGCACAGTTTGCATTCCTACAGGCTCTTTCCATTCCTTCTAATATTTTTATTAATACTGATGGTTCAAGCTTTCCACATCCTATGTAATCAAGAAAAAAGAGCGGTTCAGCCCCAAGCGTGGCGATATCATTAACACAATGGTTTACAAGATCTTCACCCAGACCATCATACCGATTGGCCATTTGGCCAATGAGTAATTTTGTTCCCACCCCATCAATACTTGACACAAGGACTGGATGATGGAAAGTTGGAAAAGCTGCAGAAAAAAGACCCCCAAAACCACCAAAACTCCCAATAACTTCAGCTCTTTGAGTAGAGGTTATTAACTTTGGAATTGTTGATTTAAAAGCCTGGGCTGCTTTGAGATCCACACCTGCTTGAGAATAAAGATTCATGGAAACTAGACTGAATATTATTTAGTAACATTTTCAAAGAAAGACCTTCTTTCTAGAATCATTTTATCGAAATCAGGATCAAAATCTACTGGGTATTTGCCTGTAAAGCAGGCTGTACAAAACTCTGTGTTCGCCTCTAAGCATGCTTTGATGAGAGCTTCGTGAGAGAGATATCCAAGAGAGTCTGCTCCAAGATACTTACAGATATCTTCAATTGCCAGTTGATTAGCTAAAAGACTTTTTGGATTAGGAAAATCGATCCCGTAGTGACAAGGATAGCGGTGGGGAGGACAGCTGACTCGAATATGGACTTCTTTGGCTCCAGCCTCCCTCAAGTTAACTACTCTGGCTCGAGCGGTTGTACCTCTGACGATTGAATCGTCTACCACTATCACTCTTTTCCCTTTAATAGCTTCTTGAATGAGATTAAGTTTTATTCGGACACTAAAATCCCGAATTAGCTGTGTGGGTTGAATAAAGGTTCTTCCAATATAATGGTTCCGGACAAAAGCGGGGTAATAAGGAATACCAGACTGTTCTGCATAGCCAAGAGCTGCATAATTTCCTGAATCAGGGACCGGAACAACAATATCGGCATCAACCGGATAGAGCTTAGCCAATTCTTTACCCATCTGAATTCTGGCTTTGCTTACATTAAGCCCAGCAATGTTGCTGTCAGGACGCGCAAAATAAACGTATTCAAAAATACAAAAGGCTTTCTTAGTTGTTTGTCCATTTATAAAATAGGACTTTAGCCCATCTTCTCCAATAAACAGCACTTCTCCTGGCTCAATATCTCTAATGTATTCGGCATGAATCAGATCGAATGCACAAGTTTCACTAGACACAACGTAGCTGTTCTCTATTTTTCCAAGGCATAGGGGGCGAAATCCTAAAGGATCTCTTGCTGCGAATATGCCTTTTGTGGTCATGAGAACACAGGAAAAGGCTCCTTTGACTCTTTGTAAGGCATTGAGAAAACTACCGACAATGTCTTCTTGTGCCGGTTGGGCCATAAGATGAAGAATAACTTCAGAATCGGAAGTCGTTTGAAAAATTGAACCTTTGTTTTCCAATTCTCGCCGAATCGAAACCGCGTTGACAATATTGCCATTATGAGCTAAAGCCAGTTCGCCCTTCGAACAAGAAACTACAATAGGCTGAGCGTTTAAAAGCGTGCTGGAACCTGTTGTCGAATAACGAACATGCCCAATGGCCATTGTGCCTTGAAGAGAAGCTAAGGAACGACTGTCAAAAACTTGAGAAACAAGTCCCATGCCCCGGCAAACTTGAAAATGGTTCTGACAAGGATCAAAGCTAGCTATTCCTGCACTTTCTTGGCCACGGTGTTGCAGAGCGTATAAGCCATAATAGGTTAATTCCGCCGAATTGACATGACCATAGATAGCAAAAACGCCGCATTCCTCTTTAGGATACATGCTTTTGGTTTTGCCAAGAGAATTGTCAGCCACTATATTCAACTTTGAGTAGAAGGTTGGTTACTGTTTTTAAAAATCTCTTTTTTTAATGCAAGCAAATTAAAACCCGCTATGACACTTGAAGAAATAGCAAAAAGAATTTTTTCCCTACCAACAGCCCCCTTGCATGAAAAATTCATTGCTAAGGAAATATATTCTATTTTATCGGAATATCCGCAATCAAAAATAGAAATCGATCCGTTTTCTAACCTTTTGGTTCAGTTAGACTTTGTTTCGGACGACAAAGACAAACCTCTTCTTTTATTTGTAGCCCATATGGATCATCCAGGATTTTATTCTGACAGCCAAAGCCATGTCTATTTGCTTGGAGGCGTAAACGAATCCTATTTAGAAGGGGCAAAGTTGATTTTTTTCAGTCAGGATCATGGAGAAAAAGTCGGAGAGTCTGTTATTAAGGGCCATCAGAACAAAGGAAAATTTAAAATGATACAATGCGAACCCACAGCGCCACCAAATTCAATTGGAATGTGGGATCTTCCTCCATTTTTCAGCCAAGATGGAATTTTTTACGGCAGGTCCTGTGACGATCTTGTAGGAGTTTGCTCCTTACTTTACATGTTTATTCAGATAGTTTCAAAGAATCTAAAGACCAAAATAGCCATACTTTTTAGTCGTGCTGAGGAAATCGGATTTTTGGGAACCTTAGCTTTTCTTAAAAAGCAGATTTTAAATCCAGAAAATACTATCATGATTTCGATTGAAGCAAGTATGGCTCAGGGTTATGGATCTATGAATGAGGGCCCAGTATTAAGAGTAGGGGATAAAACAAGGCTCTTCGATGCTTCTGTAGTAAGCTGGCTTGAAAAAGCTTTAGAAGATTACAGAAAAGTACATCCAGAGTTTGTCTATCAAAAGAAATTTATGGGAGGGGGACTTGTGAAACCACTCCTTTTATTGAATTTGGATATCGCTCAGCTGCACTCTGTTTAGCTATGGATAATTACCATAATATGGCCATTGGCAATCAGATCGCCATGGAATCTGTTTCAATAAAAGATTGGGAATTTCTTTGTTCCTTTCTGCTATGGCTAGCTAGCTATCCAAGGGAGTTGAATGCTATTGGATGGCAGAGGAAAGAAAGGCTACTCGACCTCCAAGAAAAGGCTATTGATCTTTTAAAACAATTTCCTCTTTTTTAAGTCTCTCCATTTTTTTTAGATTTATATTCGAAAAGAACACTTCCCCATGTAATTCCAGCCCCAAAGGAAACGAGCACAATAATGTCTCCATCTTTAATCCGGTTTGAAATGATAGCTTCATGAAGCGCAATAGGAATACAGGCTGAGGATGTATTGCCATATTTTTCCATGTTGACAAAAAACTTTTCGCTAGGGATGTGAAGTCTTTGAGAAAGTGCTTCAATAATTCTCAGATTGGCTTGATGAGGAATGATGCATGCGATGTCTTCAAGAGAACGCCCAGCATTTTTTAAGCACCTCAAAAGAGATTGTTCCATCGAATCAATCGCTAGTTTAAAGACTTTTTTACCAACCATGTGGAGATAATGAAGTTTATGATGTATGTTTTGAGGGGTTAAAGGAAGCTTAGAACCGCCAGCGGGAATGTACAGGGTTTGCCAATGAGATCCATCGGCCCCAATATTAAATGATAACCGCTTATTTTTATCTTGCCCGGCAGCTATTATTGCAGCACCCGCTCCATCTCCAAACAGAACACAGGTATTTCTGTCTGTCCAATCAACAATCGTCGAAAGCTTCTCAGCACCAACTACAAGAACGTATCTAGCAGAACCAGAAGAAACAATGTGGGAAGCAAGGACAAAAGCATAGATGAAACCGGAACAGGCAGCCTGGATATCGAAAGAAGGTATTGTACGGGCACCGATTTTTTGTTGAATGTAGCAAGCAGTAGAAGGAAATATAGTATCTGGAGTGGTAGTAGCGACAATAATAAGATCTAGATCCTCAGGAGTTAACCCGGCATTTTGTAAGGCTATCAACGCTGCTTCTGCCCCCATTTCTGAAGGGGTTTCTTTTTCATTTGCTATTCTTCTTTCTTTAATCCCTGTTCTTTCCGTAATCCATTGGTCGGTAGTATCAACCATTTTTTCAAGATCATAGTTAGTCAAGATTTTTGATGGTAAATAAGTTCCGGTACCGACAATAACTATCTCAGGTAATTGGTAAAGAGGTTCTTTTGTGCTCTTCGATAAGTTCATGATGTGCTTTAATTTCTTCGATAATAATATGGTTGACATTTTGAATCAACGCTTCCCTTGCTACACGTATAGCATTGCAAATAGCTTTTGGAGTCGAAGATCCATGAGCAATGATACATGTTCCCCTTATTCCCAGGAGAAGAGCTCCCCCATATTCTTCATAATTTGTTTTTTTCTTGACGGATTCAAAGGCTCCTTTGGCAAGAATAGCACCAAGGATACGAATGGGATTCTTTTTAAATTCTCTTTTAAGCCAGCGGACTACAGCCGTAGCTACACTTTCAGAAGTCTTTAAGACGACATTGCCGACAAATCCATCACAGACCACAACATCCACTGGATTTTCAAAAAGATCTCTTCCTTCAATATTACCTACGAAATTTAAATTCGATTTGGATAAAAGTTTGAAAGCGCTTTTGGTCAATTCATTACCTTTGACATTTTCAGTACCTATGCTAAGCAACCCGACTCGTGGATTGGATACTCCAAGAATTTTTTTAGCATAGATGCTTCCCATAATCCCAAAATCCAATAAGTTTTCGGGAGTAGAATCGATAATGGCGCCTGAATCGATTAATATAAAGGGATTTTTTTCAGTGGGAATGACGCTGGCTATACCCGCCCTTGATATTCCAGGTAAAGTCCTTAAGTATACTGTAGCTGCAGCCACGACAGCTCCAGTATTTCCTGCAGAAACAACGGCATCTGCCTCCCCTTTTTTTATCAACTCTACACAGCGGCTAATCGAAGAATCCCTTTTATGTCGAACACTTTCTATTGGGGGATCCTCCATACCAACGACCTGAGAGGTATGAAGAAATTCCACTCGTTGTTGAACAGCTTGTCCATTTTTTTTATAAAATATTTCTTTGACGATTGGTTCATTGCCAACCAAGATAAGATGTACATCTGGGAAAAGATGGAGAGCTTCGATAGCTCCAGAGATAGGAGAATCTGGAGCGTAGTCCCCGCCCATGGCATCGAGAGCGATCTTCATTGGTGCTCATTGAGTTAATGTTCATCTGTCGTTTTTTGAGTGAGAACTTGTCGGCCATTATACATTCCCGTTGCTGGGTCCACATGATGGGACTTTACCCAGTTTCCTGTTTTTTTGTCCTTAGAAATCCCTGGAGGGGTCCAACGATTGGCCGCTTTTCTTGATCTTTTTCTGGCCTTTGAAGTAATTCTTTTAGGTACGCCCATAAATCTTCCTATGGTTTAAAGTTATAACTCTACTTTTTTTAAATACTTTTTATATTTTTTTGAAAAGGAAAGTGTCTATCTTTTTATAATTTTTTCAAGTATTTTCCAAATGCCTGCATCATGAATAGAGGTCTCTTTATGATCTTCAAAAAGTTCCTTGCCAAAACAACCATTAGCAACTTCAGGCCCACAAAAACCAATCATTGGCAAGGCCAATAAAATATCTTCTCTAATTCTATTGGATAGATCAATTACCTCTGGAAAAGGAGCATGAACTTGTACCGAAAAATTGGAAATTTCTATCGGATATTCAAACCATTGACAGCATCGGCCACATTGAATAAGCACGGATGTTTTTAAATTTCCATTGAAATAGATCTCTTCCTCATCTTTATAAGCAGTGAGATGTATTTGAATTGGGGCATGCTCTTTTATATGGGGTTCTTTTAAATCAAGTAAAGAAGCATGAATCGAGCTATCAATCATCAATGTTTCTGCTGCAAGAATGGAAGTAAGAATTTTCATAGAATTGAAAGGGGTTGAGGTTTAAGTAGGAAAAAGCACGAAACGCTTGTAAAATAGTCAATTTTATCTATTTTAAAAATAACGTTAATGGTTGATCTCAGTAATTGAATAAAATATGATTATATTGTCATTTCAAGTATGAAATGTATGAAATGCGGAAATATGGAGGATAAGGTTATTGACTCCAGGCCAATAAAAGAGGGCAGATCGATTCGAAGACGTAGAGAATGCTTACAATGTGGATTTCGGTTCACGACCTATGAAGAAATCCAAGAAATTGAACTTTTAGTCAAAAAAAGAAATGGTTTGATTGAACCTTTTGATAGAAATAAGCTGATGCTAGGAATTCAAAAAGCATTGGAAAAAAGGCCAATAGATCAAGCTCAAATTGAAGATTTTGTTGATCAAATTATAGAAGAATGTAGTACCGAAAAGTCTTCCATTATTCCATCCTACTTGATTGGCACAAAAGTCATGAACAAACTGAAAACTATTGACGAAGTAGCTTTTATCCGTTTTGCTTCTGTCTATTGTAAATTTCACGATGCGGAAGATTTTATGAACGTTATTTCAGAACTTAAAATGAATGAAGCTCGATCTAAAGATATTCCTATGCTTTCTCCCGCTGCTTCCCAATAGGAAAAATTGAGCTATGCCTTCCCTTTTCAGTCAAATCATCGCTAGGAAAATACCAGCCGATATCCTCTATGAGGATAGCCAGTGCGTTGCGTTTCGTGATATACATCCCGTAGCCAAAGTTCACGTTCTTATTGTGCCTAGGAAAGAAATTCCAAGACTTGGCGAAGCCTCGGAGGAGGATATTCCCCTTTTAGGACATCTTCTTTTGACAGCTAATAAAGTCGCCGCTCAGCTAGGAATTTTTCATTCTGGATTTAGAGTCATTATCAATAATGGTCCAGATGCAGGAGAAAGCATACCTCATCTTCATGTTCATTTGATTGGAGGAGAACCACTAGGTTGGGGACATGGGGGGACCAATATTTAATGTTTTTTGGTTGGAAAAATACGAAGAGGAGAGTTTAATAGAACAAATAGGAAAAATTAATTAACTATTGGTAAGAATGTAAGAGTCCAATGGGAGTTAGTCTTCCTGGATAAAAAATAAAGAGCGTTTTTTTCTCGTTGAAACTGAATTTTTGAAGGGATCTAAAGTACTTATCAAGGAGTTATACTATGCATGAAGAAGCTTTTCAGACTTCTGATACTCCTGAAATAGAAAAGTCGAGCTTTTTTCTGGATATTAAAAAGGGCTTCTCTCAAATCTTTTCTGATCCATGGTGGTGGATGAAGGTTTTGATCGGAGGATTTCTTCTCATTAATCCTTTCCTTTTAGCGTTAATTCCTAAAATAAGCTCTTCTTACAGTACCGAAAGACTACCTAGCACTTTTTTAGGTCTTCTCATCATTAATGTATGCACTTTCTGGTTTCCTCTTGGCTTTACTTTTGAAGTTCTTCGAAGAGCTAAAACCGGTAAGTTAAATCAACTACCAGAATGGAAACTCTCTTTGTTATGGAATTATGCTAGGGAAGGAGCCGCCAAACTGACGATTGCTTTGACAACTCTTATCCTCCCTGCTATTCTTTGGATTGGGATTGTTTATTATATTTTTATCCAGCTTTTAGAGTTGCCTTCTAGCCTTTTATCCCTTTTTATTCCCCCAATCCTATGGTTTGTTATTCCTTTTTGTGCTGTAGCTTGTTGCCGGTGGCTTGACGGGGTAAATGTTTTTGATTGCGCTTTAAATTTTCCAGAAAACTTTAGGATTTTTGCCCTTGCAAAAACTGATTACTTGATTGCCTCAGCATTTCTTTTAGGCATTAATTCGCTGACAATGGCCTTTTATTATACCATCCCTTTTGGTGCTTTTTTTGGTCTGTGCTTGGTCGATACTTGGTTTGGCCCTATTTATACAAAAACTGTAAAAAAGCATAAATCTTCTTTATATACCTTAGACAGCTCACAACGTTGATTTTTACTAGAATAATGGTCATCAACAGTTCAATACATGGAGCGTTCTATAGACAAACTAATTTTTTTGGATCACCAATCTGTTTCTCCTGTTTTTAAAGAGGCTCTAGAACTTTTCTATCACTATTCCCTCGAACCTTTTTCCCCCACCAGTATCCATCAACTGGGGATTCAATCAAAAAAGACCTTAGAATCATCTTTAGAGTCTTTTAGTTCTTTTATTGGATGTTCTCCCAATGAACTCGTATTTACTGGTGGCATATGGGAAGCGATTATCCTTGGAATTGAAGGGTTTTGGAGAAAAAATTCGCTCAAAGGCAAACATATTCTGACAAGCCCTATCGAACAAAGACCTATTTTGTTGCTTTTAGATAAGCTAAAAAGGGAGGGTGCCCAACTTACCTTTTTGCCAGTAAATCAGGAAGGAATGATTGACCCCAAAGCAATCGAAGAGCTATCAACTCCACAAACCATCCTTTGCTGTCTTCAATGGGTTAATCCTGAAATAGGAACCATTCAAAAGATAAAGGAAGCTGCTGAAATTTGTGAAAAAAACAGTATAGCTTTATTTTGCGATGGTTCTTATGCTGGAGGCTGGATTCCCATTGACTTAAAAAAAATCCCTATTTCGCTTTTGGCTCTTAATCCTAATCAATTCAACGGGCCCAAAGGAATTGGGGTACTTTATATCAGACAAGGAATAGAAATAGAACCGATTATTCCAGGGCTCAATAGAGAGTTAGGGTTATGGGGAGGAACAGAAAATATGGCTTCCATTGTGGCTGCTGCTAAAGCAGCTGAAATTACGACAAATATTTTTAAAGAAAAAATAGAAAAAATTGGTTATTTTCAAAAAATGATCTGGGAAAGAATTTCTACTAGCATCCCATTGGTATCTCTCAACGGTCCAGAACTTGGTCCAAACCGTTCCATCCAGAATTTGAATATAAGTCCCGAATTTATTGGAGGAGAAGCACAGGTATTAAGTTGTGATATGAAAGGAGTTTTGCTTTCAAGCGGGCCTAGTTGTGTACAAAAAAATTTGAGAATTTCCCATGTATTTAAAGCTGTGGGGTTGGAGTACCAAAAGGCTATGTCCAGTGTAAGAATCAGTTTGGGAATTACTACAACCAAAGAAGAAATCGAAAGATTTCTTGATATTTATATCGGAGTGGTTACCAAACTCAGAGAGATGTCTATTGGTTGGAAAAAATTTCTTTCTAAAAAGAGTAGCGAATGAAAAATGAATGGTTTCGGTTTTATCAACTTTCAAAAAAGAAATGTTTAGCTGTTTTTGAAGCTCTTAAAAATCTACCACCAACAATAAAATTTGGTTTTCCATTAGTCTGGCTTTTAAGTGTTATTCTAGCATTTCAGCTTGATTTTCTATTTTACAGTTTTTTTATAATAAAAGGAGATTCTCTTTTTCACACTTTTGCTGAAAAAATAAGTTATTGGGGTGACTTTCCTCAAGGAACAATTCCTCTTTGCGTGAGCATCTATTTTTTAGGAATTTTATTTAAAAAAGAGAAATTGAAAGAAGTAGCCATTGGATGTTTTTTTTCGGCCCTTATAGCTGGAGCATTGGTTGATTTAGGAAGAAATATCTTAGGACGCGCCCGACCTTCGGCAAGTGCAACCGAAGCCATACAAGAATTAGGATATATCCCTTTGCCTATTGTTAGTTTTCAAAGAATCCATCCAAATGGTTCTCTAGTTGATGGCTTTTATGGCATCCAGTGGTTGACCATGTTCCATGGATTTCCTTCTGGACATGCAGCAACTTCCATGGCAACAGCAGCTAGTTTTTTAGGACAAATGCCTAAGTTAGGATATTTTCTGGTTTTTTTGGCCCTTTTAGTTTGTTGGTCCAGAATGGCATTAGGGAGACATTATTTTTCAGATGTTGTAGCGGGTGGTCTAGTGGGATTTCTATTGGGATTCATATTTAGCAAATCGGAAATCCAAAATTATGGAGTTGCTTTTCAAAAGATTGAAAAATGAAAAAAGAAGAACTGATTTTTATAAAAAATTGGAAAAAAAGGGGAGTTTCAAGCTGACAGCTTGAAGATTTTATTCATAAAGAAAAAATGAAAAATGATGCTAAATTGATTTCTTATTAAGAAAATCATAGACATTTTTTTTTTCATAATTTTTGGGAAGCTTCTATCACAAAAACAATACTTGCTTAGCTAGCATATTTAAGAGCGCTTTTCTGTATGAAAGAATTCGAAATAGCTTCATAATAGTAATACCAGAGTTTCTCAAATGATCTTTTCCAGCTGTATTTTTGATGAACATTCAACGCAAGGTTTTTCCCGATTGTTCTTAAATCTAATGTTCGCATTTTTTCTACAGCTTCAGCTAAGGAACGAAAATCTTTTCTATCTGCCCAGTACTCACTGAATCCTTCTTCGACTAAATCCTCCATATGCGTTCCACGGAATCCCACTACTGGACAGCCACAAGCTTGGCTTTCGATGGTCACTAATCCAAAAGTCTCAACGATTCCAGGATGAATGAAAAGATCTGCAGACCGATAATAATCGGCAAGTTCTTTTTTCGAATCTACTCTTGTAATCCAACAGATTCTATTAGAGGCTTTTATCGCTTTGAGAATCTCATTCCTTAAGGGGCCATCACCAATAATTAATAGCCAATAGTCTTTTTTAGAGGAATAATCCTGAAGAAAAAAAATGTTTTCAGCAATAAACCAATGTTTTTTTCCTTTGCTAACCTGCCAACATACAATAACAGAAAAGCATCTCTTGGGATTCCGAGTTTTAACCGATAGTTGTTCTTTGGTGGCTCAGGAGTAAACGTCTTGGTATCTACTCCAAGGCTGAGATGGACTCCGTTTTTGATACCCCAGCTTCGCAGTAAATTTAAAAGAGAAAGAGTGGGGACAAAAGTAAAGTCGAATTGATTGTAAATTTCCTCTGCATACCAGCGAGAAAAGGTAAAAAAAGCCTTTTCTAAAAAAGAATTTTTCCAACCAAAATAGGTTCGAACATAAGCATCTGGAAAATGAGAATGGTAGTAGCCAACAACAGGAACTTTGAGTTTTTTTGCAGTCCAAGAGACAAGCCATGAAGATTGATAAGGATCCCCAGCTTCTATAATATCTGCTTTTATCTCATGCAAGAGATCGGTAACTTCTGTAAGGTTCAATAAAATCCTATGTTGAGAAAACTGATTGATTAATGGAGACTTAATACTAAATATGTGGATAGGGGGGTCGTGAATAGAAAAAGTTTTTTCTCCTGGAATGATGAGAAAATGCTCATCTTCTTTTTTTTGACGGATATAATCCTGCTTTTCGTCTATATATCTTTTGACTCCTCCACCAGGAGCATAAAACTGTGTAATGTCGCAAATTTTTATTCCCATTTTGTCCGAAATAAATGGAAAAACAATTTAAGTGCTTTCATTTTTTAGGCATATCTTTATAGGATAACAACTTTAAAAAATCATTTTTCTTTTATTTTGATTTGATCATAAAATTTTTTCTTCCTCTCCTTCAATTTCTATAAAAAAAGAGAGGATTTCTATTCATTCATAAGTTGTTAGAGATTTAACAATTGGGAGATCAGATTAAAAATTTTTTTCTAACCGTTAAGTAATTCATAGGAGAATGTCTCCGATGTTTAGGGCAAAATAAGACATAAGTCCCGTTGGAAAACTAGATTATCAACTGGGAGCGCAGGCAATGGAGAACACCTCTTGTCCATATTGAACCATACTTCAATTAGCCGATGTCCTGGAATCGTGATCAACTGTCACAATCGGATGGGGTAGAAGGCTTCCTTCTTTGAACTATACTGGTAGAGTCTTAAAATGATATCGTATAAGGAGGCCATCGCAGATATAAAGGCAGGGGACAAGCCAAACCAGCAGAGAAAACTTTCTTCATTATTTCTCATGCCTACCGAACAGTTAGGGAAGCTCGTTGCATAGACCGGATCCTGTAGTTCTCTATGCTGCAACAGATCTTAACTGGAATCTGAACAACTACAAACGAGCATTCCCGTAACTGTCGAAAAGAAAAGTAGAAATTGAATGGCACAGTAAGTGATAGATCAGTCCATATGAAAAGCCATATGGATAAAGTAAACGCAATCCAATCTTGTGCACTTATCTATGCCATTCTCTAAATTCCATCTAGGGAGGATCTCACACCTATCATTAAGCTCTAAATATCATAATACATGTAGAACTCCAATGGATGAGGTCGTATCCTTAGCATATCATAGTCCTTTTTGCGTAACGTCAGCAGTGTTTCAATTGCATCCTTCGTAAAGACGTCTCCTTTCATAAGGAACTCATGGTCCTTCTCAAGGGCCTCGATGGCACCACTTAAGGAATCAGGGACTTTGGGAATGTTTTTTAATTCTTCAGGAGGAAGCTCATAGATATTTTTTTCCATAGGCTCACCAGGATCTATCCTGTTCTGAATACCATCAAGACCTGCCATAAGCATGGCCGCACAAGCTAAATAAGGATTGGCAGAAGGATCTGGAGTGCGAAACTCGATTCGCTTTGACTTGGGATTAGCCGAGTAGGTAGGGATACGAATAGCCGCACTTCTATTTCTTGCAGAATAGGCTAGATTAACTGGTGCTTCGAAACCAGGAACAAGCCTTTTAAAGCTATTTGTTGTTGGATTGGTGATAGCGGTGAGGGCAGGGGCATGTTTGATGATACCACCAATATAATGAAGAGCCATTTCACTTAGCCCTGCATACCGGTTTCCAGCAAAAAGAGGTTTGCCTTCCTTCCAGAGTGATTGATGGGTATGCATCCCCGATCCATTATCTCCAAAAATAGGTTTGGGCATAAATGTAACGGTTTTACCATATTTTCTAGCCGTATTTTTTATTATATACTTATACATCATCATATCGTCACCGATTCGGAGTAGGGTATTGTAGACGATATCTATTTCTGCTTGTCCTGCTGTTGCAACTTCATGATGTTGTCTTTCGACTTTGACCCCCATCGATTCAAGTGTTAAAACCATTTGATCTCTTAGATCCTGTAAAGTATCCGCAGGGGGAACAGGAAAATAGCCTTCTTTATGGCGTATTTTATATCCAAGGTTTTGTCCATTTTCTTTCCCACTGTTCCATATTCCTTCAACAGAATCGACTTCGTAATAAGCGAAGTTAGCTTGGTTATCATACCGAACACTGTCTAAGATAAAGAATTCAGCTTCAGGTCCGAAATAAGCGGTATCTGCGATTCCAGTGCTTTTAAGATACGCTTCAGCTCTTATGGCAATACTACGAGGATCCTTAGAATAGGTCTGAAGAGTGATTGGGTCATATATGGAACAGATCAAACTCAAAGTAGGTTCGGCAATAAAAGGATCAATAAAGGCGGTATATGGGTCGGGCATTACAAGCATATCCGATTCTTGTATGCCTTGCCATCCGCGAATAGAAGATCCATCAAAACCTATCCCTTCGGAAAAAGATTCCGGAGTCAATAGGTCTAAACCAATTGTAAAATGTTGCCAAGTTCCTAATAAATCGCAGAATTTCAGATTAACCAGTTTTACATTATGCTCCAGAGCAAAAGCTATTACTTCTTCTCCAGTAGCACACCTCCTATAACATTCAGGCATCGTTTCCTCCTCTGATTGGGTTAAATATTGTTTATGTTGTATCTTTCAAAAGGAAAATTTAGATCAAAGACTTTGAGAATTATTATTTTTGAGAAAAAAAAACAATTATCTTGAGATAAAAAACACACCGAATTGCATCCATACATCCCATCTCTAAGACTGAGAAAAGAGAACTAGAAGCAAATCAAATAGCATTCTCACCTTTTTCTTCTGTCCGAATACGTATTGCTTCAGTAACGGGCAGAACAAAAATCTTTCCATCACCAATTTTTCCTGTTTTTGCCGATTTAATGATTGCTTCAGTAGCTTTTGGCAAAATCTCCTCCGTAAGCACTATTTCAATTTTCACTTTTGGTAAAAAATCAACCGTGTATTCACTGCCACGATAGATTTCAGTATGTCCCTTTTGACGGCCAAAGCCTTTGACTTCGGTTACCGTAAGGCCGGCTATACCAATTTCTGTGAGTGCTTCTTTAACTTCTTCCAATTTAAAAGGTTTTATGATTGCTTCTATTTTATACAAAGCCATGTGAATTCTCCTCGTTCGTTCCTTGTCAACATTTAATATTTTTTATCTTATTGAGTCAATCATTGATAGAAAACACCAACTTAGTAAGCAAAAACCATGCCACCAAGGTTTTTAATTTTTTCTCTCATTTTCCACAACCATCCGAACATCTAAGCAATTGTTTGTAGATCATTTTGTTGTGGAGAGCAAGGATTTTCTTGGGGATTACAAAAAAGCATCGAGGTCTAAAAAATCAAATAAAAATTAGAAGAATGATTTAGCTTTCGGCAACAGATAAGAATTCCCTGCGAATTTTACATAACATATATTGTGCGAAGTGATATTATCTCTTTTTTTCTTTTCTCTTATTCCATTATGGTTCCTCATGGAACAATTCTCCCCACATGCCTTTTTGATTTGTCATCTACGCTATTTTTTTTATTATCAAGTCTATGGCTACAAATTTAACTGTTGATGTCGCGATTATTGGTGCTGGTGGTGGTGGCTATCCAGCTGCTTTTTTTTTGGATAAAGCTGGATTTAGAGTGTTAATGGTTGATCCTATTGGAAATCTTGGTGGAAATTGTTTGGCTGAAGGTTGTGTCCCATCGAAAGCTGTTAGAGAGGCCAGTTTAATTCGTTCTTATGCTAAAAAATATTCTTTTTTTGGACTTTCCGGCCCTTCGCCCCAAGTTGATTGGAATGGAATTCTTGCGCATAAAGATCGTGTCCAAAAAACACGATATGAATTACATAAGTCAGAGATTCAACAGTCTGGCATATTGTTCTATAAAGGCATTGGAAAAATTGTTGATGATAAAAAAATTGAAGTGTCTACTGAAAATGAAAGTTTTTATGTTACTTTTAAATATTTAATTATAGCAACTGGAAGTCGTCCACATACCCTTCAGATTCCTGGTTCTGAACTAACAGTTAGTTCCCATGATCTGTTTAAATTAGAATCCTCAGTCCCCTTTCCCACCAAACCCATCATCATTGGTGGTGGATATATCGGAGTTGAGGTCGCTTCGATGTTTGAAAATCTGGGTTGTAAACCGTCTATTCTTGAATTTTCAAAGAGCTTGATTGGAGGATTTGACAAGGAACTCTCTCAATTTCTCTTCCAAAGACTTCAAAGCAGGATATCGATCGAACTAGAAGCTCAAGTAAAATTTGTAAAAGGTAAAGAGGGAAATTATGAAGTTATTTATGTTAAAAACGGTCAAGAATTGTCCTTATTTGGAGATCTTGTTATAATGGCTACTGGTAGAGAATGTGTTAGCCCTGAGGGTATTGAGATTTTAGGATTTCAACGTTTTAAGGCTCTGCCTGTTACCAACACCCTCCAACTATATGATTTTCCTCACATTTATGCCCCTGGAGATGTCAACGGAAAAAGCATGCTTTTTCATTCGGCTGTTCTTCAAAGTCGAATCACTGCCCATAACATTGCAGCGGGCGGACAATCAGTTGCCAGAATGGATTGGAAAAGTGTGCCCTATGCAGTATTTACAGAGCCAGAAATCGCAAGTGTTGGGTTGACTGAAGAAGAAGCCATTCACATGTTTGGGCACCGAATTGAAGTAACAAAGTACGAGTATGCTATTGATGCCCGTGCAGAAATTCTAGGAGAAACGGAGGGATTCATTAAACTTATTTTTGATTGTGAAGATAAGCGACTTCTTGGTGCTCATATTGGGGGCATCGAAGCTTCTCAATTAATAGCTCCTTTAGCCTTAGCGGTGCGAGAAGGACTCGATGCAGAGGCTTTGGCTCGCGTGGCCTTTCCTCATCCGATGATTTCAGAGGGAATCAATAAGGCAGCTAGAGCATTTTCTCCCTAGATTTTTTTTTATAAGACAGATAGATAAATGTTATTGCGCGATCAACTGACGATATTTGCAAGTGATAAAACTTTCATGAGAAAAGATCGCCCCTAAAGCAAGAATAGCCTAACTTTAGACATGATTGATTAATGAAAATTTATCAATTTCTAGCTTCTTCTTATCCGCATGCAATCTTCTGAATTAATTACAGTTCAAAAACATCATCAATGGATTTTCCTTTTAATAGCTTGGAAAATGATTGCTTCTTCTTTTGCTTGGATCCAGGGACCAAATGGCAAATTTTGTTCATCTGCAAATCTCCAATCTACCCTATCTCCAGAATGGATCCCTAGATAGTCTCTTACCGCAGGCGAAACATCTATTCCATAAGGAGCCTTTGGCCTACTATGTCCAAAAACATAACTGGCATCATCAGTAGTCCATGGCCCTACATCCATCCATTGAGCAAAACACCTTTTACCTGTGGCTGGTGCTCTTATTTCTATCCATCTCCCAAAACATTTCGAGCCATTTCTCTTCGTCCATGCTACGGGAACAAACTTTCTAGTAAGTTCTCTATTCGCACTCGTGGTATCATTAAATGGCAAGGCGACATAAAAAGGGTTTTCTGTTGGAGCAAACCTTGCTGGGAAATACCCTATCCTTTGGATGGGATGATCAATTCCTCCATAATTATCTCTCCAGTGAGGATCCCAAGAGCTCATAGTTCCAGGTGGACTAAAATGCGCTCCTACCCATGCTGCTCTTTCCCCTATCCAAAAAATAGAGGCTCTAATTCCATAGTGCCAATCAGAAGCAAAAGTACTCAGTGCAATGTTTACTAACATGAAGGACAAAAAAGCTTGGATTATTAATTTTTTCATTCTTTTCGTCCTTTTTTTTTGATTTTGAAGATGAGTCATTGCTTCTTCACTCGTTAAGAGTTTCAATCCTCTTAAGGATTTTTCCACTCTCTCTTGAGATTAGGATCCAGCCTTTAGCCAGTGTTATTGCCAATTGTAGGATTGAAAGAAAGTAGCTGGATTTTAGTCAGGAGATTTTATGCTCTAAATACAAACTATGTCAATCATTAAATAGAAGATTTTAAAAAGAAAATTCTTTATAGAGATTTGAAGAGTTGATGAGATATAAGTTTTGATTCTACCTCTCTAGCCTTATACGAACAACTGTTAGGCAATCATTCAGAAGTCTTTGACACTTGTTTTGAATCCTGTTCAGTTAACTTGCGAACGATGACAAAGTTCGACATGAATCTGACGAGTTTAAGTTGAGTCTTGTATCGATCCAAAAAGGTATTTATTGCTCCAACAGGTCCAAGATCACCTGGTGGAGCATTTAAAGCCCATCTTAAGTGTTTTGTCATTGAATATCGATTGCAAATAATCACCCCTCCATGTTTGACTCTATCCCAAACGTTGATAAGATCAGCTAACATGATATCACTTCTTCCTGATCCATCGACATAGGCTATATCAATAGAGTTCAATGGTACTTCTTTAATTTTTTCTGTAGACAATCCTTTTAAAATCTTGAACTTGTAGGCTTGTCCGGAAAGAGAAACATTGGAAATGAAGGTGTTGTAGGAATGTTCTCCGAAGTCATCTATAATGATTAAGGTCGACGTGGAATCCGTTAAGATATTTTCAAGCATCCAAAGTGCAGATCTGCCTTCATGAACGCCTATTTCAAGATAAGTGAGATTTGGCTTTCCTTTGAATTCAGAGAGGTCTTCTCTCCAAAAAGGAATTCTATCTGTAAAAGTATCTCTAGTAAATTTATAAGGCTTTAAATAAATTGCAGCTGATAATTGAGAGCTAAGGAATAATGGATTTTGAAAAAAACTCAAACACGAAAATAAAAGCAGTAGAAAAAACAGAAAATTTATTTCATTTTTTACATCTGTTTCTTTCTGTAGCTGAAGACTTTTTGGATTAGAATTCTTTTCTTTTACAACTTTCATAAAACTAAAAGAATTTTTTATTCACTAAAGAATGCATATGTAAATGTTAATAACATTATAAGCTTTAGATAATTTAATGTATTAAATAAAATAATGGTCAAAAGTCTCCTTTTGGAGTAAATAACATTAGGAAAAAATCCTATTTTAATGCTTCAGGAATTTGGTTTTCCCTGGAGAGAATTTTATCAATACCAAAATGTTACAGATCTTTTTGATCATATATAAAAATAGATCTATTAATAAAATTAATGATTTGGTAGCTTCTGCCTCTATTTGTATGACTCTTCTTCTTTACAGTTTAGTAGTCTGAAAGAGGTTTAAATCTAATAGGGTGGCATAGAAAAATTATCGAACAATAGGAATGGTTTGATAGCTGCCAGGATATTCTACTCCGCTAGCCTCGTCTTTCCTTGAAGGAACGTAACTAGTTCTGTAGGTTGGAGCATTAACTTTTTTCCCTTCTGCAGGTAATCCATATTCAGCTTCACGTTTCCACTTTTCATTAAGGATTTCTGCTGTAGCCTCATTTTTCCCATCAACAACTCCTTGTTGGTAAGAAGTCATTCGTTTTTTGTCAAAATATTTGTTGAGAGCATAAGCTCCAACAGCTCCAACTCCTGCTCCAACTGCTCCGGCCGCATTGGATTTCCCAATTTCTTTTCCCGCAAAAAATCCAGCCGCTCCTGCTGCACCAATACTCCCATAGCGTACAAGATTATCACCGGTTTGAGCCATAGGCCCATCATATCGATTGTAAACCTGAGTGGAACATCCATTAATCAAAAAATAACAAGATACAAAAAGGTATCCCTTATGGAAGTTCATACAGAATTTTTTGAGACTCATTGTCTATTCCTCCTGTTTTATCTACTAATAGGTTTTCCCAAAAAATTCTGTCCGAAAGAATGGCATCCATAATTGCTTCTTCTATTCTCCGAACTTCTTTTTCCCAACTAATCTCTCCCCCTATTGACTTGCTAATATGAGTAATGATTGCTTGCAAAAGAAATGGATTTTCTCTCATGGTTGTAGCTAAAGAATCAGTCCACATCTCTATGGCTTCTTTTTTGGATAACATCCATTGAGCCACTATAGGTGCCTGACCTCCATATTTAATTATGAGGAATACCGATCTGTTCCAATGTTCGGCGAATTGAGGACTTTCTAACCACCTCGTAAGAAGATTTCGCATAATCACGGGATCTTGAGCTATGACTTCTCGAAGATCTTCTGTGGGCGTTCGACCATTGGCAATGGCAATTTTTTGAGCAATTTTTCTTTCTTCATCTCTTTCCAAAGTATTTTCAGTGGCAAAAACCAGTACATTATTCAAATCGCTGAGTCCATCACACCCTATAATCGCTTCAAGGACCCTTTTTCTTTTTTCTTCATCCTCCCAAATAGTATCCCAATTAGCTGCGCAGATATCAGCCAGCTCATAATTCCACGAAGCTATCCCATGAAGTATAAGTTCCATTTCTTTTCCCGTAACAAGAATGTTGGTTACTCTTTCTATTGCTGTTTTTGCTGCAGGAAGAGCACATACTCCTCGGTACCATTTCCAAAATTCTTCTTTATCGGCTATCCAGTGGTTTTTTAAAATTTTTCTTAACGACTCAGGAATGATCGTTTCCACCCAAAGCCTATTTATTATGTATTCCCAACCCGGTCCCATCGCCCATTTAACAAAAGAATCGATGTAGTATTGAGCCTCTTCTCCTAAAACAGGTTCTCTTTTTTCAATAGCTTCCTTTAATTGATCCTCCGCTCGCTTAAGCCACGAGTCATATTGTTCTACGGATATTTTGTGTTCGGGTTGATTACAAATCCATCTGCCAAAAGCATCAAACGATTCTTGATCATTGTTCAGAATACTTTCAAGCCAAGCTAAAGCACACTCTGGAGAATACTGGATAAGAAGAGGAAAAAATTTTTCAATGATCGGTGGCTTTCCTGTTTTTGAATAGACAAGATCAGCCCATGCTTCATCATTTCTTAACAAATAATGGCCTATAGCATCCCCAATGGAAAAAAGATCAGCTCTAGTCAATTGACCGTTATGATAAGCTTTTCTTAATGAGGAAGGAGTCGCATTTCTAGTTTGTTCGCATAAACTCCAACTGCTACTTTTCTGGATCTCCCCTTCCCATTTCGGTCCTGCTTCCCATATCCATTCCATTGCTAGCTTACTAATTGCCTCTTCTTTGCTAAGAGTTTGACAAAGAGCTTCTCTTGTAGCTTCAGAAGCTGCTTCAGCTGGACGAGTAAGATGCCAAAGAATAAAATCAATGTATCTGGGGTCCTTATCAACACACACTAAGAATCTTTTGTAAGCTTCCTCTGTCAGATCAATTCTAAATGGAGTTTTCTTACCCATTAAAGCTTCCCACAGCCACAAAGGCCTTCCTTTCAGTTCCTGTTTGATTGCAGTCTTACCAACAAGATAATGAATAAAAAAATCTTTTCCTTCATAGGAGTGTAAGGCTTGCTTGAATAATTTAGATAAAATGTCCCAACTTTTTTTGTTTCTTTCTAGCCGATAAGAATATTCATGGGACAAAACAGGATCCTTTCTGACTTGTTCCCAAACATTATCCCAAAATGCATTATAAAAAGTATCTTCGTTTCTAGGATACGAAGAAGCTAAAAAGTATGCCCCTCGCCCATCATTTCCAATTCTGGAAAGTCTTCTAGCCACTTCCCAATTTTCTTCTATATTTTTAATCTTTACTGGCCTTATATTTACGGCTTTTAAGAGCGTTTCCATAACCAAGTCTGGGAGGGCATCCGGAGCACCATTCTCCCAATCTTTCAACGCAAATAAAACAGGGGGATAACTATTTGGAGTATAAAGTAAATAGTTTCTTAATGTCGAAATGGCTTGAGGATTAGATAATAAGGAAATCCATAGCTTTGATTTCCCATCGTGAGCAATCTCTAAAACCTCTTTTTTAGCTGTCTCACTTCCGACCCTTAATTGATGAAATCCTTCAGAAAGAGCATCAGCCAAAAGCCCATCTCCTCGGAGAAGATCATTTTGAATAAGACCTAGTGCTTGGTCTCTTTTTAGAAAATCCAGAATTTCGGTATCCATCCAATCTTTTCGGATGAAATGGTTCGATTCTCCACTGGCTATCATCCATTTTAATGAGCGGTCTGACCATCCAGATTCAGCTAAAATGGGATTGAGATCCATTTCTTCTGGAAGTTCCTTACCTAAGGATGAGACACTAGAAACAATGACATAAATTAGAGAAAAAAAGATGCAGAGAAAAACAAACCGTTTCATTTTTTTAGCAAAGACTCATAGGAGACTAAACTGGATGATGCTACCTTTGTCTTTTCTTCTCTAATTCCTAATGGATATTTTATAGATAGTGCTTCTAATGCTTTCCGAATGTCACCAGGGAAGGCTGCCTTGGCCGCATTCCATGCTGGAAAATCATTAGGAGTGGTTGTGGTTAACCAATATTCTTCTGGCTCAATTTCAGCACGAATAACCCCTGATAGAGCATCAGGTCCCCTTCCCCTCAGATAAAAAGCTTCTCTCCATAGTTCTACCTCGCCATCTATATGAACCCTAGCCGATGATCGTAAATGAGTTAACAAATCCCTTTGACCTTGTGTGAGCTCAAGTTCTTTAACAGCATATTCAATATGATGTTCGCTTCCTTGAGGAAATAAAATCCAAGTGTCAACATTTTGTATGACGGCTTTCGCAACTGATGGATTCTCTACAAGATCCAGGATAGCTTGAGATTCTCCAATGACTGCACATCTTTTTTTCCTATAGGTTTTAAAAGCTTCTATAATCAAATTAGCCGTAGCAGGATTAGATACATGTTGCCACATTTCTCCAAAAACCAACATTTTAAAAACATTGGGGTTGGATAGGATAATATCTGACACGAATAAGACAGCCATTGGAATGAGAGCAGCTGCTAAATCCTTATCCTTAGAGATATATTCAAAATCGAAATGGACTACTCTCGTTTTCCAATGAATTTGTGTGGTGCCATTAAACCAACATTTATACCTACCATCAATAAAAGCCTTAAGGGATTCAGCTAGAAATTTAGCGTCGGATCTATAAGCCATTTGGCGTGCAAAATCATCTAGCGTTACATAAAAAGCTTTATTTTTTACAGCATTAGAGAAAGTTTGCCTTGTTAAAGATTCAAGAATGTTTTTTTCCTCGATGCTCAGACTATTTCCTCTTTGAGAAGTAGCAAGTATTTCTAAACAACTGACCACCTTAGTTAACTCATAATCTGAAGGCTCTATCAGTTCTCCACTTTTACTTCTCCGAGTATAAACCTCAAAGGGGTTGAAGCACTTTGGGGTAGCCATGTCCAGTCTAATAGTGGTTCCACCGCAAAGCTCAACGAGTCTGTCATAACTATTGCCTTTATCTAAAATCACAAGGATACTACCTTCCAAAAGATGTCTAAGAACAATCAGTTGTGCTAATGCACTTTTCCCAGACCCTTTTACTCCGCTGATGTAAAGCATGGAAGCACCTTCGTTTCTTTTGTCTTCCAAATCGAAAGGAACTAAACCTCCTGTCGTGTTTCCAAAAAGATAAATAGGCTTTTCATCACTTTCTAATCCTCTGCAAATAGGCATCAAATCTGCTGCCATTCGTCCTCTTACAAGAAGTGGCCGAGTAAGCGGAGCATAAACGGCCGGCATTTCACTCATTAACACCGGCAAAAGGCTCGATTGTTCAATCCAACCTTTTGCTCTTGAGAGATCCCCAAAACGATTAAGCAATATTTTGGCTCTTTTTTTGATCTCTTCTTTTTGTTTATGCCAAAAATGAATGGTAAGCTGAATTTGAAGAAGATCATCCTCTCCCGAACGAATGTCTCTTAATAGATTTTGGGCTTCTTCTATTTGCATCCATGCTTCGATATTTTGTATACCGGATTCTCTTCTATTTTCATGAGGTTTATAGAGCATATCAATAAGGTTTAATCCAAGACGCATCCTTTGATCCGCCCAGTCTATACGTTTTCTCAGTTTTTCTAATTCTTTTATTTTATCCGTCTTCCTAACTACAAGACTTACACGAACATCACGGAAGGGTAATCCTACAGTTAACTTTTCCATATCTCTAGGGCGTGTTTCCAAGGGTAATCCAACCATTGAAACCAATCCGTGATAGTAATCCCCAATTTGTATCATATCTTTATGAATCCTTACTTCTTGAACCATCCAGGCATCCACAAAGGGCATCCTATCGTAGTCATAATTTACTTTCATGGTCTCTTCGACAGCTAATCCCGGATTCCACAGCCTGAAAAAATAATCCGCTATTTCATATGCATCCAGAGGGAAAAATCGTGCAGAAGCTTTCCTTAATATTTCTGAAAAAACAGCTTCAGCTGCTTTTATACTTGAGACTGCCGAGTCAAACTGTGTTTTTGATATCCTTTTTCTTACAGCTTCCGAACTCTCTCTGCTCCCCATACGTAAAAACCATTCAGTTTCTCTCAGATGATCAGAAGGAGCAACCGTCAAAATTGTGTGGGTTTCAATCCTTACAAGCTTTCTTTTCGCCATTCGTTGAAAAAGTCTCTTTGCTTTTCTTTCTCTAAATTCTTTTACTTGTTGATCTGAAGGAATACTAGCAAAGGCTTCTAGGAGAGGACCGTAGTCTCCATTGCATGTAAAAATATGCTGGGTTTGTGATATTTCATGAGGAAGCTGGGTAAGCAAAAGCCTAAGTTGGTTCTGTAGATCGGAAAGACGAGAAGGGCTGGCTATGTCGGCTTGAGGGAAGTAGGTCCTGTAAAAGGCATGAACCGCACCAAATTTGTCAATGATATATCTATCGTACAGCCCTGCATATGGACACGCATCAGCCCAGTCTATGAAAGAAGGAATTCTCTTTTTATTAAAAAGCTGACTCTTTACAAATAATCGTAATGGTGAAACAAAATTTTTCATAGAGCTTTTGCGTTTATAAAAAGAAGTCTTTTATGAATGGTCTAAGCTAAGAAATATTTTCTTCAAATATTGATGCAGGATTATAAGATAACTGAACATTAAAAAACCGGTGTTCATAAATTTTGGGAACTCTATGGTAATCGATGATAAAACGTAAAAAATGTGGAGGTTTATCGCTCAAAAAGACTCGAATAAATGCGTAGATTATTACGAAAACACATAGGGAAAAATAAAAGTTATGAGTATAGTTATGAACAATGAGAAAGGTAGCAGCAGGGACAAAGATCAGTGGACCTTCCAATCCCAAGAATGTTTCTTTTTCATTAATTAATCCCACAGATTTGCATACGGGCAGACCATTTTTATCCCTTTCTTTGTCGGTTTTTTGGTTGAATGTTGAATAAGGTAAAGAGGGAGTAAAAAAAAGATTAGATGGATTTTTCATCATTTTATGCTGTTCAATAAACCATGAACTAAATGAGGACCGGCATAGATGACCGCTGCACCTACTATTGCACCGATAGCAAAAGCAGGGCGTCTAAAAAAAAGCATTAAGCCACCAAAAACTAACAGAGATAGACTAATCCAATATAAATAATCTTGCAAAGAGCTTATAAATCCAGGAATTGGATTATCAGATTGATTATTCAAGCTACTCGAACCGTTTATAACATTAAAGTAGATGGATCCAAGTGTTTGAGCTGTCAGTAAAATTATCGAACCAGCCACAAATGCTCCCCATCTTTCCATTTCGACAGTATGCAATGCATGATTGATCCCCAGATATACAGTATAAAGAGATAAGAAAGAAAGAAAAAGGGAAGACTGAAATCCCCATATTTGAGAAAGAGCCTGTTGTAAGGGATCACACAAATAACATCCCCAAAAGATTTCTCTACTCATCTGAACCATCCCCTTCAATTAAATGAAAATAGGCCTTATTGAGAAACAGCTCTAATTCCATTAGCAAGATGAGGGCCTCCATAGATTACTGCTGCAGCAACCAATGCACCAATTGTAAAAGCTGGCCTGTTAAAAAACCACATAACTCCCCCAAATACCAATAAGCAAAGAGAAATAAGATAGCCGTAGTCTGAAAAGGCCATCTGCAATTGTTGCAAAGTAGTAAATCCTTCAGCATCAGCTCCATTAAGAGGTGTTACATTTAGAACTCCGGTTCCTCCAGCACCATAAGAAATAGAAGAGTTAAGGACGTAGCAACAAAAGATGCTTAATATAGCAATAATAAGTCGTAGCTGAAAAGAAAAGTATCTTGTTTTCATATTTTCTTAATAGGAATGTAAAAAAAAGAATATAACTTTTTGTTAAAAAAATATTTTAAGAAGCTGAAAACAAAAGGAATAAAAAGTAATTGAGTAGTTTTTTATTTAAAATTCAGAAGAATTTGATTTTGGTTTTCCATCATCTGTTTGTTGATCTTGTTGTCACATTTTTGAAGAAATAAAACGATATCTGGCCATTCATATTGATTTAATTTTTTATAAATGGGATTACTTTTGTTTCTCAAAAAAGATTTAAAAGGAGAATAAACGTTTCTGAAATCGAATAAATTAGAAGAAGCTTCCCATCCCCCTTCTCCAGTCCATATTTCTTCTTTTCTGTTATCTTTGGATTGGATAATTATCCAAATTGGTGAGGCTATAGGCTTAACTTCCCCATTGTCTGAATGGAAAAGACTTAATGTTTGGCATAAGCTGACAGTCTGATTTTCTTCAAAATTGGGCTGAATTTCTTCTCCAATGTTCACAGAGGCTTTAAGGAAATAGTGGCCGTCTTTGTTTTTATCTATCCAAATTGGCAAAGACTCGGAGATTTCCCCATCTGGCTTAAGCCAACAAACCCAAACAATCCATTTTTCTGTTCGATAGGAAAATCTCTTTTCAAACGATCCTTGATCGAATAGATCCTCTTGTGAGGTTAAAATTGGGTTTTTTGGAGTAATGCTTACAGCAGGTTTTTGTTCTTTAGTAGTTGTTTTATTTTTTAAATAATTCGATTCTTTTCTTTTGAAAGGCAGAAATAAACTACTTCCCTTCCCTAAATAATCAGGTATTTCTTTGGCATCCGAAATATAAGGGACAAACAGGGAAAAGGACAGAAAAGGGAGCATCCAAGCTAAAATCTCTTTCAAAATTCGATTCTTTTTAGCCATAACTGAGTTACTTTTCCATTTTAAAAATCAAAAAGAAAACCAATCGTAGCTTGGAGCTATTTTGGCAAAGGATATTCTTCTTGAGTATTGGGAGGGATATGCGCCATCGATTGCATATTATTTTTCTGTTCTTTTTCTATGGAATCAATGGATTCTACTGAAGAGGTTTGCTTGGAAGAATTCTCAGAAGTTGCCAAGTTCTGCAATACTGCTATATTCCGAAGCAGAGCTGCTTGTCGTCTTGAAAGTGCTGCTATTTCCTCTTCATATGCCTTTTTCTGTTGTTGACCATTGGAACTTACAATGAAAAGTTTTCCATCCTTTGATTCAACATTAAACAACCCAGAGTTTCTTAAAGGAATGATGAGATCGGCGGCGGTAATTCCTACAGGTTCAATGGTAATTATCAGATTGCCTCCGATCTCTCTAGCTATTCGTTTAAGCTCCATAAGTTCTGTGATTCGAAAATCCAAAACTATCGGTTGAAAGCTCTCGTTATTTGGAATGATTGATTGTGCTGGCAATTCCTTCTGGATTTGTTCTTTACTTTCTCCTATCTTGTCTATCGATTTGTTTTCTCTTGGAGTGAGATTAGCTTCATTTTTCTTTAAAGCCTTGCTTTCTTTATTGGATAAATTCGATAAATCTCCTTTTAGAGGAAGAGAATGAGCAGATGGATTTGATACTTTCAAAGGAAGGCTTAGATCAGACCCATCATCAGCCCATAGAGCAATTGAAAAAGAGACAAATGTCCAAAAAATAAGCAGAGTCAGTTTTGAGACCGTAAACGTATTTTTTATTAAAATCAAAGTTTTTCTCATTATAGTCCTCCCTTTCTTTCATTTATGAATAGGATGCAGGATCTTTTTTAGGTTCTGTTTTAGATTTTGAAGAGAAAAATTCTTTTTCTTGAAAACATAGGGAGATATTTTTGATCTTTGAAATCATGTTGTAGATAGTTTTTCCTAAGCCGTAGCGGATCTTTCTAAATAATCGAAATGCAACTGCTGGCGCATTTTTTGTCAAAGATATTGTCCTGAACATTGCCCACAATGGGATGGTAATCCCCAAGAAGAGAAATAAGGATAAACAAAAACTAACTAAACAAAAAAAACCAGCTTCCCATGAAAGCTCCCAAAATCCTGAGAAAACTATCTTAAAGGTTTCAGGCAAAAATTCTAAAAAGGAAAATAAACAGTAAGTCTTACTCAGAGCATGTCGTATATCATGGCTTGCAGAATGAAAGAATGCTAAGAAGCCACCTCCTTCGTCAAAAATTGCTCCATAAAGGGATGTAAATAAGAGATAACACAAAAAAGAAAGAATGATCCAAAGGCAATTAGGAATGAACGATAGAAGGAAAAATCGGTAGGATTGTCCCATCAACTGTATATGCGGTTTAAGTGGCAGTGTTAATCCAAAACACAAACAGAGAAAAAGGGAAAGAAGCATAAGACATTCTTCGATAAAATTGAGTACAATTGGGATTAGGAGATAGAAGAAGAGAGAAAGCTGTGAAAGGATATAGGAAAAGAAGAGAACCGAGTGAAAAAATCCTTTACCTGTAGTAATAAGCAGAAAGAGAAGTAATTTTTTGATTTTTTCGGAGGGAAAGTCATAAGGAAGAAATTTCTGAAAAGTTTCTTTTGCTTTGGCTTCCAATTCCTCATATCGGTGTGGGAAGTATTTCCAAATACCTTGGCTCTTTTCTACACTATATTCTAATGAAAATTTTGATCCAAAAGAGCTTTTAGAATTAGACAACCAGTTATCCCACCATTCTCTAGGATTCTTTCCCTCAATTTTCATTCCTTCTATATTGATCTGGCCGATGTGGCTAACGAGGCCCTGCGTAATAATTCCTTCTATCGGATCAAAAACCATTTTTGGGATTCCAGAAAGAACAGTCATTACAATGAGGAAGCAAAGAAGATAATCGGCCGCTAGATAACACATCCTTTTTTTTCTAAATATTCTCAGTCCTCCAGCTGCTAAAAGAAATCCAATCAAAAAAGGAAAGGCTTTATAAAAGAAGGAGATAGCCTGAGCGAAAAAAAGAGAAAAAATTTCACTTTCTTGTTGGTTTAGCTTTAGAGCGAGGTCATGGGAATATGATTGGGAAGAAACCTCAACATTTTCCGCTCTAACTGATGGTAGAAAAAATAAAGGAGAAAAAACGAAAAAGAAAAATAAGGATCGAATTACTTTCATAAGTAATGAGTAATTCGATCGAGTACAAAAAAATATTTATTTGAAAGCTTAAGATGGCTGAAAATAAGCCTAAAGCAAGATTATAAAGAATTACAAAATAATAAAAATCAAATTTAATATTTAAAAAATAAGATAGAAAATAAACAAATGTTACAGATATGTTACAGTAATGTTACAAATATATTTTATTCTTGCCGAGAACCTATGCTTGTTTACAATGGTCATAGCCAAATACTATCATGAGAACCAAACTAGCCAAATCTTTGGATCTTGTTAGTAATCAGCAACATCATTCTGCCCACTATGAACAGAAATTCAAGGAAGAACTTCCACTTATTCTTAGAGCAAAAGCTGCAGATGCGGAAGCCTTGGAATGGCTTGCTAAAAATTCTTTACCTATAAGACAGCAAGTAGCTCGTTTTTATTTACCAAACTTAGCTGATCAATGGCCTGATGCTGAAAACGTTGGATGGATTGGAATTCTTGATGCTCTTGAAAAATGGAATGAGAATTTCAATATCCGATTTTTAGATTATGCCATTCATCATGTGAGAAATAGGGTTAGAAATTATGCCAATGCTTGTAGAGCTACTGTTCGCAGGCCAGCGTCGATGTACAGATCGTATAGAAAAATAGAGAGATTTTTAGAACAAGGACTAACCGTTGAAGAGATTACTGAATTATATGGATGTTCTCTCCATGACATGGAAAAAATACTCCATGTATACTCTGGAGATTTAAGCCTTCATTTTTCTGCCTTAGACGACTCCGAAACCTCTCTCATGGACCTTTTGGTTTATCCTGACAATACAGCTGAAGAAGAAGAAAAAGAAGAAAAGCTGCAGAAACTTTCTATTGCGTTGTCTCATCTTGATGATATTTCTAGAAAAATAGTATTATACTTTTTTGGGATTGAAGGAGAAGGAGCTAAAAAAAGACCTACTGCCTGGATTGCTCAAAAACTAAGACTTTCTAGAAAGAAGGTTCTACAACTTTTAGAGAAATCTCTAAATCAACTTAAAAGAGATTTTTTTCTTTTTGAGACTTTAAATATCCGACATCCCCTACCTACTGGGATATCCTCTACAATGATAAACGTCAATTTTTATAACGACTCTTCATTAGATTACGAATAATGAAAACGAAAAATCAAAAGTCTCCTTCTATCACCCTAATTCCAATTGAAAAAATTAAGTTATCCAAACACAATCCTAGAAAACAATTTCAAGAAGACAAAATTGAAGAACTTGCAGTAAGCATAGAAAAAATCGGACTCATTCATCCTATTTTAGTCAGGCCAATAGAAGAAGGTTATTATGAAATAGTTTCAGGGGAAAGAAGATGGAGAGCCTGTAAGAAACTGAACAAAGAGTTTATTGAGTGTTTTATTCATCCGATGGATGAAAAAATGGCTCTTCAAATACGAATAATTGAGAATATTCAAAGACAAAATCTTAATCCTATAGAAGAGGCTGAAGGGTACAAAAATCTTTTGCAAGGAGGGATGACTATTGTGGAATTGGCCTCAGTCATAGGCAAGGGTAGAGATTATATCAGTCGAATGGTTACTCTATTGTCTCTCCCAGAAGCTGCAAAAGAGGCGATAATATCTGGAAAATTGGCCAAACGCGCAGGATGGTATATCGCTAGAATACCAGTGCCTCAATTACGAGCTGTTGTTGCATCTGAAGCGATCGCAAAATCTTTAACTGTTGCTCAAGTAGCCAAGATGGTATTAGAAAATTTTCTTCTTGATTTAAGAAAAGCGAACTTCTCCATTGCAAAACCAGATTTAATTCCAGGTGTTCCAAGTTGTCTTGATTGCACTAAGCGAACAGGCAATTCAAAAGATCTATTCGAGGATGTAACAGATGACATGGTCTGTACAGATCCAGAATGTTTTGCCAAAAAGAGAGAAGCTGACTGGCGTTTTCAATGCTATAAAGCTCAAAGTGAAAATAGAGAAATACTTTCTGATGAAGAAGCAACAAGACATTTTGTTCCAGGAACTTCTAGACTTAAAACTAATTCTCCTTTTATTGATGTTGATTCAACATGTGATTGGGATAAAAAAGAAAGAAAATGGGCATCCTTATTAGCTGAAGAATTAACCATAAAAGATAGTAAGCCACTTTTGCATCAATACTTAGCACGGAGCCCCATTGGAACCATCCATAGGCTTGTTAAGAAGGAAGATGCGCTTTTTCTTTTACAAAGACAAGGGTTTACCTTTGCAGCCAAAGCAATCAAAGAATTGAAAGAAAAGGAAGAGGCCAAAAGAGAGAGAAAAAAGAAAGAAGAATTTTTGAATTTGAGCTGTTCTTCTCTCATATCCAAAGTATGTGATAAGATCAAAACAGAGAATATTGATCGATCCTATAATATCTTTTTATCTTTGGCACTACGTGTTCTACCAAGAGAGGTTTCTACGTTTGTCTTCCAAAGACATAATTATAAGCTTGGCACAATGGAAGAATCATTAAAAATGCTAGAACATATTGATGAATTGGAGTCAAAGGCAATCCTTTTAGATTTATTGCTTTCTACTGATCTTTTTTTAAATAGTTATAGCGATCTTCCTCCTCATCTTACCAGCATTTGTCACATTTTATCCATCGATATTTCCAAAGTGGTTGATGAAATAAATTCTGTCAATCAATCTAATTCATTTCTAATCAAGAAAAAAGGGCTTTTAAATTATTGTGGCACTGAAATCACCACAACATCTTGATCTGGTGGAGCAATCTTTTCTACTGTATGACCTTTGTATAAAACTTTAACTTTTCGATTAGGTAAAAATTCGACTACCACAAATCCACCATTTGGAGTTTTAACGACAAAGTTCTGTCCTGGTTTCCCAAGAGGAACTTCTATCGTGGTTAATGTGGAATTATATTTTTTTAAATCTTGGTTTTTTGCATTTTTAACGGTGGGTTCTTCTTCCCCAACAGTAATAAAGGATGATGTCTTAGTTACGTTAAAGGTGGAGGGTTGGGCGATAGTTCCCATATCTGGATCTCCTACTACAATGGAAGGAAAATTGGTGGAACTATATTTTTTGCTTTGTGATTTTTTTTCTAACGCATTCATTAATGCGGCTTCTTTATACTCTGGGGAAGGAATAGACTCTGCCAAGGTAGACTCCATTTTTTCTAACCTATTTTTCATATTAACAAGATCTATTTCTACTCCTTTATCTTTGCTTGGAGGGTTGTCTTCACTAGGGTTAGGAACAATCATTTGTCCATTGTCCGCTCTGATATAAGGTTTTCCAGAGAGCTCAGCCTCTTCAAGAGTAGCCCAGTGTCCAGGATCAATAACGGTCCCTACATAATGTCCACCAATCCACTGTCCTGTTTTAGGATGTACCCTTGCTTTTGTCCATCCAGTATTTATAACCGGCAGAACATACGCAGGTTTGCTTCTGTCATAAACATCATATGGCTTGGTATAGTCGTAACTATTTTGTATTAACGCTGGATCAATTGGCATCGCTGTTTTTTTCTGTGAAACACAACCTATAACAAAAAAAATAGCAAGAGCACAAAGTGTATAAAATTTTATATTCATACTGTTTTGAATAGTGTTGAATGAATTTTCATCTCCCATAATCAGCTTTTGAAATATCCATGTAACTTTTCAAAAAGACCCTAAATCTAGTTCCTGCTGGAACAAAAACATAGGGCTTATATTGCTCAATATCTTGAGCAAGAATGTTCATGATTTGTTGCATCGCGTTAGTGCCTGCATACATCCCACCCATCATCATTGCCTGTTTTGCCCCATTATAAGCTGGCTGCCCATATAGACCCCAAGGAGTAAGTCCATATGGAGACATATAATAATTAAAGGATTGATATTCCATGGCATAGAGAAAGGCTTGCCCCATGGCTGCTAAAATTGGCCCCAAAAGTTGTTTGCCATATTCACTAACCCTGTATCCTTTGATTCCTTCTGTTCCATCAGTATGGAGGGCGACTCCTTGAATTGGCAAAGATCTACCGTCTTTAAAGATAATTTTGTCGATATGGACCATCATTCTGTCCCGTAAAGCTGTTCCTCCGGCTGAAGTGCCAATTAATCGATCGCCAGGCTCAAGAAGAAGATTCCCTTGAAAGTAAAAGGGAAGCCAAACGGCTCCTACTACATCGACATCTGTATTAGAACTAAAAGCGGAATTTACCAAGGCTGCTTCTATCATCTCACCTTGGGGTGAGAACGAATTAATATCAATATTTGCAAATGGTCCTTCGGAGCCTCCTTTGTCCTCAGTGCCATTAGTTTCAAGAGCTGAAAGAGAAAGATTTCGGAAAAGATATCTTTTTCTTGCCCATTTTATGATCACCGGCTGATCTGAAGCTTGAGAATCCCTAGCCAAAGCTTTTTGATCGACTATCCCGCGAGGGACAGGAGCAATTCTGTTCGGGGGTTGTTGTTCTAAAACTCCAAGGGAACTTTTGTCCTTAGAAGTTGGAGGGGCTTTAACTTGAGTAGGAGGAAGGATTGGCTCTGGAATATTTTCTTTTGCCTGTGCAATTTCTTCGGGAATAACCGCCTTTAGCTTCGATTTCTCCCCTTTTTGTACAATGATGTTCTTCCTTTGTTCTTGAGCCTCATTCTTTATCTTTTTCTCTAAACTTAAAGGTAAAGTTTGTCCTCTAAAATAGGTATATCTAGCAGATTCAATCGTCCTATACATCAACCCTGAGACAAGATGAATGGGTTTAATATAGTAAAAAGTGGCAACAGATAATATGCCTATAATGATGAGGAAAAATTTGTTTTTAAGGAACTTTTTCATTTTTTACTTTCTTTCCAGATTAAAGAAAAAGGTTGATCTGGAGAAAATGGAGGATTAGAGATAATCAAAAAACCGCTGGTTATTCCTCCAGGAGGTAATATTACCTTATTTAATGATACATAATCTGGTATAAAGCGGCTTTGTCCAATTGCTACCCTTAAAGTCGACTCATCTAACCTTACGCGATAAGGATAAAGATTCTTCCATGCGAAAGAAATCGCTAATAGACCAGAAGAAAATCTGTAAAGATAATAATAATCAAAGCCGGTAATTTTTGAACGTTTAAATATTGCTATTCTACTCACATCCATCGGCTTTAAAGAACCTTCTCTAACCAAAAGATCATAGTTGGCGATAATTTGGGCCACACTTTTGACTGAAGAGATTTCTTCGTCCGTTCCAGCGGAATAAGCAACAAGCTGAGTGGACATTAAAGAATTATTTTTACTAAAAGGGCTAACTCTAATAAGGCTCAATGCCTTTTGAAAATCTGATTCTACAAAAATATGATAAATTCTCGTTCTGTTTCCTTGGAAAAAAACTAAAAGAGAAGTATCACCCGTGGTATCGAGAGATCTTAGTATTAGTTTTGCACCCTGTTTACTTATATGAATCAATTTACCGTCTCCAATCTCCCATCCAACTATTGGCTCTGAAAATTCAATGGCTAGCGGATATCCTGGAGAAATTCGAAGGATTTCTACCTGACCGTCTTCCTGATGAATCAATCTAACTTTTTGTTGAAGAAACTGGAGCAGTTCATCTTCTGTTAACTCTTCTGCCTTTTTACCATTAATAATAACAGGAGGAGCATCTTCTTCTGCAATTTGAGGCGAAGAATTTGAATTTATGTTTCCGTTCTGAAACGATGAATTGAGAGCATTCCTAGAGTCAAGCGGATCGATTTGTTGGCCCCTGGCAATAGGGAAAAACAGTAGGAGCAATAAAACAGAGAGTTTTCTTTTCATTTTTCAGATCCTCTTTTCTTTGAAGGTAAAATAGGTTCTTTTTTCAATATTTCAGGCGAACTAACTATTGGAACTGTATAAGACCAGACTTTTTCTGCTTCTGCCCCCTGAAACTCTTCTACTCCTTCGAGTCTTAATCCTAAAGGATTCATCGGTGTGTTGCGGCCTTGACTGATATAAAAGAGAATAACAATTGATTCACTTGTAACATCTGGCATACCATTTTGAATTTTGTAACGAGCCCGATCACATTTTCCGGCAACTATTAAATAGCTTGGCAATTTTGGAGAGTTGTATTTACGCACTTCTCTCAAATTCCATACAATTCTTTCTCCATTTGCAGCGTTCATCGCCAATGGAACATAGACTTCTTTAAATGCGGCAGCGACCTTGGGAGAAACGCGATCGGCAACTGTTGAAAGGGAATAAGATCCAGGACTTACTTCATAAAGAGCTTTTCCCACCTCATGGAGGAAAGAAAAAATCATGTTTTCATTTAATTTAAATATTTCAGTTTTTGGCCAAATAACATATCCAGGGAGATCGACAATCATCCGAGTTGGCTCATGAATCTTCAGATATAGTGCAATACCAAGAAATATGATCGCTATAGCTTGTAAGAAACAGAAAAGCAGAAGCCAACTATTTACAACAGCTAGATCTTCCTTCCATTCCCATATGGTTCTTAAAAACGCGGGCAGTCTTATTCTTTGAACACCGTATAATCCATCCCTTTCTCTTTCGGGTGGATTGACCTCATGTGGGTTTCGAAAAATAAAACTCATAATAATCAAAGTATTAATAGGCCATTACGGAAAAAAATTTGCGCCAACAAACGCATAAGTTATGCAAACGAAACATTGTCTTTCTGTTCAAAACGATTTTGAAAACTTTCTTCTCAAAGAACGGTTGATCGTTGCAGAAAATCTTAAAGAGTGGAAAAAGTCTGATTCATTTTTTGATTTAGAAAAAACGATCTTACGATTTTCTACCCTTTTTTCATGGGAAAGATGGTCGGAATCATTTACCAATCGTAATGGATGGCCACCACTATATCCTGCTGATAGAGATCATCCCCTGCCCTCTTCAGCTTTCTATCCTGTAGGCAAGAAGCTAGAAAAAGAATTCAATGCGATAATCTTATGGGACAGTCCTTTTTATGTCATTGGTATTCTCAATCCTTTTCGCTTACATGAGATTGAAATTTTTGCTGCAATTAATTTTCCAGATAAAGCAAGAATTTTTTATCTCTTACATCCTAGCGATTTAGCTAATCTTATCCTGAAAAGGGAAAGAGGGGTAGAAGGTTTTCCTGATTGGGAGCAAGAAGATAAGGAAAGTTGGTTAAAGCTGTTAAGGTTAGAATCATCATTGTATCCAAGGGTGGCTGACATTCTTGAGCAAATTCTTTTTGGATCCGACCCAAAAATTGTTATTCCAGAAGGAGCGGTGCAAGCTTGTGCTGCCATCAAAGGATTTGAAAACGCTCTTTTATGGAGGAAGTCTCCTACCTGCTCTTGGGTTCTTACGCCAGAAGCCTTTAATTCTAAACTAGAAGATCAATTGATCGAAGCTTTAAAAACAAAAATCCAACTAGTGATTTGCTCACCAGGTTATTTCCAAAAACTATTTCTTCTGGTTAAAAAAGAAAACAAAATTAAAGGAATTTTACCAGGAGATCCTCTTCACGTAAGGGAATGGCCTCAAGTAGATTTAAGTCATTTTAACGAAACAGGAATCACTCTTTATCATGCTATCATGAGCAGTGCCATTGATATGGGGGCCAGCGATATTTCCCTTGAACCTAAAGATCACAATGTGCGAGTGCGTTTTCGCATAGACGGTGATTATTATGAACAAGCTCCCCTAAGCAGACTTCAATATCAGATTCTATTGGACCGAATTAAGCTTTTTGGAAATATGGCTGCCGATCAAAAAGGAATATTTCAAGATGGAAGTAGTAGCTATCAATACAAAGGGATTCGTTATGACCAACGGTATAGTATTGTAATTGGCCAAGGGATGGAAGAGCATACAGCCATTCGTATTTTTTCTTCTCGAATTCCAACCCTTGATGATTTGAATTTGCCGCCAATGGAGCATTCCTTCCTTTTGTGGTTTTTAGCGAATGGACAGGGGATGTTTGTCTCCACGGGACCGACAGGAAGTGGAAAAACAACTACTCTCTATGCTATGCTACAGCATATTAGTTCCCCTAGAAAAAAAATAATTACCGTTGAGAATCCAGTTGAAAAACATTTTCCCGATGCTATGCAAATCGAGGTTAGAGAAAAAGCAGGAATTACATTTGCTACTGCTCTAAGAGGAATAGTTCGACAAGATCCAGACATCATTATGATTGGGGAAATACGTGATATGGAAAGTGCTCGAATTGCCATTGATTCAGCATTAACTGGCCATCTCGTATTTTCCTCTATTCATGCAACTGATCCAGTGGGAGTAATAGAAAGAATGGTTCAGAGTTTTGGTATTGATAGGCTTGCTGTTTCCTATGCTCTGAAATTGGTTGTTTCTCAAAGACTCGTTTCAAAATTATGCCCTTATTGCAAAAAAATAAGAAAGGCCACGGCAGATGATTTAAAATATTTTCCCAATTGTCAGGTTGCAGAGCCTGTCGTTGCAGAAGCTAGGGGTTGTCAAGCATGTAGAGGAACAGGGACGGCTGGAAGGATGCCGATTCTTGAACTCCTTCCATTCGATAGTGAAATTATTTCTTTAATTGAAAATGGTGCAAGCCCTAACAGAATACGAGCTCATAATGAAAGTAGAGGCTTTAAACCATTAGCGATTCAAGCTACAGAGCTCTTTTTTACAGGGGTGATATCCAAAGAAGAAGCTTTGCTCCTACTTTCTTCTCGCTCGTATTCTAGCATATTTTGTTGATCTTTTATCTAAAATTTTTTCCAGGCTATCGCCTAACAATATATAAGTATGAATAATCCTCAAGTTCATCTTAATGCCACTAGGAGCTTGCCTTTATCTTCTCTTCTCTACGGTAGCTTTCTTAGTCCAAGTTTTCGTGAAATTAACATTCTAGATCCGCCTTCTTCTAATGTTAATGAAAACACTTTCAAAGAGATGTCTACTACAAATTATCCAGATAATATTGTAGAAGAGATAAAAAAAGAACCATTATCTTTTGCTCCACTTGAAAAAGAAACTGTAAAAAATTCAGGATCCATTATAGCTACCGGAAAGGAAGGAAAAATACAGCAATTAAAAGCAATAGAAAAGCTGCAGAATAGAGAAAGAATGAATCAGCCTGATTCTTTTTTATTAAGAGCTGTAAAAACGATGACTCGATTAGGAGGTCCAAAGTACGCAGCACTTTTAGGGGCGGAAATTGCAGGTCCGGGAGTCTACAGATCCATGCAATCGTTGGCGCATGGAAAAATTGATGAGGCTATGTTTAATATGAGTGAAGCAGCCATAAAAGGAGCGACAGCTGTAGGAATTGGGAAAATAGGTGAAAAGTTGGGAGAAAATGTCCTTGGTGGAATTCCTTTGATTGGGAAACCCATGGGTGGATGGCTTGGATGGGTTGTTGGCTCTTCTATGGGAGAAAGAATTGGTGAAAAGATTGAAAAAATAGTAGAAAAGTTAAAAGCACCTACTGAGAAAATAGAAAATATACAGAATTCCGAAAGGTTTTATACGAAGCTTCAAAATTATCAACATCCAATCAATCGAGATTTTTATTTACCTGAAAACTTTTCCTCAGTTTCTAATTCCAATTTTCAAACACGACCCCAGCTTTCCTATTTAAATACAAAAGAAGGAGAAGGAATAGCACGATAAAAATTTAAAAGGAGGATGCACCATGAACGAACAAAACAAACGAGTAGAATTAATTGCACATCAGGGAGGAGAGGAAAAGCCTTCGGCGCATATTCAATCATTTGATCACATTCCAATGAATCCATCTTCTATGGATATTATGGATGGGACGACAAACAAAACAAAAAATAGAAACAAAGAAAGTGAGAACAGATCCCTTCCTGTCCAGCAACACTCTACCTCAAAGAATTCCATTGGAGCCTTATCGAATATTGAGACACTAAATGCGATAGGCTTGGCTAGAGCTTCTGCTAAAGAACAGCTGAAGCAGGGAATAGATTCAGCTTCAAACCCTCAAAAATGGAATGGCATGTGTACCTGTATGTGTCTGGAAAGAAACAATCAAAGGTTAAGCTCTTTGGATTGGAAAAGAATTGAGGGAAAAGCCAATAATATGGTTAATCAAAAAACAACGGAAACCCATTCCGCACCTTCCTATTGGAATATTCCTGGAATAGGAAAAGGGCCCTTTCTACAACAAGAATTCTGGCAGAAGGCATTTGATGGGAAAAAAAACCAGCAGTCTCTAGAAAAAGAAAAGGAAGAGGCACCCATTTTTAATCCTGAAGGCTTAAATCCTTCGCCGATCCAAGGAATTTATCGATCAAGTGCTTTTCTTGAACAAAAGAAAGTACAGGAAAAGATTCGATAAACAAAAATTGTAATTTAATTTATTTCAACTATTGGAAAGCAATTCGCAAAAAGCTTTCTTTTGTTTGAAAGCGTTTTTCAAATATTCTGTTGCAATTTTTAATTTGGACTGAACCTGTTGCTTGGTAAGTCCTAAATAATAGCCTATAGAATCATGGTTTAATGATTCTACTGGGAGAGATTGATTTTGGAATGTTCCAATAGCACAAATCCCCATACAATTAAATGGACAATTTTTGTTCTCAAGGGCCATTTTCTTTTTTTTACAAATTTGTACAAACTGACAGAGGGCGATAGGTTGTAAATTGTTTTGCTGAACTTCTTTTGATTTTACACAAGAAAATAAAATAACTAAATCCTCATAGTACACTTGCAAAAGATCTTTCGGCCATTGAATTGGATGAACTAATAAGTTTAACCAACCTCCTTCTACGGGAATTGATTCAATTGCTTTGTTATTTGGGAATTGGTCAAAAGTTAAAAGATTAGCAGGAATAGGAGGCAGTAATCGTGGCAATGTGTCGATGGTGTTTTCCCAAAGTATTTCTTGAATGACTTTTTCTGTGTCGTAAAAAAAACGATTTGATGATGAAAATGAAGCAAAAACATTCATAAGTGTTTAAAAAAATTCTTCTATTTCTATTTATAATAGTATGCAACCTCAACCAATTGACCCGGCTGACTATTTGGAAAATTTTAGATTTAAAACAATTTTTCCTGCGTATTATGATCCAGGAAAATTTCTCCATTTTTTTTCTGGTCATCCACGCCTAGCTAAAGCAGATCTTATTATCATTTCGGAGGATTTGATTCAGCCATTTTGTCAGTATGCATCTATCTATCCTTCTTTACCCTGCTTTTTTGGCGTCCATACAACAGTCGATCGACTTAGTGAAAAAAATCTCTCTTTTTTTGAAAATCTTAGTTCATCTTGGCATTATTCCTTCATCGCTTGTACTATAATCAACTTGGCAGTTATCGAATCATGCTCACTTTTTTTACAAAATTATTTTTATTTTAAAAATACCCCCTCCAATGCCTCATCAATGGTTCATCCATTTTCTCCTCTTTTGGGTTGGTGTTATTATGAATCAACTCAATTTTGGTTTGAAGATTATGCTCCAATTGTCGGTAAAAGAAATGCCTTTGTTGATGATCCAGCTACTTTCAGTCAGCAAGCAAAAAAAATTCAGGAGTTTTTTTTACCTTATAACACCTTATTTTCTGAAGAAGAAAATCCGTATTATTTTATAACTGATAACGTTACTACTTTAAATTTTATTGAATCTCTGTATAAGAATAAGGAAAAAAGCAACGCTTTAATCCCTATAGAATTGAGAAACAAGAGTGTTTCTGCTGATCAATAGCATCTAAAAATAATTTAGGAATTAAGAATCTATTCTTTTCCTATTCTCCAAAAGATCCAAAGACAAGCAATTTGAGAAAGAATAGCTAAAAAAATTCCTTTTTTCCAAAAAAAAGCTATGAGAGAAAAAATAGCAGTAAAAATCCCTAGAAAAATACCTACCCGAATAAGTTTTATCCTATTGTCTTCGTTGTTCAGAAAAATACTTTTTAGCTTATCGATAAACTCTTGAAAAAAGATTTCTTTCTGAACAACACAATCTCGATCAATTTTATGCGCCAACAAACGCACATTATGAAATTCATTATCATTAATAATGAGAAAATGCATTGCTCTTTGCCCATTGATCAGAATAGAACCACGAAATGATCCTAAATAATTTCCTCTTGGCAGTTTCCTGTAATTTCCTAGCAGAATTATTTTAGAAGTCTTGTCGGCTTCAATTCTTTTCGACAATAAGGCTTCTAGAAACTCATCGAAATTGTCAAATCCATAATCGATCCAAGCATTTTCTCTTAAGAGTAACCAATGATTCCCATTGGTGTTTTGGGCATAGATAAGTGAACCATCAGGCCAGATTTTAGGCCAAAATTCTTCATAACTTTCAATCCAGAATCCATCAATTAGATTATCGCTAACCGCATCTGCCCATTTTTTCCAGGGTTCAGGCCATTCGATAATAAAGTTCATATTTTAACAATAGATCGCTATCAATAAAGTTGACCTATTTAATGTATAAGAATGAAACTATTCCAAAAGATCAGAGAGACTTTAGTTGGATCGATCGGCCCTCAATATGTAAAACCAAGAGAATCTCTTTCTGCTAAAGTCAAAGGAAATTATTGGCCACGGCATCCAATAAGTTCTTCGGATTTTGGAAAATTGTATTTTCGAGTTGAAACAGAACCTCAGGAGCTAACGGATGAATCTGGCAATCCTCTAACTATTAAAGATTTATTCTCACATATGAGCATTCTGGGAGGATCAGGTGCTGGAAAAACTCGATTTGTACTGACTCAAGTTTTGGAAAGCCTTTTTAGAGCAACTGATCTTAGAGATCCTAAAGAAAAAGCAGAATTAAAATTCTCGGGATTTATTATGGATGGAAAATGCGAGCTGACTGAAATGGTATTATGGCTTGCTAAGAAATATGATAGAGAAAAAGATATTTTGCTTTTTGGTCCTGAGCATGATCTTGCTCTAGATCCATTTAATAATCCGGACTCCCTTCCATCAGAGCTTGCTGATTTAATGATTACTTTAAAACAGGCAGTTGATGATGGAAAGACAAGCCAAGATCCTTTCTGGGATGCGGCTGGAAGGAAATTGTTTAGCTCCATTTTTCAACTTCATCGAGAACTTGTTATGGCAGCTCAAAAGGGAATAATTGAAGAATGTCCTCCACCAATGTCTTTCCCTCTTCTTAATCTTCTTGTCATGGATCGAGGACAGCCTGCAAACCAAAGCCAAATATCTTCAGTGGAAAGTGTTTTAAGAGAGAATAAAGAGAAAATTTTTCAGGGATTGGAAAAAATCAATCGTCTTATCAACAGGATCGAAAACCTGATCCAAGAATGGAAAAAGAAAATTAAAGACATATATGTTGCAAGTAAAAATGCGCCGGAAAATGAAAATGAAGAAGAGAGGGAAAAGAGACTATGGAAGAAAATTGAAACAGAAAAAATTTTAAAATATTTAAATGGGGAGCAAGCTTCGAAATCGCATTTTGGTTCTTCTAGCATCCTTTCCTTATTTAATGGTTTGCGTTCTTTTCGTGCTGCTTTTTTTTCTTATTCTCAAAATGATGAGTTTCACAACAATCTTCTTCTAGTGTGCTCGGAACTAACAGATCGACTAAAAAAACTTTTAAAATCTTTTAAATTTGGGGTTCTTCCCAACCTTGAACTTTGGGAAAGCTGCCTAAGTCTTATTGATGAGATTGATCAATTATTGGCCTTATCTAATTTGATAAACAATATTGAAATCCCTGCTCCTGAATATGGCCCTTTGCAAAAGTGGTTAAGTTCCTACGAAAAAATCCTCCATCATTATGGTAAAGATCCCTATTCCGATGAAGTTTACCTTTATTTCAAAGGTGAATATCTAAATATTGCCAATGAAAGAACCTCAGGTTCCATCGGTATGACTGTTTCGGTTCTCACATCACTGATGACTCAGCCGCCTTTTGATCGAATGGTAAGTCCCAAAGGAAACCTCAATTTTGCAGATATCATTGATCAGGGAAAGATCCTTGTATTGGATATGAATTTTTCTAGATGGAGAAATGCGGCAAAAGTGGCAAGCATACTATTAAAACTCGATTTTTTTCGGTCAGTCCTTTCAAGAAAGCAACTAAAAATTGATGGCAGACCAATTAACCAACAAAGGCCTGTAATTTATCTCTGCGATGAATTTGCTACCGTGGCAACCACAGGAGATTGGACTGGAGAAAGAGGTTTTTTTGATAAGGCAAGGGAATATAAATGTGGTTGTATTATTTCTTTTCAATCTTTAGCTGTGTTGGAATCCCGAATGATTAAATCTGAAATAGAAGCCATTCTAACCAATACAGCAACGATCATTTTTTTAAGAAATCCTCATATGGAAACCAATGATTATGCCTCTAGGCTTTTTGGGGAAATTGAAAGAAGTGACGGTTATCTGTATAGAGGAACACAAGAAATTCTTTTTGATTTATCAAAACCTATCGCCCATCAAGATTTCCAAATTCAATTTCGCAAAGAGCCGATTTACCCTCCTTATATCTTTTCTAGACTTAAAGATGGAGAAGCCATTGTGAAACTTCACCCTCGGTTTGGGAAGAAAAGCATAAAAAGAGTTCAATTTCTGCTTCATCTTATCCCTAGATAGAAAGGAATGTTATGCTTGATCATGTGACTAATCCGCAGCCTCCTGTAAACAATAATAATCTGCATATCATCGGATTACTAATGCTTTGTTTGATCTGTGGTGTTATGACCGTTACAGGGGATCATCTATTATTTTCTACCGATAAGCTTAATTTTTGGGAACTTCTGGAAGCTTTTCCAATAGCTCTTCTCTATATGCTTCTACACTCTCGGCGAGAGGCTGATCTAGTTGTTTTTCTTTTCGAAGTTGCCCTACTATCCTTTCTTTTTTTGGGATTATCTAATCTTTATTCACGTTTTATAGGCACACCGAAAAGGATATGGCAGATGGTTAAAGAAGGAGAGTTTCAAGCTGAATTAAAACAAAAATTTACAGACATAATTAGAGCAAAAAAAGGAATGTGAAGATCTGTTCTTCATTTGTATCTATCGATTTACTCTTCTACTATGAATATGAAACAATGGAAAAATGCTTCACCTTTTCTCTTTAGCTTTCTTTCTTTCCCTCTTTTCCTCTCTTTATTCTATTTTAAAAACAAGACAACATCGGATGTCCTTCATTTTTTGGTACGCGGCCTTTTTTCTCTAAGCAGTAAGTCATTAAATCAGATGGGAAGCTTTTTAGACGTAGTTTTAAATGACTGCTCTACAATGATCGAAAATGGATTTAAAGAAATTGGAGGCCATAGAAAATGAGTAAAAAAATTGTTGGTAATTGGAAAGAGAAAGAGTATGCAGAAGAAAAGGAAGAGACAGAGCTTTCTAAAATTGTTTTTCCAGAGGACTTAGGAATTCATTTTAATGAAGAGTTAGAATCCTCTTCTCTGTCATTAAGAGCTATTCTTTTTGAAGCCTATTTTTATCAAAGATTAGGCAAAGAGATTCCAAAAAATTCAAATAATGAGCCTTCTTTTCCTGCCATTATCATAGATCGGAATTTTTTTCTTAGTCTTTTAGATGGAGAATATCCTTTATGGGCTCAAATGTATGACGAAGCTCCTGAAGCATGGGAAGAATGGTTTATCATCGATAATCCCAAAAAACCTGGCACTGTTATTTTATCTATGCCTATAGAAAAAAAGGAAATTGGCAATCATTCCATTGAATTTATTAAAAGTTCATTGCATCCATTGAAAAACGAGCTGTTGGAGTGTTGTAAAAAATTGAGTGCTAGTTGCCAACATCTTTATTCCATCTGGGAAAAAAGAAACTTTCGCTTTGTCGTCTTTGACAGGTTACCAAAAGATTTTGTCAATAAGAAGTTTAGGCTGGAGCAGATTGATAAACAAAAGAAAATTCCAATGGAGGCGAGAAAATGAAAAAGGGATCACTAAAAAAAAGAATTATTTTACAGTTCTTTCTCATATTATGCATGCAGTTTCCGCTTTTTTCTGACTCCTCACCCATCATTCCTCCCATTCAAAATTATTCACAGGCTCCTTCAGCTCCTCCTGTTACTTCTGGAGGGGGATATCCTGTTGATGTGACTGGATTTTCTGGGAGTGCAGCCGATGCAATGAACTATATCGTAAATAGGCTTCAAGACATTCAAAACATCCTCCGAGATAATGATGAGCATGTTCAACATATTGATCAAATGATCTCTGGAACAAAACAATTAAGTCAACAACTTGCTTCTCTTACTTCAATTGGAAATTATGAGAATGCTGTCTCTCAGGTCCATGTTCCCCAAAATCCATACAATGATCCAAATTCTGGCTCAAACTTTTTAAACACATCGATATCTCAATCTCAATCTTTAAATGGAATGCTCACTCAACTGCCTTATGGTCTTCAATTTGACGGTAATAATTTTAATGGCATGGGTCTGGGCTATATAGGGAATATCATGGGATTGTCAGGTCTTCCCATTGGATTGGATGCTTTCCCACCTTTTATGTTGACTTCTCTTTCCCCCCAACAATTCGGGGTAGGCAGTTCTCTTGCTCAACAATTTATGGGAGGAAGTAATTTAGGAACAATGGTCGGAGGGTTAGGTTATATGGCGATGAATTTCTTTCCAATGTACATGGGTTCCAATCCTCTATTTAGCAATATTGGTGGATTGATGAATTTATCAGGTCCACTAAGCTGGGGAATTCTTGGCAATCAGCTCTCATCAGGGAATGGGCTTAATGGTCAAATAAATTTGGGATCTGTTTTGCCTAGCATTTTAGGCAATGCCATGGTATTGGGATCTAACGCCTTGATTAGATCATCATCCCCAAATGATCCTTTATATCAAGCTGTAATATGGGGAGGAAATGCCTTGCAACAGCTTCTTTTCTGGATGAATAGCAGTTCCCTCAATGGACTTTATAGTCCTGTCAACGGAATCAATCAGTCGAATATCTATGGCCTAAGCCCAAATCTTTCGGAAATATATTCTGCAGGTGCGTTCGGGGCTGTAGAAGATTATTTAATTCGATCCAATTTAAGGAAACAGCCGAATTTTTTGTATCAATTTACCAAAAAGTATCAAAAGCAAATAATACAATTTACTCTAAAAACAAAACCAGGCGAACCTGTCCTACTCTTTGCATCTAATAGATTGGATAAAACCGTTTTCCCTTATGCTTCTCTGCTATCGATAAGAAGCGCACAGCAAACGGATAGCGAAAGGCCAATTGAGATCTCACATAGAAAAGAAAATAACTCAGAAAATATGCTAGTCCTCCCAGTTCAACTACTTAATCCAAGTTGGGGATCAGGCACTCTAGTTACAGGAATAAGTCCACAATCTTATCAATCTTATATGATATTAATACAGGCAAATACCGCTCGACTACAGCAAAATGTTGCAGTAGAAAGATTAGATGCTCAACTCTATCAAGATACAGTGAATGTCATACAAAAATTAACCCAACTCCAAACTGATCTCAAATCTCTCAGAGAGCAATGCCAACAAAATTATCTTTTGGCCATTCCACAAATTTCTCAGCTAGAGGTTATGGTAACAAATCAAATCAATAACCAACAGCAGTTTTTAGAAAAACTGAAAAACAATATAGAAAATTATAGACAAACTCGGTATCAGTTGCTTCTAGATCGGTTGCATGTCATTGACATGATGAGAGAAAAAGCCGCTCTGGAAGCTGGACAAGCCGCCTCCCATTATTTAAATGAAATACAAAGTCAAATTCCTTCACCAGGAGAAACCTAAACAACTCTACAATGCTAAACGCTATCTTTCCCAATGAAAAAAATTCTTACAAGAATTTGACATGGTGCACGACAAGCCATTCCGTTGATGGCGAGGAAGGATAGGCTGGGGGCGAGACGGTCCTTGTCTTTTATTTCAACGTGGTGTCTGCTGCTGTTGGTTGAACTAGCACACGATGCGCTGACGCTACTTGAGGCGAAGCAAGACGGAGTGCTTTTCTAGTAGCATTACTGTACGAGGGGACGCCCCTAGCGCAGTAGGCAGCTGTGCATGCCCTTAAAGACTCTTTTAGGAGAATGGAAACGAAGGTCTTAGGTGGGTATTTCACCAACAGAGGATAGAGGCATGAACAGATAAGTCTATTTTTTTTAAAGTCGCATGCGCCATCGAACGCTTTTTATACAAGAAAAAAGTTTTTATTCACGTATTCCATTAAAGTGGATTCTGCAAAGATTTTTAATTTCTGAAAGGAGATTTCTCACTTCGGATGCTAAAGCCATAGGGTTTTGATCTAGATACTTTCTATCTTGAGGTAAAGGAAGAAGCCCTGTGAGCAAAAATTGACTCCATTCTAAAAGAGTCATATTTTGATTGCGAATGCGCCAACAATCGCTTATCAATCGAACAAGCTCTGGAGGGGAAGGTTTTTTCTTTACACCAGGATGTCTTCGCAATTGATTGGCTGCATTTATAAAGATTTCACAAAATTTTTCAGAAGCCCATGGATTGTGCATTCTTATGAGTTTTGTTTCCATTTCAACAGTTGGCCAGTTCATATAGATAACCCGACATCTTCTTAACAAAGCTTCCGTAGCATCACGTAGATCATTTTTTGTGATTACAATTAAAAGGTTAGTATTGTTAGCCTTCAATTCGCCTCCCAACTGAGGGACAAATATTTGAGATTCGTTAATAAAATCGAGTAAAAAACTGTCAACGGAAACATCGGCTTTATCTAGTTCGTTGAGAATGAGTACCGTTTTGTTTTCTATAGAAGAAGTTATAGCCAGAGGAATGATACCAGGAACAAGTGTTCCATCGATGGATTTATCTCGCAGAAGTTCTTCTTTTCCACATCCAGGAAAAAATTGAAACAACATATGTCTTGCCCCAATGGCTTTAGCAATTGCCTTACCCAAAAATGTTTTTCCAATACCAGGAGGACCATCCAACAACACTGCAGAAAGCGCAGTCCCCTCTCCCATTGCATGGACTGCACATTCTACCACTCTTATAGCGGCAATATCCGTAATAATATAGTCTTCTGGAAGTATCAAACTTGAAACATAGTCTTCTTTAGATAAGGAATAAAAAGGATCCACACTTTTTTTCATTGCAACCTATAATATAGGTATGAAGCCATTCAGCTTTGAATATGTTTCTTTTAAGAATATTCAAGAAAGTCTTCCGCTATATCAACCAGGTTTACATATTTTAGATCATCTAAGAAACCTTAAAGCAATAACATTAACAAAAGATCAAAACATACCAAAGGAACAAAAAGAGAGTACTAAATCTTTTCAAATGCCCATTTCTTTTCCAGAAAAAATTAAAAGATCCATTGAAAGATAAAATCGATTAAACACACACTTCAGATTTTATGATAGAACTTAATGGATTTGCTCTTTTAGATAAAAAAGAGATTGAATTAATTACTGGCAAGGAAAAAGACAGATTTTTATGGCTTCCTCTCCATTCTCTCAATTATGAGGAAATTTTAAAAGTACAAAATATTGTTCGGAAAAATAAATACCTTAGAAACAACCCAGAACAGGTATTAAGACAACAAAAAAATGCTGCTTTTGACATCAAAGAAAAGGCTCTTCTTTGTTCGATGCTATATGACATTTGTACAAACGAACGATGGGAAGAAAATCTTCGTTTTATAAATGATTCAGCCAAAGAGAAGAATCAGAAAAAAACACGATCAGTTCCAGCATCTTCGGATGAAGTACTCTTTTTGGATAAAGGAACGTTAAAATGGATAAAAAGCTTTTCACAAAAAGTGCGTAGTTCTTTATCTGATCAAGAACGAAAAGAGCTTGGAGATCTTTTTCAAGGACTTTCCAACATATATGCTGAAAAATATGAAAAAATATTACAGTATCTCTCTTTTTTTTCTTCTATAAAAAAAGACAATGATAAAGATCCTTCTCCTTTTGCCTCTAAAGGCTATTATAAAGCAAAAACGGATTCAAGAGGAAGAATCATTGCTAATGGAAAAGGCGAAATTCTTCTTGAATATATTCAACCCATAGCTCCAATTCCTGTAAGCCAATACATTCTTAAATTTTTTGACACAAAAGCAGAAAAAGCTCAACCTGCTCAAAATAATGGCCGTTTGTTGCAATCGTTGGATCTGTTTTGTGGAGAGGTAGTTGGAGGAATAAACAACTTTTTTGATAATTATTTAGCTGCCGTCTCAAATAACGAAATTAAAGATCCTTACGCAAGAGCCTTTGCCATTTTTTATTGGACATTAAAAGATTTTTTAGAATCAAGAACTGGCAATTATTCTTCAACCAAAGAGAAGTTTATCTTTAGTTATAGAACAAAAAAAATTTTATATGAGCTATTCTTAAAAGAAAAAAATTCTCTTTTTAAGAAAGAAATGGCAGATATCGAAGGCAAAGAAAGCAAACATTTAGAAATTATATCTCAGAACCTTAATCGTTTAAAAATCATCCCTTCAAACCTGCTTTTTCACTTAGCGAAGAATAAGGAAGGAATAAAAAAAGAAAAGTCTTATGAAAAATAAAGCACAATGGGTCAAAAAGGAAATAGATTGGAGAGAATCGATCAAAAAATTCCAAATGGCTTTGCATGAAGAAAAACTATCTTTACTTCAGATTCCATCTATAAAGAAAATTCTTATTGAGAAGATTATTCATCTTCATGAACCTTCTAAACAAAAGAGAATTAATGCCAAAGAAGTAGTTTTTTTAATTTCTTTACTTCGATCCAAACATAACTACATGGACGAAAAAGTATTAGCAGTGCTAGATAAATTACGATTGAACATCATATGGTGGAACAACCTCAGAGAGGAAGCTGAAAAAGACAATGGGAAAGAAGCTATAATATGGAAAAGAAAAAGGCAAACATTAGCTGAAGCAACGGAACCATTGATTATAAACGGTATTGAGTTGATCCACAGGGTTGTCAAAACGAACAACCTAAATATTAAAGAGGCGGTCTTTAGTGATGGAATTATTGGCTTTTACAGAGCCTTAGAAAGGTACAATCCTTCTTCACAAAATCCATTTCCAAACTATGCCTTATACTGGATCAAAAATGAAATTGCCGCCGAAGCATTAAAATCTAAAACAGTTCAGATTAGTTCTTATCTAAAAAAGAAAAATTCTTCTCAAAAGAACCTCAATTTAGAAGATCCAGAAAACAATATTAATAATCCGCAAATAGTTAGTTTGGATGCTCCAATCAATAATGAGGGTGATCAATTGCATACCATTATTGCTGGACCAAACGGTATGCAACAATCATCGGATAATGAAGAATTAAAAAAGAGTGGATTCAAATCATTGAAAACGCGCCCAATGACATTAAATCTGTTTTAGTTTTAAAGTATTTTTATCCTGTATGGGAAATACAAAACGATCGGTATTTTTTAGGAATAGAAGCATTTAATTGCCGCCAAAAACTTTCCCTCAAAAGATTATTAGTAGGAATAGAAAAAGGGAGGGAAAGTTCAAAAAATCAATGAAATAGCCTTCCGATCCAATGTACGACTTCTTCCATAGCGTTCCCTATAATCTGCCATCCGTTTCTGCACCAACCTCGCAATGGCTCTGGACAGAACCGGTCTATGGCTATAGCAATGAGAAGTGTCATCATTGCATCAAAGAGAAATTGTCCAACTTTTCCTCTCATGGTTTTACTAATTGCTGATTAGACTATTTTTCATCGTTACTGGTTGCTTTTTAAACTTGGAAAGAGCATATAAAAGATTTTTTTTTACAAAACTTCAATAAAGAAATTTAAGATGGATACGATTTATCCTTTATTGATTTATGGATTGCTCCTTTATTTTTTCAGAACTCCTCCATTAAATCCCTTTCCATTGCATTTTCCATGGAATTTTTCTTACACATTTATTTTTTTGCCTATTTGGCTTCATAGCCTTCTTAAACAAAATTTTAAAAATAAGAACCTTCTTGCTTTCCTTTGGATAGCCCTGTTTGCAAGTCTTAATAAATTTAGTTTTCTTTTTCCTTATTACTCCTTCTCCTATTCTTTAGAATCCTTCGGATATATTTTATCAAATGCTTCCCTCTTTTTTTACATCATTTATATCGGCCTTGCATGGGCACAACGTCTAGCGTCAGAAAAAGCCGTAGCAGTAGAAGAAGAAAAGAAAGAAAGTATACATTCCTTTTTTGAACTATTGGTCATCTTAAAAAATGATCCTGGTTTTTTAGTAATTCCTGGAGTCTCACACAGATCCATAAGATCTATTGCAAGAAACATTTATATTATTCCTAAAGAAGCATTACAGTTCATTTCCAAGGATAATTTGGAAACATGGTGTCCATGGCATGAAGAATTAAAAGTCGTTGAAAATTTTATTCTAGAACAGCAAAATGAAATACAGAATCTTAAAAGCTGCCTTTTAGAGTATTCCGAAAGTAAAGACAAAGCTGAAAAAAAAGTTGAAGAATTACAAAATCTTTGTTTTGAAATGGAAAAAAGTCGGGATCAGCTCCTTAAAGACATTCATAAGATGCGTTCGGAGAGTCGTTTAAACCAGGTTTCGGATTTATATAGGCTTTCCAATGAAGAATTAGCAAAAACAAAAGAAAATCGGATTCGGGAAATAAAAATTATAGATCAAATTCTTTCTGTAAGGGTTGGCAATTACTCACCAAACGATGAACAAAATGAGTAGATAGGTTTTTAATTATAGCTTGCTACCGCTGATAGACGGGCAGTGACTTCTATGAACTTGGAGGTTGCGAGTCTTGCGGTTTGCATGGCCGATGCCGGCTGATGAAGCAGGAAATAGCTGATAGAAATGTCATAAGCCATTTTTCCCATAAGCTGCAGAATAGTTTAGAGCAAAGGAAAAAAGCATGAATCATTTTCGAGGCATCTTTTAAACAGCTGTCAGTTTTCAAAATTAACCTCTTTTTGCTCCATCGACATCGGCTTAATAGGTCCAGTAAGCTTACTTTTGAAAATCCTAAAAAAATAAAAGGAAAAAATAATCGTAATAGACCTCGATAAACAGCACGTTTCAAATCCATTTTATTTTCAGTTATAATTCTTTGTCCCATGATCCAATGGAAAGGTCGACTTTGAATTTTCCATTCCCAGAAAACACACCAACAGAAATAACAGAAAGGAAAAACGAAAAGTAATGTTAGTCTATTGAAAATCTTGGCACAAAGAGAAAAAAGCAAAGCTAATTCAAAACCACTAATAAGCCATCTTTGAAAAAGAGAGCATTTATCTGATTTATTAGAAAGAATGTAATTTTTTTCCATTATAAAATTTTCTTTTTATTAAATAGGTCGGCCATTTTTCAATTTGAACGGACCTAATAAAAAAGAGATGGGAAAAATAACAATCAACCGATTGAGTTTATTTTTTTTCTTTAATCTCTTTTATACAGGATGCTCTATTCAGTCTTCTTATTTGCCGAGTTTTCCTCAAAACATAGAATGCCAAAAGATTGATTATCTGCTTTCTGCCTCCCAATTAAGGGTTGTTCCATCGAAAGAAGGTTTTACGCTTTCAACTCCGCTCGTCTATGCAAATAGAATGCTTTTACCGATAGGAACTGAAGTTCGAGCTAAAAGAGTTTTTCCTCAAACGTTGCCTCCGAGATATATTGTGGAGGCTATTCGGTTAAATTCCAAATCCTCTTTTGTTCCAGCAACCGGTGTCGTTTTTTATTCAGAAGGAAAATATTGGCTTACCTTAAGCAACCTCTATTTACCCAAAAATTGAAGAGTTAAAACTAATCGCCATACAACAAAGATGAATCAAATGAAACCGATAGATAGGGAGAATAAAACGAAAGAAAATAATTTTTTGCTTTCCATGGGAAGAGAGCAGAACAAAACGACTTCGATCGGAACTAAAAATAATAGATGGAAAGGAATCGAAAATATTGTCGGTTACTTATTTCTAATCATTTTATCAACGATCTTTTTGTATCGAATTATTCAACTCTTTACGATTTTGAAAAATTATCCTTGGAAGGCCAATTTCAAAGAAGAAGAAAAAATTCTACATGAAAAAGAAAACATTGAAAAGCTGCTGTTGTGGAATGATAGATTTCACAAAGAGATTATTAACGAAATCTATCCGGCTAATCTTGTTGCTGCTGTCTGTTTTTCATCAGTTCCTGGACTACAGATTGAGCAATTCCACATGGAATTGCTTGATACTTCTCGTAGGATTAAGTGCACCCTGAAGGTTCGTTCTGAAGATCCAAATAGCATGGAAACTTTAGGTTTTTACTGTGCTCTTGTTTCTCTGGCTTTTGAAAAGAGTGTGGGGAAAAAAATAAAATTCGAATTTTCCAATATTGAACTGCCCAAAGAAAAAAAGGAGCAGATAAGAGCGACTTTGACTTGCTTTCTTTCTAAAGAAGATCTGCGATGAAAAATTTTATTCTGAGAGTTTCTTTTTTTATTTGTCTATTGGGTCTGGCTTGGGTTTTTTCTGAGGTGCTCATTGGCTATGTTCAACAGGAAGCACGCAAAAAGCTGAGGATGGAAAAGGAATATGAACAAGCAGAAAATTATATTCATAGAGTTTTTACACAAGAAAAAAAGGCTAGAGATTCTAAAATATGGTATGAATCAAGGATAAAGCAGAGCACAGAAGCCATATTGATTGATGTTCTGTCTCGTTTTCAAAGGCAAAGAAACGATTTTAGGCTATTAAGCATTTTTCATGACCCTATGGGGATTGGCATTAGAGCCGAAGCAAGATCTGGAGCTGTAGTTCAGTTTTTAGAATTTTGCTCCGAAGAACTTCCTGATTTTACTCCAGTATCGATTTTACTGACTCCTCCTTCTATTAATCAGAATGCTGGAGCTCTAAACTGTGAGTTTATTTACAAACGCAATGGTTTTGAACAATCGCCATCAAAAATGAATCCATTAAAACCCATGGAGAAAACCAATGAGAAAATTCAGCTTCTTTCACCTTTTCCTTCTCTTAAAAAATAATCAAGAGCACACTGACCCACATTCCCTAATTCCTAAATTGCCACTGCCTATTTGGAGATTTTTATCAGCCCATCCCTTAATATTTTTAATGCCTTTAGGCGCTTTTATTCTCTTATTAGTGAAGACACTGGATGAAGGAAAAATGCTAATAAGGAAAACGGACCCCATCGAGACCTATGACTCGCAATACGATCAATTCTGTGATGCAATTTCCCATTCAAATATTTCTTCTTTGACTACCAGAAAACCTGTTCCTCTCCCTGCGAATGGCATTGATGCTTTTGGCCTTCCTGTTCAAGGAACATTTTTAACTGGATCATCAGCGGATAATCCAAAGGATTCCCTAGCTGATCTTGCTTCAAGTATCCCGATTCGAGGATTTCAAGAAGGCAAGGAAGTTATCATTGGAAACCGAGTGTTTCATCCTGGAGATGTGTTTTTGTTAAGAACCTTAAATCAATTGCAAAAAATTAAAGTTCTTTCTATCGAAAGCAACGTTCTTGTTCTGCAAGATCAAGCTGGAGTAGAAGTAAGAATCCCCTGGCCAAGGGTTGTGATGGATGAACAGGGTGTCTATGGAGAGATCCAGATTTATAATTCTTTGAAAAGATAACCCCTAATACGCATTTTCTAATATTTTCCAACAACATGAAAAGAGCTAGTCTTAAGATTTTTGTGATTTCTTATTTTTATCTTTCCTTTTGTCTTGCTCAAGAGCCTCAAGAATCAGCATTTTCTTCTAACGCTTTGGATATCGATATTGGATTTAAAAAAAGAGATTTAACCTCTGGAGAGGAAATGCTGCAACATAATTCTCTTGATGATGATAAACCATACGTGATTTTTGATATGTCTCTAAACGATTTTCTTGTGGCTATGGCTCAACGAGCAAAATGCAATTACATCCCCAAAAAATCAGTAGAAGGCAGAGTGAGTGCAGTTTTTTATGCTACCGATCCTATTTTAATGGCTAAAACAGCCTCACAGGCTAATGGGTACAAGCTTCTAACCAAAGAGAAGATCTTTGAAGTTAAAAGAGAAGAAAGTGGAATAAAAAATTCTTTGCCTTCTCTTTATACTCAGAAAAAGAATCGAAGAGTGAATGATCTTAAATCAGTTGAAAACAATGGAGTCTTTAAAGCTAAATTGCATACAACCGCTCATGGCCTTTCACACAGCATTAAATCAAACAGATCAAAAGGGCCTTTGGCAGTGAAATCAAAGCAAGAACTCAAAAAGCTTAAAACACTTAAAATAAAAATGAATCATCCAAAAGAGCAGAGAAGAAAATCGTAACATATGGAAAATATTCTTTTTAATGATTGTTCAAAAGGAGATCCTATCTTTAATTTCTTTATTTTTTTTATGTTTTTGTTGTAAAGCCTTTGAACAGACCTTAGAAAAATCTTTTCACAAGAGTCGATTGGACAGTTACGCTCAACTTATTCTTTTACCCAGTCCAAACCAACCTGGAACTTTACAAGCTCATGTGATTTTTACTCAACAATACGAGGTGCATACCTATGATTATGAGCATTGGGAAAAGAATGTTCCAATTTTTGAAGAGGATCCAAGATTTCCTGCTTTGTGGATGAAATATTGGGTTGACGGAGTCACTGTTCCTATCATTCGAAAACAGATCAGCCAGTGGAATTGGTTCTATGTAAAAACAAAACACAACTGTCAATATTTTTGGGCAGCAGATATCTATTGGCCTAAAAATAAAACAGTGAAAACGCTTTTGCAGGCTGAGTTTCTTGTATTGGCTACCTCTGCTACTAAAGATTCTTTCGAGTATATAAACAATGTTGGAGTTACTGGTAGTGGTTCTCCCCCCTTCAATGAAATTTCATTTACTTTTGATCTTTCAGGGATCGCTCGGTCAATCCCAGCGATTGGTAAAACAAATTCTCCTTTCTATCTGCAATGGATCTATGGGAGCTTTTTCTCTATATATCCAAAAGGATATCAATTAGAAAAAGGAAAAGTGCGGTGGCAATTTGAAAATGTTTGGAAAATCGACGAGAAATTTAAAGTAGAATGGTATGCGTGGTATAGATCGATAAAATAGATTGGATGAGAAAAGAAAATCTAGTACTCTAACCTTGAGCTCTCCTACAGAGCAGAGTTATTAGAACTCGAAGCCAACAATAGCCTTCCCAATTCAAAGACTTTAGTTTATTCTACCATTTCTGTTTTCACACTACAAAAGCCCTAGTTTTTAACTAGGGCTTAACGATTCGACCCGCAACTTCCCCACTCCTATTGCTTGCTTCCATCTAAGCAATACTCTCTCTAAAGAATCGTTTTTAAGGCTTTATATCCTCATCAGGGATAGCATTAACGTCTGCTTCACTCAAAGGAGCTGTTCGACTTTTATATTCTTCTCTAGCAGCTTTGACTTGTTCAACCGTTACTGGAGTTCCTTTGTTTCCCCATGATTGTCTAATGTAGGTTGCCACCGCAGCAATCCGATCGTCGGATAATATGGCTTTCCAGGGTTGCATCACTCCGTTGTATTGAGTGCCATCGACCTTAAAGGGCCCTTGCAAGCCATTTAAAATAATAGCAACAACTCTTTTTGATCCCCCATTAACGAGTTTTGAACCGGCTAAAGGAGGGTAAACCCCAGGCACACCCGTACCTGTCGGTTGATGGCAAGCAGCACAATTCATTTCATAAAACTTCTTTCCATCTTTCATTATATCTTGAGCAAAAAGAGAAGATGAGAAAAAAAGAGAGGAAATTCCTAGAACAATAGCTTTGTAAAATTGTTTTTTCATATAGAGTAATGCCTTTGTTAGTTAACTTGTTTTACTTATCCATATGGGTTAATTGTTAAAGTTCTTTCTTATAGAAGAACTTAAGATAAAAATTTTTGTCAATCATAAAATAAAATTTCTTTTCATTATCTGCTAAGGAGCCAGACGTTCAATTTTCCATTGGCCCGAAGCTTCTTTGGAATAAAGAAAACGGTCATGGAAACGATTTTCTCTGCCTTGCCAAAATTCTACTTTTTCTGGAATTAGTCGATATCCTCCCCAGTTGTCAGGCATAGGAACGGTTAGGGATGCGTATTTGGCTTTATTTTGATCGAAAAGAGTTTCCATATAGGTTCTATCAGATGGAATGGGTTGACTTTGTGGAGAAGTATAGGCAGAAATTTGGCTTAAGAAAGGTCTCGTTCGGAAATAACGAAGGGACAATTCATAGCTAGTTTTTTCACAGGTGCCACTGACACAAATTTGTCTATAAAGAGTTGGCCAATAACAAGCAAAAGAGGCTTTTGGGTTTTCTTCAAGATGTTTGCCTTTGATGCTTGAGTAGTTTGTAAAAAAAAGAAAGCCTTTGTCATCAATAGCTTTGATTAAAACAAAGCGAACTTTAGTTTCCCCTTGATTATTGGAAGTAGCTAACGCTACAGCATTTGGTTCAAAGGGTTCGGTTTCTAGGGCAACCTCGTACCATTTGATGAACTGTCGTAAAGGATTGGCATCTAATTCTTCTATAGAGAGAGCTGTTCCAAAATAATCCCTTTGTTTTTCTTTAAGGTACATGATGCTCATATCTACGATTTTTTCTTGAATATGACAAGTCACAGAAATACAAGAAGTCAATACTCGCAATAGTTTTTGAATTTTCCTATGAGCGAGTAGATTATTCTATCGCATGGATAAAACAACCTTAACCACTCATCAAAAGGCACTACAAATCAATCTTGATTCCCAAAAATATGGAACGTTTGCTGAAATTGGTGGAGGACAAGAAGTTGTCCGCTGGTTTTTCAAAGTTGGAGGAGCTGCTGGAACGGTTGCTAAAAGCATTTCTGCTTATGACATGACAGTCAGCGACGCCATATATGGGCCTACTGAAAGATACGTCTGTCAAGAAAGGCTTTCAAGAATGTTAGACCATGAATATGACCTTTTAATCGACAGACTAGAGGTTAAGCGAGGAAAAAACACACAATTTTTTGTCTTTGCGGATACCGTTACCATTCAGGGATATCAACAACGAATGGATTGTCATGGTTGGATGGGAATTAGATTTCAAGACAATCCAATGGGAAAATGGAATGATGTTATCATCCATGTTCGATTTCTTGAGCAGGAAAGACTTCAACAGCAAGAAACACTCGGGATTTTAGGAGTCAATTTGATCTATGGAGCCTTTTATTACAATCAAGATCTAGTGCTTTTAATAGAATCTTTGATGGACAATATTGCTCCAGGGAAAATTGAAGTCGATTTAATCGATACCGCAGGGCATTTATTTGAAAAAATTGACTTAAGATTGTTGAACTTACAACTCCTAGTTTCTGGGCTCACTCCAGTGATTCTGTTTACCCCTAATGGAAAAGCTGTTCAGCCTTCGGATCTTCTCTACAAAAAAGCTATATTGATTGAAAGGGGAAGGTTTGAACCTGTGACAAATCTCAATATGGAAATGATGGAAGTGGCTAGAGCTAAATTTCTACAGGAACCAGAAATTGCCGATGTCCCTAAACTAGAAATAATGGAGATTACTACTCGCAATCTTTTAACCGAAATGGGAACGATCGATAAAGACAATTTTATCCAAAGAATTGAACTACTATGTGCATTAAAACAACATGTACTAATTTCAAATTACGCTGAATTCTATGAAATTTCGACTTATCTGAACCGTTTTACCAAAAATCTCATTGGTCTGGTTCTGGGAATTCCCCTCCTTCAAGAACTTTTTAACGAAAAATACTATTCCTATGTCGAAGGAGGTATCCTGGAAGCCATGGGCAGACTTTTTAAAAAGAAAATCAAACTTTATGTCTATCCAACTTATGATCCTCAAACCTCCAAGCTTATAACAGCCGAAAATCTAGAGATAAAAGGTTCAATCAAACATATCTATAATTATCTTTTGGAATCGAATCATTTGGTTCCCCTGCACCCGATCAATCCACCCCTTAAATCTTTTTCTCCAAAAGAAGTTACAGAATATATCAAGTCGGGAGATCCTCGGTGGAAAGAATTGGTTCCAATAAGAGCAGTGGAAATTATCCGTGAAAAAAGGTATTTCGGTTATAAAGAATTAGAAGAAGCATCTTCTAACCATTGAGGGCAACAAAAGGGACTTTTTCTAAAATCATCTATTAGGGCTATTGGGATATTATATCTTGTTTCAATAAGTTCTATCGCCATGGGAACAACGCCCAAAGAAGCATATTGGTTCAATATAAGCCCCTTGATAGCAATATCTGCGGCTAGGATGTTTTCGATTGTTAGAAATGTATGGTTAAGATATCCGAGTCGGGTATGCGCAACAATAACAACAGGACAGTGGAGGATTTGAACGAGCTCTCTTAAAAGCCATTTTCGTGAAATAGGTGTCAGCCATCCACCTATCCCTTCAATAACAACATGACTAAAGCCCTCCACCATGTGAGTAATCGCTTTTTGCACGTCCATAAGATGGATGATTTTTCCTTCTAGTTCTGCAGCAATCGCAGGAGCCATAGGCTCTGAAAAATAAAAGGGATTTAAGTTATCTAAACTGATTCTTTTATCGGATGCTTCCCAAAGCCTTATAGCATCCTCTCTTCCACCAGTAGAAATAGGTTTTAAGCCAATGGCATTGTATCCTTTTGCCCTCCAATATTTCACAAGCTCATAGCTAAAGGCTGTTTTTCCTACCCCAGTATCTGTTCCTGTTATAAAAACGGTCATTGTTAAAAATGGGTTTTCTTTTATTTATATTTAAGGATTGTCTAAAGATGTATCTAATAAAAATGAAAAAAAATCTCTTCTTTTTCTTTTTTCATCCTTTCTAGTCCCTTTTTTTTGATCTATATATAAAATTTTCTAAAAATTGGAACTATTTTTCAAAGAACGTAGAATGGTTCTGTTACAAACATACTGTTTCTTAATATCTCTTTGACATAATGAAAAATTGTTTTAAAAATATTGACGTCTGTGAAAACGGATTGAATCGGAGACCATTCAGGGACTGGAGCGATGGAGGTCCTTGCAAAGGTCGGAGCGTAAAAATCTCGTCACCGTTATTGGGGCTTGACGGGAATAGTACATTAAGTATAAATAGAAAGTAGAGAATAATAGAGGTTAAAATGGCTGATAGAAATAATAAATATCCAGGAAACGTTTTTGGAAAATATTACGTCGATACGCAATGTATAGATTGTGATTTATGCAGGGAGACGGCCCCTGCAAATTTCAAAAGAAACGATGATGGTGGCCATTCCTACGTTTATAAGCAGCCTCAGACACCCGAAGAAGAAGAACAATGCAGGGAAGCTAAGGAAGGCTGCCCTGTAGAAGCCATTGGAGATGACGGAGACCTCGATGTCATGGAGATAGAAGTAGGAAGGTCGACTGAATCTTAAAAAGATTCTATTTAAATTGCTATTCTGAAGGTTTTATGGGGGAAATTCGACAGCAGTCGATTTCAAAAGTAGAGATGGAAAAAGGAGTGGGGCAAAGAATAGATACCTTTTTAGCTTCGATTTTAAAAATATCGAGGAACAAGATTAAAAAAAAATATTAAATGGGACGCTTCGTTTCAAAAATGGTACCCCCATTGAACCTTCTTATTTGATTCGAGGCCTAGAAGAAATAGAAATTCTTGATGCGGAAGAGGACGATAATACATTTTCTCCTCGTCCAGAGAATATCCCTATAGATATCCTTTTTGAGGATGAAGAAGTTCTAGTCATTAATAAACAAAGAGGTATAGTCGTCCATCCTGGATGTGGTCACTGGTCAGGGACTATAGTCAACGCTCTACTTTTCCACTATGGTAATTCTTTACCTTGTGTTACTCTTCATCGTCCCGGAATTGTCCATAGATTGGACAAAGATACCACTGGAGTAATGATTATTGCAAAAACAGAAGGAGCTCTAAAAGCACTTCTTTGGCAATTTGCTGCTAGAAAGATAACAAAAACATATATTTGCTTATGCAAGAACAGGTTTCCTTATCAATCCTTTACCTATAAATCGAACATACAAAGGCATTCTACAAATAGAAAAAAAATGTCTGTTCATTTGACAAAAGGAAAGGAATCAGAAACTCAATTTTCTCTTCTGTATGCTTCTTCAGAAGCTTCAATGCTAAAATGTCGGCCTATTTCTGGAAGAACCCATCAGATTAGGGTTCATCTCGCCCATCTTGGGTATCCTATTATCGGTGATCCATTGTATGGGAAAGGCGTTAGAAAATATGCATTTCCAATGTTGCTTCATTCCTATGGATTAAAGTTTTTGCATCCGAAAAAGGAAAAAATTATCGAAATTTTTGCTCCTTTCCCGCAAGATTTTAAAGAGGCATTAGAATTCTTTTATGGAAAAAATCAACCATGGAAAGATCCAAACTTTGATCTATAAATATCTAGAAATCCTTCAAAGCCTTGGCTATACCCATCTCTTTTTCCCAAGGACTCTAAAAAAAGAGACCAAACAATCCGTAGAAATTTCGAAGACAAATAAGCGATCGGATCTTTCCTCTTCTCTCCATACCAGCTATCAGAAGATAATACCAAAGGAAAAGGTGGAACAAGAGCTCAATCTTTTAAAGAAGAGGGTAGAAAATTGTCAAAGCTGCCAGCATCTTGTGGCATTCCGTACTCAGACTGTCTTTGGTTCAGGAAATCCTTCGAGTAAATTGATGTTTGTGGGCGAAGCTCCTGGAGCAGAAGAAGATCAACAGGGAGAACCCTTTGTTGGTCCAGCTGGTCAGCTTTTGACAAAGATGATCAAAGCTATGGGATTAAGTCGCGATCAAGTCTACATAGCGAATGTCTTAAAATGTCGCCCCGACATCCCTAAAGGCCAAAAAGGAAATCGAAAACCAACTCCAGAAGAAATGGCCACCTGTCTACCCTATTTGTTATCTCAAATACGGTTAATTAATCCAAAGGTGATTGTGGCTCTTGGGGCTACGGCTTATGAAGGGCTGACAGGAAAAATAGGAATAAAAATTAGCGAAGTTAGAGGAAAATTTATCGATTTTAATGGAGCGTTCTTAATAGCTACATATCATCCCTCCTATTTGCTCCACAACCCTTCTCTTGCAAATAAAAGAAAAGTTTGGGAAGATATGCTGGCAGTGATGAGCAAACTCCAGATGCCTATTTCTGAAAAACAGAAGAAATATTTTCTTTCTTAAAACCTTTTGAATTACTTCTTTATTAGTTTCTTTTTAGATTTTATATTTTCCAAAATACTTCATGTAGTTCAGTTAAATCAACTCCAGCAATGAAACTTTCTCCTCCCAAAAAAAACTTTCCCACACAAAAAGAGCCTGAACCCCCTTTTCCTTATCTAAGATTTCTTGTTCAGATTGGAATTGCTCTATTTCTCGTGTGGTTATGGCAAGAGAGCCTTCATAAGGCTACAGTTTCGACCATTCCTTACAGTGAATTCCTTAACAAACTAAATCAAAAAGAAATAATTGAATGTAAAATTACTCCAGATGAAATCTATGGAAAAATGCTGATTTCAAAACCGGAAGAAAAAGGGAGACCACCAAAAATCGGGCTTTTTTCAACGGTAAGAGTTGATGATCCAGATTTAGTAAAACGCTTGCAAGCTGCGGGAGTTGTCTATGGGAGCGTCAAACCTAGTTTACTGTCACAAATTCTTTTTTCGTGGGTCGTACCGATCCTTATTTTTTTTCTGGTTTGGTTTGCTCTTGCCAGGTTTGTTGGAGGAGGTGGAGCCGGTTATTCCCTGCTGAATATTGGGAAAAGCCGAGCAAGACTCTTAGTAGATGAAAGTACAGGGGTAACATTTGCCGATGTGGCAGGATGTGATGAAGCGAAGTATGAGCTGCAAGAAGTGGTAGATTTTTTAAAAAACCCCTCTCGATATAAGGCCCTAGGAGCAAAAATTCCCAAGGGAGTGTTGCTGGTAGGACCGCCAGGAACGGGTAAAACATTGTTAGCTAAAGCGGTTGCCGGAGAGGCTAAAGTGCCTTTTTTTTCTATTAGTGGTAGTGAATTTGTAGAAATGTTTGTGGGAGTGGGTGCGGCGCGTGTTCGAGATCTTTTCGGGCAAGCCAAAGCCAAAGCCCCTTGTATAATTTTTATTGACGAATTGGATGCCATTGGAAGACAAAGAGGCATAAGAATTCAAGTTGGATCGGATGAACATGAACAGACTTTAAATCAACTCCTTGTTGAAATGGATGGTTTCGATCCAAACGAGGGAATAATCGTTCTTGCTGCAACCAACAGACCAGAAATTCTTGATCGTGCCCTTTTGCGTCCAGGCCGTTTTGATAGACAGGTTGTCGTTGATCTACCAGATGCCAATGGGAGAGAAGCAATCCTAAAAGTTCACGCTAGAGGAAAACCTTTATCTTCAGACATCAATTTCAAAGAAATCGCTCAGGCTACCATGGGTTTTTCAGGAGCCGATCTGGCCAATCTCCTTAACGAGGCAGCTCTTCTAGCTGCAAGAAGAAAATCAACGTGTATTGAACAAAAGGACCTCTTTGAAGCTATGGAAAAAGTAATTGCAGGCCCGGAAAGAAAAAGTCGCGTACTTTCTGAAAAAGAGAGGGAAAGAGTTGCTTATCATGAAGTGGGTCATGCGCTTGTTGCCTTTTATTTAGAGCACGCTGAACCAGTAAGAAAGATTAGCATTGTCCCTAGAGGCAGAGCTGCTCTTGGTTATACTTTACAACTTCCTGCTTCTCAGCAATATCTGTTGAGTAAATCTGAACTGCTTGATCGCATTTGCGTAGCAATGGGCGGAAGAGCCGCTGAAGAATTGATATACAAAGATGTTACAACTGGAGCCGAAAATGATCTAGAAGTAGCGACAACGATTGCTCGACAAATGGTGTGTTTATATGGAATGGGAGAAAAATCAGGGCTTGCTCATTATGTGCCCCCACAGCCGCTCTTTGGAGGACTTGATAGTTCCTATCTGAAGGAATGTAGTAATGAAACAGCCCGCATTATCGAATTAGAAATAGAAAAGATTCTTGAAGAAAATTATGAAAAGGCGAAGTCTATTTTACAGCAACACCTTAAAGAATTACAAGAAGTCACAACTATTCTGTTGAAAAAAGAAACTCTCAGTGGTGAAGAGTTTAAAAGTATTTTAGATAAGGTGAAAAATCAAGAAGGAGTCTCCTACTCTTCCTCTTCCTCTGCAAACAGCTCTTAGTTACTAATAAATCCTATAGTACTTGATTCTTTTTTTTCATTTGACCAATTTGAGGAGAAATGTCACTCTATGCCTATGGCCTTGAACTTTCCTTTCCGCAAGCCAAGCTCAAACGATCCAATAGAGACCAAAGAGAAACAACCCATTCCGCATTCTCCGAGTTCAGTTCCTCACTCTTCTACCCCTTTTCCTATAAAAAGTCCACATACTCCTCATTCAGAATCCGTTGGCACAAGTTCTTTCATCCATTTTCATGTTCCTTTTATTCCAAAGTCTTCTTTGCATAGTCCTTTACCCTTTCCTCCCGGTTATTTCTTTTCTCAACAAATGGCACAACCACCCAGTCCTTTCCAAGGAGTTTCTAGCGAACCTAGCGAGTTGAACAAAAATCCAGAGCTTGGTAAGCCTTCTTTCAAAGTAGGCAATTTCCCTCTTAATCCTCTTTCTCAACAACCCTTTCAAAAACCCAATGCCCCTTTTTCGTTTCTCAAACCCGAGGAAAAAGAGAAAAAGAAAGAAGAGCCTTTTTCCTTTTCTTTCAAACAAGATAGTAATGTTGGTAGCCCTCCTTCATTGAAGTCTAGGCATTTGTCTCCTATAGAAACTTCTCAACCAGGAAAAAGAGAATTTTCCACGACGCAGGAAAATCCTTCCTCATTTGCTTCTTTTCCTACTGAATCTATTAAGACCCATGAAATGCAATCTGCTGGTAATGGGGAGACTCATTTAAGAAAGGATAAAAAGCAGGAACAACAGACTTCACTAAAAAAGCCAGAAGAGGAGAGAAGAAAAGAATCTCGAAAAGAGGAAAAGGAGAAAAAAAGCGCCAATATAGGCATGCCAAATAGGATTGTTTTAGGATTATCAGCTCTTGTGAGTCTTTTGACAGCCACCTATTTTGTATTAGCATATTATGATATATTTTAAAAGGAGTAAACACAATGGCCTCACAATTAATAAAGAGTATAACCTCAAAAGAATTTGAAAATGAAGTTATAAAGTCTCCTCAAGTTGTCGTTGTTGATTTTTGGGCTGAATGGTGTGGTCCTTGTCATATGCTAAGTCCTGTTCTTGATGAGTTAGCCAAAGAGCTTGATGGTAAAATTAAATTCGTCAAAGTAAATGTGGATCAAGAACCTAATTTAGCTTATCAATATTCAATTCAATCCATACCGACTCTTCTAATCTTTAAAGGAGGGCAGATCAAAGGGAAACAAATTGGGGTCACTTCGAAAAACCAGATCCTTAATAAAATAAAGGATGCCGAAATGTCTTGAGGATTTATTGAAAAAATTTCCTCTTGCTTTTTGTGATAAACTTTTTTTCAATTATATTTGACATCGCGGGGTGGAGCAGCCCGGTAGCTCGTCAGGCTCATAACCTGAAGGTCGCTGGTTCAAATCCAGCCCCCGCAATTTTTTTTCTAATTATTGCTTTTTTAACTTAGCTTTCTTTGGCCTTCTTTTTTTAAATCTCCTTTTTGTATCATTTCTAAGGCGTATTTTCTCTCTGCTACGATTACCAGCTTTTCTTTTTCAATTTATCAGTAACTATTGTTATTTTTGCCATCTCCAAAATCATTGGATTCTTGACGCTCTCATTGAGGCTACGCTAACAGTCTAAGCCGATAAAAAAACAAACAAGCTTAGAGCAATCTCCTAGAAATTACCCAAAGCGTAACCTATTCCCACCACAATATTGTTTGAAAAATATTGAATGGAACTAATTTCCCTATTCCCAACATAGTCTCTAGAGGATCCGAGCCATCCAAAAAAAGACTCAATCCGCAGTGACCATTTATCAGTCCAATGATAACGCATCCCCACATCCATAAGGGCGGTCGGAACAATTTGTATCCCTGCACCCTGTGGAGCCAAGATACCAATTCCACTCCCTAATCCAATAATAGGTTCCCACTGCCCAAGCCGATACCCAACAGTTCCAAAAGGAAGACTAGACCTGTGTTTGTTGAAACAGTATAAGATTGTGATCCAGAATGAACAGAAATCAATGAACCATTGTAAGCAGATGTCAATTCAAGGGTAAAACTAAAATGACCAAGTTTTTCAGGATTGTACCAATAATAACCAAAAGTAGGAGAAAGAATGGTGCTAAAATCATTATTCAAAAAAACTTTGGAATTTCCTCCTTCAATATGCCCTCCTGAGGATCGGATCCATTGCGGTCCAACAAAACCTGCAACAAAAAATCCGCTTAAATTCTTTTCGTTCTCTTTTCTTTCTTTTTTATCAGGATTTTCTTTTAATAATACTCCTTCATCTTCACCAATAGTTAGTCCAATGCATCGAAGAAATGGCGAGAATGAAAATAAGGAAGCAAGAAAAAATAAAATATAAACAACAGCTTCTTTTTTCTTGGTTCTCACAAGAATGGGATAGTGGTAAGCCAATCCATTGGAGCACCATTTTAAGCAAAATTGGAAAAGAGAAAATCCAAGAGGTAAATCAAGGATGTTTTTCATGGGCTTTTGGATTTAGCAAGTTTTATACCATTTTTTGACCTTATGATGTTTTTAGAGAAAACAAGCCCTTCTTCTAAGTAACCAATACGATAGAAAAGAATGTCTGTTGTACAGAAAGAAGTCGGTCGATTGAACCAATGACCAAAAATCAGTCGATTATTCCAATGTTTCGATCCTATGTTCTTTCATCTTAAGGTAGAGTAAACTGCGATGAATTTTTAACCGACGTGCCGCCTCAGCACGATTGCCCTGACTTTCCTCAAGAGCTTTTTCTATAAGAAGCTTTTCAAGCTTTGCAATGGCCGAAAAGAAATCTAATTGTAAAAGATCTTCTTTCTCTCTCACATCGAATGCCTCTTTTTCAATAGGAATGCCAAGATCCTCTACCTCTATAGACTGTCCTCTAGCAATAATTCCTGCCCGGCGAATCACATTTTCAAGCTGACGAACATTTCCAGGCCAGGAATATTCGAGAACGGCTTTTTCTGCAGCTGCGCTTAATTTTTTGAAGGAACCAGGAAAGTGTTTTTCAAGAAAATGATTAGCAAGCAAAAGAACATCCGGTCCTCTTTCTCGAAGAGCCGGAAGTTCAATCTGTAAAACCTGAATACGATACAGCAAATCCTCCCGAAATTTTCCTTTAGAGACAAGATCCAATAAATTTTTGTTGGTTGCAGCTACGATGCGGACATCAACAGGATAGGTCGTTTCAGAACCGATTGGAGTTATGGTTTTTTCTGACAAGACTCTCAACAGCTTTGCTTGCATAGCTAGGGGCATTTCCGCAATCTCATCTAAGAAAAGGGTGCCACCAGAGGCTTCTAAAAATTTTCCTTTACGATCTCGTAGTGCACCCGTGAAGGAGCCTTTGAGATGGCCAAAAAATTCGCTTTCAAAAAGCGTTTCTGGAATTGCAGCACAATTGACTGCTATAAACGGTCCCACTCCCCTCGAACTGTGTCGATGAATAGCTTTTGCAACTAATTCTTTTCCAGTACCTGTCTCTCCAACGACTAGGACAGGACAATCGGAAGCAGCAGCAAATCCAATGGTTTTTTGAACGCGCCGCATTGGTAGACTCTCTCCTATAAGCTCCTCAGGCTCATCAGGCTGTTTTATTGAAAAAGAGGAAAAGGAAGATCTTTTTAAGGCCCTTTCAATAACTTCTTTAATCTCTTGTCTTTTAATTGGTTTACTCAAATGGTCAAAGGCTCCCCTTTTCATCGCCTCAATCGTATTGAAACTGCTTGAATAGGCTGTCAATATAACAACTGGGGGATGTTGACTAGAACTACATAGCTTTTCAAGCAGTATGAGACCGTCATGCTCTTTTAATTTTAAATCCAGAAAAATGAGACTAACTTCTTTTGCCAATTCCATGACTTTATTGGGGTCTGCCGTTTCTAATACGGAATAACCTAAAGAGTGGACAGTTTTAGAAAAAACGTACCGAAAGGCGTTGTCGTCGTCTACAATTAGAATATCAGCCATAAGCCCTAAGTACTATTTGGTAAATAGATTTCGAAACGAGCTCCTCCTTCCCTTCCCTTTTTATATTCTATCCGTCCATTATGAGCTTCGACAATCTCTTTTACAATCGAAAGTCCAAGACCAAAACCACTGCTTTTCTTCGTAAAAAAGGGCTCAAAAATCGACTCCCGGAGATCTTCCTCAATACCCTTTCCTGAATCTTCAACAGACAGACAGAGTGAATTGTCTTTTTTTTCTAGCGTTACTTCAATCCATCCTCCTTTTGGAGTATGCTCTAGGCTATTTTGAAGAAGATTTTCAAAGGCTCTTGCCATACTTTTGGGATCAAAAACCCAATTCCCTTCACAAGGAAAAACTCTCAACTCTACTCCGCATTTGTTTGCAAGTAACCCATATTTTTGGATTTGAGATTGAATCCAAACGGATAGATCGATTAGCTGGGGCAGGATTTCCCCAGCATGAGACAGCAGGACAATGCTTTCAAGCAGCTTGCCCATGCGAGCCACTTGATCCAATATACGATTTAAGCCTTCTTTGTTCATCGTGTCTGTCTCTAAAGCGTTTTCAGCTTCAAGCTGTATGGTAGCTAGAGGGTTACGAAGTTCGTGAGCTAACGTGGCTGCCATTCTTCCTAGAGCGACTATTCGCTCGTTTTTTAACAGCTTATGCATTAATTCTTCTTTTCTATTTTTTTCCTCAATGAGATTTTTCTTCGCATTGATTAAGGTAACTACAAGTTTGTCCAATTCATCAAATCCAGTAGAACCCAAAGAAGGGATTTGGTCAGGAGGAGTGGTAGCAATGATTTGTTCGATTCGTGCAATTTCTTTTGACCAAGCATGGAGGATGCGTAATCCAAATATCCCAAATAAAAGAGAAAAAATTAATAAGAAAGATAAAAAAACGGCTAATTTTTCGTAGTCTGATACCAGGCGGATTGGCACTCGAGTCATTGTCCATACAACGGTTTTGCCCTTTTTTGATTCTAAAGGTGTAACGTAAAGGAGCATAGTTTCTCTTTTGCCGTCGAACTGTTTCAATAGAGATTTCCTTTTTTTAGTGATTCCAATGCCAAAGTTACGATTCGATTCTTTTCTGCCGCAGGGACATCTAGCTTTAAAGAACCTTCATATGTTGGATAGCTGTAGGCAATAAAACCCTGTTCGTTATCCCATAATCCACCTTCCACACCATTAAATGCCGAAAGCGAGTTGGCAATAACCAGATTAAAGGAATTTCCTTCTGTCCAATCTTTCAAGTCGAAAAGAGACTTGACATTTTCTTCTATTTTCATCGCTCCGTTACGGACCATGTTTTTGCCAATCGATATTCTGGCTGAAACTCCCCAAAACAAAGCAATAAGACCACAAATGCCAAAGGTAATACCTAGAAGAATTAAAAGAATCCAAAGGAGGAGAAGGCCTATCCAAAGAGGATAACGGCGGAATATTAGCATAAGGGAAAAATCAATATAACTATTGGTTCAGAAAGGAGCAAATAAAGATCTCCCTCCATTCATCACCGAATGATATATGAAAATGGGTTTCCTAAGCATGAGGATACTCCAAGGAGAAAAAGTTTATATTTGTTTCGATATATATTTTGTCTTTTTTTACTAATCCAATGGAAAACATTGTTGTTAAAAAGAAGATCGACTATTGTTGAGATTCATGAACGACTATCATACGATTGAGCAAATATATTCTCAACCTCTTGAGGATTTAATCCAGCAGGCATTACAAGCCAAAAAAGTATTTGGGAAAAATGATCTGCAGTTTTGCCAACTTCTTAATATTAAGAGTGGGGGTTGCAGTGAAGATTGTAAATATTGTGCTCAGAGTGCTCATTATCGCACCTCAATTGAAAAAAGTAGCTTGCTTGATGAAGAGACAATTTTTGAAGCTGGAAAGAAAGCGAAGGAAAATGGAGCGACTCGATTTTGTCTGGGTGCAGCTTGGAAAGGCTTATCTCATGAAGAATTAAAAACAAAGCAAATCTGCAAAATTATTTCTAAAATAAGTTCTTTGGGCTTAGAATTATGTCTTTCCCTGGGATTTTTGACAGAAAAAGCTGCTTTAATGCTGAAGGAATCAGGACTCTCCGTATATAACCACAATTTGAATACTGGTCCTAATTACTATCCCAAAATAGCTACCACACACAGTTTCCAAGATAGACTCCAAACTATAGAAATAGTTCAAAAGGTAGGGCTAAAACTCTGTTCTGGAGGTATCATAGGAATGGGAGAAAGTTTAAAGGATCGGCTGGAGATGCTCTATTATCTGAGGACTTTACCAGAACCTCCAGAAAGCGTTCCTATCAATGTCTATATGCCAATAAAGGGGACGCCTCTATATGCTCAAAGCAATTTTTCCTATATCGATCTGGTTAGAATAATTGCTACGGCAAGGATTCTTTTTCCTACCTCTCGGATTAGACTGGCAGCCGGTAGGAAATTGCTTGATGAGTCCATACAGACTTTATGTTATATAGCCGGAGTCAATTCTATTTTTATTGGAGAGAAACTGCTTACGCAAAACAATGTTCAATTGGAAACCGATCTGGCTTGGCTAAAAAGACTGAACTTACAAAAGGAAGGTTACACAAAACTATACTCCTGATTTTCTATTTTTCTTTTTCCCTCTCTTTTTGTATTTTATTCTGTATTTAAAAGAAACACTATGAAAAAACCTATGCTCATCCTGAAGTTTTAGTCGAAACTAGCTGGCTACAGGATCATCTTAACGATCCGACAATAAGAATAATTGAAAGTAATGAAGATCCTCTCCTGTATGATACAGGGCACATCCCCAACGCAGTCAATATTGATTGGAGAGCGGATCTCAACGATCCATTAATTAGAGATTATATCTCTCCCGAAAAATTTGCCAAACTCTGCAGTGATAAAGGAATAAGCCCCCAAACCATCTGTATTTTCTATGGTGATAAGTCCAATTGGTGGGCGTGTTACTCCCTTTGGGTATTCCGACTATTTGGTCATACCGCTGTAAAGATTCTCAATGGAGGCAGAGACAAATGGATAAAAGAAGGAAGACCGCTCACAAAAGAAAAGCCGACATTTCCTAAAACAGAATATCCTGTTCCCTTAACTCGACATGATTCGGAAATCAGAGCCTTTTATGAGGAAGTCTTGCGCTTTTGCAAAGAAAAGAAAGGACCTCTTATTGATGTCCGTTCTCCAGGCGAATACACGGGAGAGCTTCTCCATATGCCGGAATACCCACAGGAAGGGGCATTAAGAGGTGGACATATTCCGGGAGCTAAAAACGTACCATGGAAAACCGCAGTCAACGAAGACGGTACTTTCAAATCGGCAGAAGAGCTATCGAAGATTTACGAACAAGACTGTGGGATTTCAGATGACAAGGAAACAATTGTCTATTGTAGGATAGGCGAACGATCAAGCCACACATGGTTTGTTTTAACCTATCTTCTCGGCCATAAAAACGTAAAAAATTACGATGGCTCTTGGACAGAATGGGGTAATCGTGTGGGAGCTCCCATTGAAAGATAAAATCTTACAACTAAATTAACTCAAAAATGGAAGAGTTACCAAAAGCTTTAAAAGACATTATTTCTACTTTCGAAGTTTTAGGAGAAGAAGAAAGACGAGAAATGCTAATTGCTTACAGCGAAGCTGCTCCTCAATTTTCTCCAAAAGAAGGTGAGTCCTATGTTCTTACTGATGTCCGAAAAGATGAAGAATGCACCGATATGGTCGGTGTCTATCTTCTTTCCGATGAAGAAGGCAAGGTCTATTTTCGGATGCATTTAGGCCCTCATGTTCAAACTCTGACAAAAGCCATGACTTCCATTCTTTGTCAGGGCTTAAGTGGTTCCCTACCCCAACAAATCGTCAATATACCAAGTACCTTTATAAGCAAAATTGTTGGCGGAGAGCTCTTTAGGGTGAGGAGTCAGACTGTTTATTATGTATTGGGGAGAATGAAAAGTGCTTGTAAGCAATTATTAAGTAAGAGAACGATTGAAAATGGTCAAGTACTCTAACCTAAAACAAGGGATTGGATAGGCTGAGATAAAGATCAGTCCAAAAAAAAAATTCTCAAGATGAAACAAAAGATCCTTTCTGGGACAGAGGCCGGATTTCCAGTATTACGGATCGATAGTAAGAACTATAACGATTGTTGGTTTGATACTCTTTCTTCATTTTTAAAAGCCCATCAACAAACCAATTCTTTTTCTAAAGAAACCTTAACACTGTATTTTTCTAGAAAAGCTCCAACTCTACTTTATGACCGATTTCTCGAGGCATCTGGCAAAGATGGAAACGGTGACCAACTTTCCAATCTTCCAAATAATCCCGTATTGCGAGCGAAGTGGTATAGAGAAAGTCTTTTTGAAAGTCTTTTCAAAAGATTAGAAAGGAAAAGGCTGCATCATCCAGCAGCCCTGCAAGCTATATGGAAAGAAGCCGTTGGAACTCACCTGGCTACCTACAGCGTGCTTATCTCGATTAATGAAGAGAAACAAACCGCCTTTTTTCGTTGTGTTTCTAGTGTGATATCCTATGAAATTACCAAGAATCCAAAGATCATAGAAAAAATAGCTTCGCTTACAGGCAAGCCGATCAAGTTTTTAAAGCTGATTTATTAAGAGCAGTTTCTGGTTTTTTTCCCCAATGAATCGTAACAATGCCAAAAGTCATTGGCACAAAGCCGCAGCAGTCGAATCCAGCGTTCTGAAAAAGACCTACAAGCTCTTTGGGTTGGGGAAAGTCTAAAATCGATTGTGCCAAGTAAATATAAGCATCTTTTGGAGCGCCTACAAAAGAGGCAAGCAGTGGCATGAGCTTCTGCAGATAGAACAAATAAAAAGGTCTAAGAATAGTCTTAGGCATAGAAAACTCCAACACGTAGAGGGTACCACCAGGCCGTAATACTCTTAAAATTTCTCTTAATGCAAGCATTCGATCTTGGAAGTTTCTGAGTCCAAAGGCAACAGTAACAACATCAAAACTCGATTCGACAAAAGGCAGACTAGAGGCATCAGCTATCAGAAGATTGTCAAGCCCTTTCTCTTTAGCAAGAGCGATCATTTCTTGAGAAATATCCACCCCATAATATCGAAGGATAGTGGGAGAATTTTTAAGGATAGCCAAGAGAAGATCTCCGCTTCCTGTTGCCAAATCCAGTAAAGAGGAAGGCTTTAGGTCTGCTACTTTTCTGGCTAATCTTTTTCTCCACAATACATCGATCCCAAGACTCAAAAAGTGGTTTAGAAAGTCGTATCTACTGGCCACCTTGTCAAATAGTTTGCCTATGGAGTTTTGTTGGGTCATTGTCTATCCGCTTTTTAAAATAGTAGCGACAGGATAGATGATAGAGTTGAGTAGAAAAAAGTAAACAGAACAAAATAAATATGTTATGGTAGTATAAATATGCAATACCGAATTGATTTCCATTGTCACTCTAGATTTTCTGCAGATGGAGTATCAGAACCGGAAGCATTGGTCCGCGTTGCAAAGGAAAAGGGATTGAACGGATTTGCTCTCACCGATCATAACACGTCTGCTGGAATTGATTATTTGGAACAAATCGGATTAATCAGAAAAGACGGGTTACCTGTGGATAATTTTCTGATTCTTCCCGGACAAGAAATTACCACCAAAGAAGGCCATCTTCTAGCTCTTGGGATAAAGCTACCAGACTTAAAAGGAATTCCTGCAATTGATGCCGTCTCTCTTATTCATTCCATGGGAGGACTCGCCATCGCTCCTCATCCCTTTGATTATTTTCGTGCCGGAATTCGAAAACGGTTTCTGGACAAACTTCCCTTAGATGGGATAGAAGTTTTTAATGCGGCTGTCACTTTTAAAAGATGCAATCAAAAAGCTATGGCTTATGCAAAAGAAAGAAGACTTCCAATGATTTCCGCCAGTGATGCTCATGATGCAGAGGTTATAGGTACGGCACTAACTATTGTAGAAACGGACGATTTTTCTGTCCAAGGCATTCTTCGGGCTATTCGGCATGGTACCCTTTTAGAAAAACGATATATTTCTACGAAGGAAGCTTTAAAAAAAACATGGAATAATGTTTTTCGGTTTAGAAGTAGACATCTCATGACCAAATCGATTGGTAATGATATGTAAAAAGAATAGACAATTTTTCATTCTAGAAAGTTCTTCTCCTTATGAGTACAGCATTCATTTCAGTGTATGATAAAACTGGAATTGTCGAATTAGCTAGAGTTTTAAGCCAAGCTAGAATAGACATTATTTCTACAGGTGGAACAGCTCGACTTTTAAAAAATGCTCACATTCCTGTTCAAGAAGTTTCGGATGTCACTGGCTTTCCTGAACTTCTAGGAGGAAGGGTCAAAACATTACATGCAAAAATTCATGCCGGCATTCTTTACAAAAGGGACGAAGCCCAACATTTAAAGGAAATTGCTGAACTAGGAATTCCTCAAATTCAATATGTCATTGTCAATTTTTATCCCTTTACTACCGCAATAAAAAAAGACCTATCGACGGAAGAAATATTGGATTTTATCGATATTGGAGGATGTACTCTGGCAAGAAGTGCAGCAAAAAATTATCCGCATGTTACCGTTGTTGTGGATCCCACTGATTATTCTGAAGTAATGCATCAAGTGCAGACTATGGGCTCGACCTCGTTGGTCTTGCGTAAAAAACTCGCTTTTAAAGCCTTTAACTTAACCAGTTATTATGATAGCCAGATAGCTCGTTTTTTTCAAGAAAAGTTTCATATCCGCCAGTTTCCACCGGAGTCGAGCATTCCCCTCTACGATTATTCTCCATTAAGATATGGAGAAAATCCTCATCAGCACGCTGCCCTTTATGGAGATTTTTGGAATTATTTTCAACAACTCCAAGGAAAGGATCTTTCTTACAACAATATTCTTGATATTGATGCAGCAGTAAGAACCTTACTCGAATTCCCTGCGGAGAAAGCCGTTGCCGCGATTTTTAAGCATACTTCTCCCTGCGGGATAGGAATGGGAAATACCGTTACAGATGCCTATCTTAAAGCCTTTGAAACGGACCGAGAATCACCCTTTGGTGGAGTGATTGCCATCAACAAACCACTTGATTCTTCTTTGGCACGGCTCCTTTCAGAAATTTTTGTTGAAGTCGTTATTGCTCCAGAATTCGAAGATGAAGGATTAAAGCTTTTACAAAAGAAAAAAAATTTGAGGCTAATTCAAGTTTGCTTCGAAAAATTACCCTTCCCTCGTTTTGTCATCCGTTCCCTTTTTGGCAATTCTTATCTTCTTCAGGAACCTGACACCATCCTTCTAGATCAAGATAAAATAGAAGTCGTTAGTTTAAGGAAACCGACTCAAAAAGAAATCGACAAGTGTATGTTCGGTCTTAAAGTGGTCAAACATGCTCGCTCCAACGCCGTTGTTTTTTCAGATTCCGATAGAACATTAGCAATAGGATCAGGCCAGGCTTCAAGAGTCGATGCGGTAAGAATAGCAATTGAAAAAGCCAAGCGCGAAGGCATATCCTTGCAAGGTAGCGCAATTGCTTCGGATGCCTTTTTCCCCTTTCCTGATGGAGTGGAACTAGCGGCAGCCGCTGGAGCATCCGTAGTGATTCAACCAGGGGGAAGCGTGAGAGACAAAGAAGTCATCGAAACCGCTAATAATCATAATATGGCTATGTTGTTTACCCATATCCGCCATTTCTTGCACTAATCTTCTATCATATGCATTCTAAGTTTCCAAACTAATCGATATTATCAATAAATATAACAAAGATCATATAATTAGTATTGCTATTTAAGCATAATTTATCGAGTATTACACTCCCCTATAAACGTTAGCAATTTGGTTTTCAGATAAATTAAAGAAATTTCTTATGATATCTCTGTATTTGATTTTTTCCGTATCATTCAAAGATAAGCAAAAGTCCCTTGCAGCAAAAACATTAGCTGGAATTGAAGGAGTATCTCGAAAAAGCTCAGCAGATACTTTAGTAGTGTAGTTATTAAACGCAGTGATGCACACCTTCCAATAGTTTCCAACTTCGTCCACTAAATAATAATATCGTGTATTGAAAGAAACAACATCTTGGGGGAGTCGTATGCATTTATATTTACTGATAAATTTTTGTTCAAAATCACTGAGAAAAGAATTATATCTAGAATCAATGATTGATAATAGGAAATATTCTTTATTATTACTACAATTAGACAAAACATAACAATTGTTGCTTTTAGTATTTTTTGTAGTTAGTATTTTTTCAAGCTCTTCAAGAAAATAAGGTGTCCCATATGCTACATAAGATGAACTCCATAAGAGGAATATCAATAGATGTAAATATTTTATCATAGTATACCTCCAACTTTAAATCTCGAATAAAACAAACAATTTCTAATTGAAATAGAAATGAATATGACGAAGAACAAGTCTGAAGTTTAAAAATACTTTAAACTTATTTTTAATTATGTCAAATATCATTAATTTTATAATAAGATAGAAAGAAGGAAGAAAAAGTAAGAAGATAAATTGAAAAGCCACCTTTAATAGTTGCCTATCTTATAAAATTGTGTTGGAGTTGCTTCTTTTTCTAGATAGAGGAATGTACTCCGCATTGAATAAAGATTAGGAAGACACGAAGAATAGAAATACTTTTAAAAAGAATTATAATTAATTGTTGAAGACATGAATTTTAAATAGCACACCAAACCTAAAAAATAATTTCTAACAACTGGTACGTGATATCACAAATAGAAGTTTCTGAATTAAAGCTGTTGTACAGCTCCATTAAAATAAGAAAGGGAAATAATAGAACGTATACTTCCCTCAACTTCAGAACGCATTGAAGTAATATAACTCCATGCAGGAAAACAGCTAATTAAATTTAAAACTCTCTTCTTCTCTTTAGAATTCTGCTAATTTCTCTTTGAGATTCTTGTTCTTTTATTTTCTCTCTTTTATCCACTTGGCTCTTACCTGAAGCGATCCCTAGAAGAACCTTGATCTTACCCCTACGGTAATAGAGTTTTAATGGCACAATGGTTCTGCCTTGTCTAGAAATAGCACCCGCAAGCTCTCCTATTTCTTTTTTATGAAGCAGTAATTTTCTGGGTGATTTCGGATCTCTAAGCGCATAAGTGGGCGCTTTTTCATATGGGGAAATATTCATCTGATACAGAAAAGCTTCCCCGTTTTCTATCCTAGCAAAAGCTCCTTCCAAGCTTCCTTTCCCCTCTTTTAATGATTTCACTTCGGATCCTAAAAGAACTATTCCTGCTTCCAAGGTCTTTATGATGTTATAATCTCGCCTTGCTTTCCTGTTAATAACAAGGTCTCTGTCCATATTCCGGAGAAGCTTATGATAAACTACTTGGCGTGCTTTCTTCTTGTGGATATTCTCCTGGAGCCTTTTCCTCTGTTGCTTCTTCGATGGGTGCCCAACTCAGCCTTCCTTCGGCAATTTCCTTTAGAGCAATTTGCATGAGGTTCCAATGAGGTGAAGTTTCAATGAGAGGCTTTGCTCCTTTGGCGAGCAATCTGACTCTTCTTGAAACCATGTTGACTAGAACTTCAGGAATTTCTACTTTTGCTAAAGCTGCAGATAACAGTTGATTGATATTTTCTGGAGAAGTGTTCATCGTAATTTTCAAAAGTTACTCCGAAAAGAACAAAATTCTACCACAATATTCACAGAAAACAAGTGCATCGGATGCCTTAACTTTCAAATAGGCTTGTTTTGTCATTCGCATATGACAGCCCCCACAAGTTTCATCAACGACCGGCATAATTGCGGTCCCAGGTTTTGAAGCAGCAATTCTTTGATAGATTTGTAAAACATTAGGCTCTAGATGGCTTATATAAGCTTTTCTTTCTTCTAGTAATTGACTAAGACTCTTTTCCAAATTTTCCTTTTGTGTAGAAAGGGCTTCAGTTTTCTTTTTTACTTCTAAAGCGAAATGATGAAATTGTATATCTGCTTCTTTATACGTTTTTGAAACCCGTTCCTTTTTCTCCAAAAACTCTAACACTTTGTCTTCTAAATCCGAAATTTTTTGGGTGGCATTATCAATCTGATGAGACAATGCTTGATATTCTTCGTTTTTTCTCGTTGAAAGCTGTTGGGTTTTATACTGGTTAATTTTTGATTTTAATCCAGCAATTTCGGCTTCCATCTCTTTTATAGATAAATCAATCTGCAAAAGCTCCTTTTTATTTTGAGCAACCTTCTCTTCTTCGATTTTAAGCTGCTTTTGGAATTTTTCAGTTTCTACTGGAATTTTGGCTAGTAATTTGCGTATTTCAATAATCTTTTTATCCATCTCCTGCAATTTTAAAAGAAAAGGGATAGATGGATGCATAAGAATAAAAGTATAGCAACAGAGATAAAGTAGTGCCAATAAATATGTAAGGAAAATTCATTTAAGGAAAATTCATTAAAAGGCTCTTAACAAGGAGGCTTTTTTCTTGAGAGAACTTAAAAGATCATTCCATGAATTGACAAATGATTCAGCCCCTTCTTTTTGTAGCAGCTGGCCTAACTCATCAACCCTAATTCCTTGCTGATGATACTGAGCGATAATTTCATCAGCATTCCCGCCATCTCTAGGCAAAACTTCTCCAATCTGCCCATGGTCAGCAAAAGCCAAAAGGGTTTCTTCTGGCATGGTATTAATTGTGTCAGGGGCTACCAAATTTTTAACATAAAGAATATCTGAAGCTTGAGGATCTTTGGTCCCTGTGCTAGCCCATAAAAGTAATTGAGCATTGGCTTTTTTCTGAGCAAGCTGCTTCCACCTATCCGATTCCAAAACATCCCTATAAGCTTTATATGTCTTTTTGGCAATGGCTATTCCCAACTGATTTCTTAATGAATCCCCCACCCTATTCATAGTCGCCTTGTCCCATCTACTTACAAATAGGGAGGCCACAGAAAAAACATTTTCCAATGGAAGTCTCTCAGCAATTCTTCTTTCAAGTCCTCTCATGTATGCCTCAGCAGCCTCTAAGTAATGTTGAGGTGTGAAAAGAAGGGTCACATTGATTGGAATACCCTGGAAAATGGACTTTTCAATTGCGGGCAAACTTTCTTTTGTACCAGGAATTTTTATAAAAAGATTTGGTCTTTGAAATACCTGATGCAGTCTTTGAGCTTCTAAAAATGTATTTTGAGCATCATAGGCCAATAAAGGAGAAACTTCTAAGGAAACCCATCCATCTTTGCCAAAAGTGCGTTCATAGATTGGAGAAAAAAGATCGGCTGCTCTTCTAAGATCTTCTATTGCCAATTGGAAAAACAACTCTTCTCCTTCTAATCCTTTATGGGAATACTCGAGGATACTGTGATCATAAAAATGCGATCTAGCAATAGCGTGGTCAAAGATCGTTGGATTGGAAGTCAATCCAGTAATAGAATACTCATCGATGTATTTTTTTAACACTCCTTTGTCTAGCATTTCTCTAGAGATATTATCTAGCCACAGGCTTTGTCTTAAATCGTGAAGTTTTTGAGTTGGTTTCATAGTCTCAAGCTTATAAGCTCCTTTTAAAAAGGAGAAACAAAAGGGATGAAAAATAGTTCCTTTCTATTTTTTTATTTCTGCCGTTTTGCAAAAGCTAAATAATTATTCTTTCATTAGAGAGATTAGTCCATGAGATTAGTACTGTCTACGAGCGTGGCTGCGGTTTTTAAGCAAAACGGCAATAGAGCTAAGGCCATATTTGTTCTAAGGTCAGGACACGTACAATTCGCTTGAAAAGAAAGCGAGGAAGTCAGATCGTCAACAGTAGGTATCCAATAAAACGGCTTTAGGTCGGCTCAATGGCCAACATAAGTTACAGAAAAATCGGCAATAAAGTAATAATTCCTACTTTCTTTGCGCGGTACAGGACTTGAACCTGTGACCCCCACCGTGTCAAGGTGATGCTCTGCCACTGAGCTAACCGCGCAATTTTCTTATGTGTAAGGTTGTAGAGCTCCCTACTTCAATAATGCAGTGCAAAATCCCATCTATACATTAAGTTCAGGATATTCCTATCCTAACATCATCTGGGAAACGGCTCCACAAGATATACTGAGTTTTATACGGAAATTGATCGCTGTCAAGCTGATTGCTCTCCCATAAAACATTTGCAATTTTTCGGGATCCGAAAATTCTTTTGGTTTTTGCTTTTGTCTAGAATTTTTAGCCTCAGTCACTCTCTACTTTATGGGGATAATGATAAAAAAATAGCATCATAGCAAAATTATAAGATTGGGAAGAGCAAGCAACACACAGCAAAGTGAGTAAAAGTATCATTTCAAATACATTGTGTATATCTTTAAGTTTTATATAAACTTTCTTTACTGAATGAACTAACTCGGTCTTAAATGATCTTTTCTATCTTGCGATTGCACAAAAAGAAATGAATATAGGCTAAGAGTATCTACGCATTGAAGAAAAATCTAAGAAAAAAAGTGATAGGAGCATGAGGAGCCTTTTTAGTTTCTTAACCGCCACTTTCTCATTCCCCATAATCGCGACTATAGGAGCGAAGTAGAAGAAGAGGAGTATGACGAAAAGCAAGAGGAGCGCCTGCAGTATTTCATCTTCGGGCAGCATAGAGATCTCCTAGAGATTACGTACTGTTATGATCCTCGCCGGCAGTGCTTTTTCAAACTCCACTTCTATTATCCTGAATTTTGCGAGGAATACTCCGATTTTTCTTCTTTTTTAAAAACCGAATTTTTTTTATTTGATGATTGAAAACGCTGGCACGCAAAGAACAGTTCTGCGGGGGCATGTCCTATATAAATAGAAAAAAGGAGATGCCCAATGCCCGAAGAACAATCCTGGAAGCCCGTTAGAGTCAAAAGAATCCACCCAAAAGAAGTAAAGGAAAAAAGGGATAAATTCTATAAAACAGAAAGAAAGAGATATCTCAAAACGCTTGCGACAAAACATAGGAATTTATTGGAACAGCTGGGGATTTCTAATGATGAAATAACCGAGATGAAAAATTTAGGCAAGGTGCCCCAAGGCTGGACAGTAGATCATTCGATTCCTACTTTTCTCTCCGGGTTTCTAAAGGATCCCAATGCCTGGGATAATCTCGTGTTGATGCCAAAGGAAACTCGCGCTTTTAAAAAGAAACATATCGATGATGTATATGAAAGGGTACTGAGAACGCTAGGATATAAGTACCAAGGCTATCCTGAAGATGGAGTGGGCCAAGAGCTTGGTTATCCACAGCTTATTCATCAAGTTAAATATTATTATAATAGAAATAAAGGACTCTATCCCGTGGTTACGGCGAATGAAGTAGGTAATACCGAGCAAAAAATTCTCGAAGCTAAGAATTATTCGAAGGAGCAGGGGTTGTTGTTTGCTTGAGCTTGCTCCTTGCAATGGGGAGGTGGCAAAGCTTAGTGAAGTCCTTCTAGGTTGGACGATCAAGGAATAGGGATTGGATCAAAAGAGTAAAGATTTTGGGAAAAGAAAATTTTCTTTCTGAGAGGATGGAGCGAAGAAAAAAAAAAATCCTAACGCTAGGACAAAAAGAAATGCGTAAGGAACCTGAGGAAAGGATCTTCTAGCAAAAGATATTAAGCTTGTGAAGGACAAAAATTCAGGTTTTTTCTGGAAGGACGATTAACGAAGCGTGTTGATACTCAGTCTAAAAAGTTGAGAAAAGCCTAGCAGCCCATGATAAAAGAAAAGAGTTTAACTATTATATTTTATTATGCCCCCAGCTTCAGAATTACAAACCCTATTGGCAAGGCTCCAATCTTCTCAAAAGGAGCATCCTTATATTGAAATCAATCCGCCAGCCTCTCTTGAGGCAATAGAATCCATAGACCTGGCCTGCCAGAAGGAATTTGGCCTCGCTCTGCCTCAAGACTATAAAGAACTGCTAGCTTCCGCCAATGGCTTTTGTTTTGGCTATGGCAGGTTTTATCATATTACTGATCCTCTTTCCCCAAATCGATTGCTTAGACAAGAAGTCCTTACCGATGAGAATATCTTTCGGAACAATCTTTACATTCGCAATTTCGATCTCAAAACTGATAGTTTCTTCTGTAGCTTATCTCCCCCCCATCATCTATTGCTAGGCGAGAGCGGATATCGCAGCTATCTCTACGATGCTTTGACTAAGCGCTATTACATAAGATGCAGTGAAAGATATTTTGGGGTTTTCTATCCTGAAGGAGAAAAGATTCCTCCCGAAGGGAAAAATATTTTTTATTCGGATTTGTACTCGTTGCTTAAAGCCGAACTGGAATATTTTTTTCGTTATCTTGAGCCTGCTCCAAGACTGTTAGAAGCTCGGGAAATCCAGGTGATTCAAAAAGCACGAATGGCTGAACAATTATCCATCGAAGGAAGCTTTCTTCCGCCCGCTTCTTTCAAGGCGATTGAGCAAGCAAACCGCCGGTTTCTTAAAGAATTTGGATTTCCGATTCCAGAGTTTTATAAAAAGTTTCTCGCCTTTAGTAACGGCTTCCGTACCGACTATTCGATATTCTTCCACATTCCCGACGAAGACTCCCCTACCGAATGGTTAAGGACTGAAGAGCATGAGGAGCCTTTTCGGTTTCTTAACAGCGACTTTCTCATTCCCCATAATCGCTACTATAGGAGCAAAGTAGAAGAAGAGGAGTATGACGAAAAGCAAGAGGAGCGCCTGCAGTATTTCATCTTCGGGCAGGATAGAGATCTCCTAGAGATTACGTACTGTTATGATCCTCGCCGGCAGTGCTTTTTCAAACTCCACTTCTATTATCCTGAATTTTGCGAGGAATACTCCGATTTTTCTTCTTTTTTAAAAACCGAAGTTTTTTTATTTGGTGATTGAAAACGCTGGCACGCAAAGAACAGTTCTGCGGGGGCATGTCCTATATAAATAGAAAAAAGGAGATGCCCAATGCCCGAAGAACAATCCTGGAAACCCGTTAGAGTCAAAAGAATCCACCCAAAAGAAGTAAAGGAAAAAGAGGCTGAATTCGAAAATAAAGTAAAAAAGGAATATCTCAAAACGCTTGCGACAAGACATAGGAATTTATTGGAACAGCTGGGGATTCCTAATAAGGAAATAGACAAGATGAAATTAGGCAAGGTGCCCGATGGCTGGACAGTAGATCATTCGATTCCTACTTTTCTCTCCGGGTTTCTAAAGGATCCCAATGCCTGGGATAATTTCGTGTTGATGCGAAAGGAAATTCACGATTTTAAAAACAAACATATCGATGATGTATATGAAAGGGTACTGAGAACGCTAGGATATAAGTACCAAGGCTATCCTGAAGATGGAGTGGGCCAAGAGCTTGGTTATCCACAGCTTATTCATCAAGTCATTGGATATAGTTATAATAAAGATAATGGACTCTTCTATCCCATGGCTACGGCAAATGAAGTAGGTAATACCGAGCAAAAAATTCTCGAACCTAAGAATTATTCGAAGGAGCAGGTAGGGCAACATGTAGCAGAGGTTGAAAAAAACTATGAATTAAAAGACAAAGCGAAGCCGCTCAAGAAGAGTAAATTCTTCGGATGGATAGGAACAGCCCTAACACTTTTAGGCATAGGCGAAGAAGCAAAAGCGGCTGTTCGGGAGGGGAAGGAAACAGGCCATTGGGCTCAATCTTTTGGTAAAGCGCTCTCAAGGGTTGGTTTGCCTCTGATGGGAAGCAGTCTTGGCGGGTCAGCAGGCGCGATCTTCGGTTCAGTGCTCTTTCCTGGAATTGGGACAATGGCTGGAGGAGTAGTAGGAATGGGGGTGGGTGGATTTTTTGGAAGCATAGCCTCGGAGAGAGTCGAAGAGTTCATGGACCGACTCTCTTCCCCTGCTCCCACTTTTAACCATGAATATGTGAGAGCAAGCGCATCGGCCACTAGGGAAGACCAACAAGTGGCCCTGCAGAAAGAAAAACAAAGGGAAAAGCCAGAGGAAAAAGAAAGGCCAACAGGAAGAGCGTTTGGACTCGAAAAAGACTCAGGACAAAAAGCTGATGCAGCTAAGGAAGAAAAAGAGGCCAAAGGGCTCGCCTCTCAATCAAGACAGGGCCTTAGTGTAGCAGAATGCCTTGCCAAAATCCAACAGGAAATAGGCCTAGCAAGCTACCATGGGAACGTAGAGCTAAAAGATCCAGAGAAAAGCATAGAGAAAATACAAAAGGAGAAAAGACCAACACCCTTTCTCTTCTCCCCTCCCCCTCAACAACAATCCATCGAGAACAGAAGCAAGGAAAGATAAAGAATCATGCGCCAACGAACGCATTTTTAGCCGAACCCATAGGTTGTTGTTTGCTTGAGCTTGCTCCTTGCAACGGGGAGGTGGCAAAGCTTAGTGAAGTCCTTCTAGGTTGGACGATCAAGGAATAGGGATTGGATCAAAAGAGTAAAAATTTTGGGAAAAGAAAATTTTCTTTCTGAGAGGATGGAGCAAAGAAAAAAATCCTAACGCTAGGACAAAAAGAAATGCGTAAGGAACCTGGCAAAAGGATCTTCTAGCAAAAGGCATTTGGATCTTTGAGTTGGAAGCCCATCGGACAAAAAAAGACAGCCAATAAAAAAATAGTTTAATATTTACTTTTTAAAATGCAATAAATCAATTTTTATTCAGAAAAAAAGCTTTTTTTATATATTATCCAATCTCCATGTTCAATTAATAGTTTATTTTGTATCTTGTTACAATATACATATGCATAAGCTTCCAATTGATGATATTCAGAATTTAACAATCTTATACACACCTTTTCTCTTTTAAACAAAAAAGGAACTCCTTCAATATAATCGAGTTCTTTCAAGATTTCTTTATTAACAACATAGAGTTCTCCTTTGACTTTTCCATTTCCAGGAATAATAGCAGGATATTCTCCCAAATCATACATAAGGAAATGATATAAAATACCTAATCCTATAAACTCGCAACAACTCAAAATAGAATTCCTACATTGTCCTTTTCTCAATGTTCCATAAACAAATATCTTTATAGAATTTTTTTTTGACTGACATTATGATTGAAATTCTATTATAATATAATTTAAAGCTAATATTTTTTTTAAAAAATATTATTTTTTTCTATAATATATTCATGCGAAAAAGACTAAAGGAAAAATTTGACTATGTTATAAGGATAGAAACAAGATAGAAAAATTTTATTTAGGCATGCATAAACTCCTATTGGCCTCTTCGAACATAAACAAATGGAAGGAATTTTCTCGTCTTCTCTACCCAAATGTTGTTGTCCTTCTATCTGAAGAGCTCAGACGATATTTGCCTCAAGAATCTTTTACAAGCTACTTAGAAAACGCCCGACTTAAAGCCATGGCTTTGTCAGCCGTATATAGTGATCTGGTTGTTTCCGATGATTCAGGTTTGGAAGTTACCTCTCTCAAGGGCGAACCAGGGGTTCACTCAAGCCGATATGCGGGGGAAAAGGCTAATAGCAAAGCAAACATTGTAAAACTACTTCGTAATCTCCAGAATGCAAAATCGTTAGATAGATCCGCAAGATTTGTTTGCTCGTTGGTCTTGGTCAAACAAAAAAAAATTCTTTTTGAAACGACTGCTTTTTGTTATGGCATAATAGCAACTGAACCAAAAGGGCATAGAGGATTTGGATATGATCCTATTTTTATTCCTCAAGGATATTCGTTAACAATGGCTGAGCTGACTGAACAACAAAAGGATATGATCAGTCATCGTGGAAAAGCTTGTCAACAATTAAAGGCTTTTCTTGAAGAAAAAAAGTGGCAATGAAAGCGATTATTCTGGCTGCCGGTAAAGGAACTCGAATGGGATCGTTAACCCATGACTTGCCTAAACCGATGCTTATGGTTAAAGGGAAGCCCATACTAGAATGGATTATTCTGGGACTGCATCAGGAAGCAAAGGTCGAACATTTTTGTATAGTCGTTGGATACAAAGCTGAGAAAATTCAAGAATATTTTAAAGAGGGTCAATTTTTGGGCATAAAGATTGATTACCGATTTCAAAAAAAACAAGATGGAACCGGAAAAGCCCCACTGGTTGCTAAGGATTTGATCTCAAATGAACCTTTCTTTTTGTCCTATGGAGATATTCTCTTAGGCGACCGTAGAGAATATGGTCGGATGGTTCGCGCATATAAAGGCGATGGGCTTGTGGGATTGACTGATGGAAACGACCTATCCAAGGGAGGGGCTGTTTTTATAAGTTCTGATGGTCAAATTATTGATATTATAGAAAAACCTCAAGACCCTGCCCTTTCTAAAGGAGCCTTTTACAACGCAGGCATCTATTTAATAAGCCCAAAGATTTTCGACTTTATGGAAAACCTTAGTCTATCCCCTCGCGGAGAATATGAGCTGACAGATGCTTTAAGAATGTTTTCTCAACATGGCAAACTCTATGGCTTTTTAATAGCTGGTAGTTGCGTAGACGTAAGGGATCCACAAACCCTAGGTTCATTAAACTCTTAGAGTAAAAACTGTGAAACAAAGTACAGCTATTGATAGGTGGAATGAAAATATAGAAAAAGTACTTGCCTATTTTGCTATAGAAAAAAGCCACTCGGTCAATACACAACTACTTTACCGACAAGTTTTAGAAAAATTCGCCCTTTGGGCTGCTTCTCAACAACTTACCCTTCAAAAAATCCAAAGCTGTCATGTGGAACAGTTTTTGAGAGAAGAGAGTAAGAAGGGACTAGCTCATAGTTCCATAAAAATTATAATTATTGCCCTTCGTCATTTTTTTCAATTTTTCAAAGACCGAAATGAGATTAAGGAAAATCCATTATACAAAAAAGAACTTCCTTCCATCCAATCTCGATTGCCACAGTTTTTAACAAAGAAAGAAATTGAAAAAATTCTTAATTTAGAATTCCCTAACAATCCCTTAGGATGGAGAGATAAAGCCATTTTAGAGCTACTTTACAGTTCCGGTCTTAGAGTCTCTGAACTCATTAGCTTGAAGTTAGAAGCTTACAACCCAGAACGTTCTCAAATAAGGGTTTGTGGAAAAGGGAACAAAGAAAGAGCCATCCCTGTAGGAAAATGTGCAAAAGAAGCTCTTGATAAATATATTTTAAAAGGAAGAAATTTTTTTGTGAAAAAGAAGTCTGAGGGAGAAATTTTCCTAAGTCGCCTTGGCAAACCCTTAACTCGATCCAGAATTCGGCAGTTGGTGATCCAGTATGCTACTCAGGCTGGTGTTGATAAAAGGGTTTATCCTCATCTTTTTCGACACACTTTTGCAAGCCATCTTTTAGAAAACGGAGCCAATCTAAGGATTATCCAAGAACTCCTTGGTCATGCCAACATAGCAACCACACAAATTTATACCCATGTGAATTTAAAACATCTTAAAGAGATTCATCACCGTTGTCATCCCAGAGCTAATGAAAATATATAAAAGTAACTAATCACAAAAAAATTATAGTATCGATGTATCTTGCAGAATTAGAAGACAGACTCGGTCATACATTTAGAAATAATCAATTACTGGAAGAAGCTTTAACGCATCCTTCCTACTTTGTTGAATCGATGAAAACAACGGGCAAAGATTTCCAAAGATTAGAATTTTTAGGAGATGCTGTCTTGGGGCTTGCTATCACAGAAAAGCTGTTTGAAATTTTTCCCTCTTTTGATGAAGGAAAACTGACTAAACTCAGGGCAAAATTGGTCAGCCGAAAAGTTCTTTCTCTATTGGCCTCTTCTTTAGGAATCGGTAAATATTTAAGGTTGGGAAAAGGGGAAGAAAAAAATCAAGGGAGAACCAAACCTTCGAATCTGGCTAATGCCCTAGAGTCAGTTATAGGAGCATTGTATCTAGATGGAGGGTGGGAAAAGGCAAAGTCCTTTGTCTTCCAACTGTTCTCGCCATTATTTGTAGAATTACACAAAGACCCCTCTGCTTTTTTAGAATATGAAAATTCAAAAGGCTTGTTACAGGAATTTTTACAAAAAAAAGGAATGGAACTGCCCGTCTACCGAATTGTTTTGGAAAGCGGAGAAGCACACAACAAATGGTATGAAGTGGAGGTGCTTTGGAAAAATCAAGTTTTAGGTAAAGGATCGGGGAAAAGCAAGAAAGAAGCTGAACTTCGAGCTGCTAAGGAAGCTTTTGAGAAGTTAATTTCTCAAACACCAACCGATTTGATTCAAGAGTCCTGAAATAGGCTTCCATAAAGTTGGTTTTGGAATCAAAGCCAAGCATCCGAGCCAGTTTTTCTTTTGCTATTTCGTCTAAAGGCAATACCGTTATGGGGCTATTTCTTTCTCGCCTCATAACCGATTCGATCCGCCTAAGAAAGACATAGCCCTCTCTAGCTAACCGAGCAGTATGCGCATCTTCTTTTTCTAATAGTAAAAAAGCTTTCCACATGCTTGGTTCTCGTATTTGCTTACCCATTAGCCAAATTTGGAATCCAAGCTCGATATCCATAAGACCTCCTGGTGCTGTTTTGATCCGGCATTCAATAGGTACAGAACTATCCCTTTCTTTTTGGATCTTCTCACGGAGTTCAAAAAACTCCTTCCATGGGATTCTCCGACTCCAATCTACCCACAAGTCGTCAACAAACCGGATAAATCTCCTACCATGTTCTTCGTTTCCACAAACAAAGCGAGCTCTATGTAAGGCTTGAATTTCCCAAAACATGGCTACAGACCGGTAGTAATGTTCATACATTTCCTCCTCAAGTACAATGGGACCTTCTCCATGAGGCCTTAACCTAAAATCAAAATTGTAGAGAATGCCACTTGGTAGCATTTCAGAAACAAAACGATTCAGTTCTAAAGCTCCATTCAAATTATTCCCTATAAAGAGACAATCCAGGTCCGAACCATATCCAAGTTCTCTCCCCCCAAACCTTCCCACTCCAATGATTGCGTTAGACTGTGCATGACAAAGATTGCATGCATGCTTAAGAATGGCTTCGGCAAGTGCTGTATATTCCTCTTCTATGTCAACAAGAGAGGCAATTCCAAGGATATCTCTCAAAAATATCCTGAAGAGTTCCCCTTTTCTATAAAGGCGATATTTGGTCCGGTGATCTTTTTTGATCCAGGTCAATTCGTTGAAAAAATCCTCGACTGTCTTCTTTGTATAAAGTCCATCGCTTCGGCATATTTCCTCAAACAAGTCTGGTTGAGACAAAAGAATTTCGGTAAAAAAAGAACTCGAATCAAAAAGCCGCAAAAGAAGTTCCAGTGCCTTGGGGCTTGACGCGAAGGATTCAAAAAGCATCGCCTTGGTCCCATATTTTTCAGCAAACTGCACAAATCGGCTTAAACAAAGATTTGGATCTACGGTTTTTTTCAATGTCTCTTCTAGGATTGGATAGAGCCTTTTTAAAGATTTCGAAGCACGCGCAGAAGGCTTGATCGGATCACTGTCCAATAAAGATTGAATGTCTTTATAGGCTTTTTGAGGATCAGGAAAGATTTCAAAATGAAAGATAGATTCTCCTTTTTCCTTTGAAAGTGGGAAAACCGATGAAAACAACCTTCGAACAGTCATTCGATATGTTTCTAGTTTTTCTTCAAAGAGCTCAAGCTCTAGACCCAAAGAGGAGGCAATAGCTCTTTTTTGATCAGTATTTTCAGGAATCAAGTGTGTCTGAAGATCCGCCACCATTTGCAGTCTGTTTTCCACTTGTCTAAAAAAATAATAGGCTAATTTAAGTGCTTCCATTTCCTTTCTTGGAACTAATTGGCATTCAGTCAAGGCTTCCAGAGTTTCGAGGGTGGACCTACTCTGGAGAATGGGATAACGTGCTCCATATACCACTTGAAAGGACTGGGCAATAAACTCTATTTCTCGTATTCCACCTTCTCCAAGTTTGATATTTCTTTTTTTGGTAGATTCATCCAAAAGTTCTTTTTCTATCCTCGACTTTATTTCAAAAACCTCTTCAAACATTTCCTCAGTGATATGCCTTGGAAAAGAAAATAGGGAGCGAAGAATTTCAAATTCATAAGCCAAAGCACTGTCTCCAGCCGATTTTCTTGCTTTAATCAAAGCCATTCTTTCCCAACTCTCACCCAAAGCCGAATAATAGTATTCACAATATTTGATCGATGGAACAAGTATCCCACTATTCCCATCAGGCCTTAGTCGGAGATCTATTCTATAGAAACCGCCATAAGCCATTGAGAAGAGCTGAACGATTTTTTTCCCCAGTCGATTAGCCATATCATGATGACCGTTCGACCCATTATGAAGAAATAAGAGATCAATATCTGAACTGTAGTTGAGCTCCTTTCCACCCAACTTTCCCATGGATAAAATAGCAAAAGGCAAGGCTGGAAATCCCAATTGCGCTTTTGCCAGATCCAAAATGATCTCTATGGAAAAATCAGCAAGCAAAGAGAGAGCCTTTAGTACCTTTTCCAGACTCCATACAAGAGCAAAATCGAAAAAACCGATTCGGAGAATTTCCCTTTGTTTCAGCTTTTTTAAAGCCTCTATACGATTTTGTAAGTTTAAAGAACCATTTGCTAGTTCTTCCCAATCGATTTTAAGTCTACCAAGACCACGGTAATGGGTAGGATCAGAAATTTCAGGACTTTTCAGCCACTCTTCCCATTCTGGATGAGCTTTGAATTGAGTTCTAGCAAACTCCGAAAAATCCTGAAAAGCTTCCAATGCTATCTCTTTGTTTACAAATCGACCAAAATTTTCCATACATTCCAAATTAAAGATTAAATGAAGGATCTTTTGCCAATGATTGAGCGAAATATGTTAATATGATATCGGCCCCCGCCCGTTTTATAGCTACTAACGATTCAATAGCAGCTTTTTTAGGATCTAGCCAACCGTTTAAGCCCGCAGCCACAATTGCCGAATACTCTCCCGATACCTGATAGGCCGCTACGGGCAGAAGGGTATTTTGTCTAATTTGGTATATAATATCAAGATAGGGGCCAGCAGGCTTAACCATGAGAATATCGGCACCTTCTTTTTCATCGAGCAGTGCTTCTAAACATGCTTCTCTCCTATTGGAAGGATTAAGTTGGTAGGTCATTTTATCAAGATAATATCCCCTTTTTCTTGCAGAACCAACCGCTTCTCTAAATGGTCCATAAAAGGCTGAAGCAAATTTAGCTGAATAAGCAAGAATGCCTGTTTTCGTTAATCCTTCGGAATCGAGAGCCTTTCTTATTTGACCGACCCTTCCATCCATCATGTCTGAAGGAGCTACAAAATCAGCTCCCATTTTCCCAAGCATCACCGCCATCTTTGTTAATATTTCGACAGTCGCATCGTTATCCACATCGCCTAGCTGTTCATTCCATAATCCATCATGGCCATGGGTCGTGTATGGATCTAATGCAACGTCTGTGATAACAAGAAGCTCAGGAATGTTTTTTTTGATCGCTGAAACTGCTTTTGGGATTAATCCTTCTGGATCCAGAGCAAGAGAGCCACTATCATCCTTTTTTTCTTTTGGAACACATGGAAATAAGGCCACAGCATTAATCCCCTTTTCTCGGAGTTCCGAACAGACTTCTAAAAGGTTTTCTAAAGAATACCTGAAAATGCCAGGCATCGAGCCAATCTCTTCCTTGCCTTTTTTTTCCTGAATAAACAAAGGGCAAATCAGATCACTGATTGTCAGCTGGGTTTCTGTAAGTAAGCTTCGAATTTGTCTGCTTGCCCTATATCTTCTAGGCCTTCTCGATAGATCGAGTTGTTTTTCTTTCATAGCTTTTAAATATTACTTAGAATCTAGTAAAGGTGGAAAGAATATTGCTTTTATTACTTGAAAGTACAGCTTTAAAATCAAATGTCATTACAGATAATAGAACATTCTTTGCTTATTGATCGGTTAACACGACTCAGAGATAAGAACACACCCAAAAGCCTTTTTGGACTTTACATGGATCAAGTCTCTTCTATATTAGCTTCCTTTGCCACTAAAAGTCTTTCCTTGGAGCCTACTGAAATCGAGACTCCTCTTGAAAAGACTTCGACATTTATTTTTGGTCAAGAAATCATCCTAACTCCAATTCTTCGTGCGGGTCTTGGCATGCTAAAAAGTTTTCAGTTGCTTATTCCAGAAGCCCAAGTCTTTTTTTTAGGAGCCGTAAGAAATGAAAAGACATTAGAAAGTACCCTTTATTATGGGCCAATTCCCAGTATAAAGCCCCATCATCATATCTTCATTCTCGATCCTATGATAGCGACAGGGCATACCATGGTCAAAACGATTAAATTTTTAAAAGACTGTGGGGCCATATCCATCAGAGTCGTCTGTTGCATCGCAAGTCCCGAAGGAATTAAACAAATCCAGCAGGCCTTTGACGATGTTGAAATTATCACTGGATGTGTGGATCGTGAAATCAATCCCAACGGTTTTATTCTTCCTGGTTTAGGGGATGCTGGAGATAGACTTTTTGGTCTATTTGAAGAATCTTCCGTTTCCAAAGGATCTCCTTAATACTGTCTAAATAGACTAAAAGCTGACTAGCTAGCCCGTCGTGGCCGATTGCACACTCGCCCTACCCTTTGTCCGCTATAGCTTTCTTACCACAGGCTCAAGACAGTAGAACTCATGACCAAATTCCATAAATTGATCGCTGCATTGAGAATGCGATGGAGAATTGCTCCACTGGCTAGATATGTCCTCTTACACATAGCCAGCAACAGATGCCTAAGCTACCAGCCACACTAGTAGATCATGACCGAATGAGTCTTGCCATCAAATCGTAGTCTTTTCTACATCCTCGTGACTAGCCAAGCTTCGAAATCGACCTGCGTCATGTTTCCAATCTGAGAAAGAGCATATTGTTATAAAAAAAACTAATAAAAAGATACAGCCTGAAGTAGATAAAAAAAGCAGAAAGAAGCCAAATTTGTGTGTGGGGTGATAGTTACCGATATCTTTATTAGATTTACTTTATTTTAAAAAAATAGTAAACCCAATATAATATGAGCAAGACTTCTTTTGAATTTCCTTTCAATCCTTTACATCTCTTTACATTTATTAATGATACAAGAGCAAATCATATTTTAAAAACCGCTTTTCAACTGCACATTTTTAAGATCCTTAACAATCATAAAATGACTCTTAGAGAAATAGCCAATATCACGGGAGCAAGCTTAAGAGGCCTTAGTTTTTTTCTGGATGGGCTTACGGCATTAGGCCTTCTTGAAAAAGACAAAGAAAGCTACCAACTTTCTTCCCTTTCCAAAGAGTTGTTAGTTGAGGAGAGCCAAGATTACATTGGTGATTTCTTACAAGATTCATTTCTTAATGAAGACTGGAAAATGTTGACCGAGGCGGTTCTCAAAGGAGGCCCTCCAGAAGGAGTAGAAACGCAAAGCAAAGCTGAAGAGTTCTTTCCAAAGCTGATTAGGTTTCTTCATATTTTGCATCGGAATCCTGCAGTAAAGGCAGCACAAGCAATTATTGGAGAAGCTACTTCTTCCCATACACTTGAAGTGTTAGATATAGGCTGTGGATCGGCTGTTTGGAGTCTTGCTATTGCCTTGGCTAATAAACAAACAAAGGTTACAGCAGTGGATTTTCCCAAAGTCCTTGCTTATACTCAAGCTTATGTTCAAAGACATGGAATGGAAGATCGCTATGAGTTTTTAGCTGGAAACATTGAGGAGATTGAATATCCTCAGAAAAATTTCAACCTTGTAATTTTTGGTCATATCCTCCATTCAGAAGGAGAAAACAAAAGCCGGAGATTATTTAAAAAAATTGCAAAAATTATAGATACTGATGGGCGAATTGCCATTTTAGAATTTTTACCGAACCGTCAGCGCACTGAACCAATAGAAGCTGTGCTCTTTGGACTACGCATGCTGGTAAATACAAAAGAAGGGGGTATTTATTCTGCAGAAGAATATGAAGAATGGCTAAGAGAAGTTGGATTTACAAAATTTTCTTACTATGATATTGGCTACCATTCTCCGCTGATAGTTGCTGCTAAAAAGTGATCATCAAAAACATACCTTAGAACATCTATTTTCATTTGTCTAAAGACAGGCTAAAAATGTTCTTATATTTTGGTATTCGAAAGCAAAGGTTCGACTTCACCGACTAACATCCCATACCACTATTTTATCATAGGCAAGTCCCTGCTCAAGCTAGGCCAAACCTATGTAGACCATGTACCAGATCAGCTTTGAATTTTTAATAACCTGCTTACAGCCAGATCCTTCTCCACTATAATATTCCTTGGTTTTCATCAAGTATATGATCCGTTGCCAGAATCTCACGGCTAAAATACATCAGCTAGTTCCAATGCACTATGACGATGATGTTCCCCCTCAGGTTTGACAGTGATACTCCCAATCCCCTAAAGGGGATGGGCTTCTAGCCACGTCTCACAAGCTATAGAGGCAGTTCCCGGAGGGAACCCGCGCCGTTTCCGGCGTGGTGCTTGACGCTTGCGATTCGGCTAAACAACTTCGGCCCGTGTCTAGGCTACTACTACGCCGGATAGTTCCCAGACTTAGATACGTGATGCGTTTTGGAAACAACACCACCTGACCATAGGCAATTGCATGCATATTCACTGCGCCCACGATATCCCTGTGGCCTTTGAATCCACACGCTTTCCATCACCAGTTGCGTCCTTTCGGTTTATGGCGATGGCCGCATACAGGACATCGGCTGGACGTACCACGCTCCTCCCCGATGAAGCACACGATGCGGTCTTTCTTGCACCGTACTCCCACTGGCTCATGCGCTGGTTATGATGACGACCAGCTCGGTTTTTTCTCACCCCATCTGGGTTGCCTACGAAAAGCGACTGTATTTCGTGCTCTTTGCAGAAGTCGATGACTTGACGTGTCCCCTTGTGACGGAGATCACACGCATAGGGCGTTTGCAACGCAACGTGAGCTTCGCGCCTCTCCGCCCAAGCTTGCGCCAACGCCGCGAACCCTTTGCACAGCGCAAACGCTTTTTCTGGATTTCGCCAAGCTGTTTGCTGTGCAATCGCTTCAGAGAACGAATCCCGCGTCCGGAAACGACCAGCGCCTTGCCATCATTGGATACAATTGCCGCTTGATGAATTTGCCCTAGATCTGCCGTGGCCCGTTTTTCGTCTGACACCGAAGCAGTCAAATACTCATCAGCCTCGCTGACAGTAACAGGCAGTTCGTTATGAATCCCATTCCAGACAATTTTACATGCGCAAGGAGTGTTCAGCCACTCCGGGGGTGGAAGCCTCAAGGATGGTCGGCCGCGTCCCATCGGCAACTCAATGCGATGTTCTTCCAGATGCATGGCTTGGGCTGGCTACAGCAACGGGTAGAAGCATTTGTCCTTGTAGGGGTAACGGATGTTCTGGCGTCCAGCCTTGCGATTATTCTTGGCTGACTGCACAGCAGCCTCAACTGCTCGAAATACTTGCTGAATACGCTGCGAGTGCAGGGAGAATTTACCTCCTCTGGTTGCTTCGTGAAACTGGCTTTTGCTAGGCCATGGCTGGTTTTTGAGCCTAGCTGCAAGGTGCATGTCCCGGCACAAGATCCAGAGGCGAGCAGATTCCATCTGCCCATCCCGAATGAGGGATGGCAAACGTCGGGGAATGCCCTTTAGAAACAGTATGCGTACCCATTCTACTTCTGGTATGCTAGTGTTATGAACGAGCCCCTGCAAGGCAGGAAAAACGCGATGGACGCATTACCAGATTGCTTATCCTTTCGTCTGGATTCCGAAATATCGCCGAAAAGTGTTGGTCGGCGAGGTGGAAAGCGCCTGCAAACGGTTTATCGCGGAGTGTTGTGCGCAACACGGATTTAGACTGCTGGCCTTGGAAACCGATATCGACCATGTCCATTGTTTGGTATCCGCACCGCCGCGATGGGCTCCAGCGACCATCGTTGGTCTGCTGAAAGACTACCCGTCGAGGAAATTGCGGGAACGGTTTCTAAAGCTCAAAAAGGTTTGCGGACATGAGCAGCTCTGGACGCAGGCGGACTACGTTGGTACTGCCGGAAGCGTCTCTGCGGAGGTTGTGCGCAGATACATATCGGAATGCCAAGTCAAGTAAACGCTTTCATCCCATCCATTGAAATGGATGGGTATTCCCGCGTCGCGCCACTATCATAGTGTTGGGCCTTTCAACCTCTCTTTCAATTAGCGCTCAAACATGAAGAAGCACATGATAGATTACTCCCATCCACGGACAGTAGATATTGCCTGCCTTTAGTTCAAATCACAAGTACGATGCTTGTAGGCAAGAATCATGCTTGAGCCCTAAGGAGAATTTTCAATACCACCATTGCCATGATAAAGTTGCCATCCAGTTCATTCCATATTGAACACCGTTCCAAGATTGATAAACGGGTTTGACAATCTGAGCCGTAAGGAAATTTCCTTGCAAGGCACTTTCTGGAGAGATTGCTACTTTTTGGAAGCCTTCTCTTGCGAAACCTGGCATCCTCATATTCATACCTAAGGCTGCTCCAGCCCATTCTCCACCTGTCCAAGTTGCAACGATATCAGGCATTGCAATAAAAGGGGCTGTTCGAATTGAAAGTTCGTTAACAGGGTTAGCCCCATGAATCCCACCTTGATAGGAACCAACACCACTGACATTAATAGAAATCCAATCGGTAAAGTTATAAGCAATCCAGCCATTTCCAAAAAACGAATTTCCCCATGCATACCCTTGAGAATTTCGACCAAGAGGAACAGTCGTATAACCTTGCACCCCCCATCCCCAATCCCTCGCTTCGCTTTGTCCAAGATACGTTACCGCCCCAATGAAAGCTGGGACACCTAAACCAAGCTGCATGTCATAAGGGAAAACACGGTGTCCAGCCATATCAGACATTGTTTCATCAATCGATCCTGTAGGAGCTGAAAAACCGAAGTTGATTTGAAGCCTATGCCTATGGAAATCTAACAGTTTATAGATCCATTGAAAATTAACGTCTCCAAGGCCAACAGCTTTCATAGACATGCGGCTTCCTAGAGGCATAGGCTGTAAAGGGAATCCTCCAGAACCAGTATGCATTCCCCCACTCCATGCATTCCTCCTGACATAAATCCGCCCATGGGCAATCCTACCATATCCATTTGCTTGTTCCATATGGGAAACATTGCCATAAAAGTTAAATTGTCCGTCAATCCAAGCATGAGCATCGGCATGTACTGTTCCATAAACATCGAAACATCACCCATAGCCACGGGTTTACCAGCAAAGCGTATGGCTTCTAATCCATTGAGATTCATTGCATCGCTCCCCTGATAATAATCTGGCCCCATGTTCATATACATCCACCAGAAACCAATCATCGGTTGGTATTTCCTATGCATATGAGCGGTTCCCATTAGGCCAGCTGGAGCATCACTAGCTGCTATTTTGTCCGACCATATTTCTCGAGAATCTAAATCTACTTTGCTATTTTCCCAGGGTAGAAGCAGAGAAGGTTCTCTACCCAAAACAACCGTTTCCGGAGCTATCGAAGTGGGTATATTTTGAGTACTTAAAGATGGGTCTTTTCTATTGGATAGTTTATTGAAAATCTCAGTTGGAGAAACATTCGGCAAGTTTTGATTCTTTTCTTTTGTTTTATCAATAATAACGCCATCATCTTCGTTGCCTGCAAAACAAAACTCTTCCAAAGACCAAAAGCTTAAGACACAAACACAACAAGTAATACGATGGAAAAATAGATACAATTTTTTCATGACAAAAATGGATCTTCTAAAAGACACAAGCAAAAAGCAGAAGGCTTTATTCCCAGAAATTTATTCTATCTCTGAAGAAAAATTGGTGTTGGGACTTAGAAAAATAAGAAAATGTTAATTTTTCAATCTAAGGCTGCTTTCCTTATAAAGACTGAAAAGAAGAGAAAAGTGATCTGTTTTTAAACAAAAACTTTTCTATTAGAAAGAAGATAAAATTTACCTAGAAGAATGGTACAAACAAGGTCGGCAAAGCAAAGAAAATCTTTTAAAATAGCCTCTAAGTGTCTTTATAAAGCTACTGTTTTTTCTAAAAATTTTTTCTATAAATTCGATCCCTCGTCTACAAATTTCTTTTCCATACTCAGTCCAGAGTCCTGTACCCCAATATCTAAAACAACTTGTCTCACTCACTAGCAGATAAAACAAAGCTTGCCTGTACTTCTCTTCATTTGAAGAAATTCCCTTTTGAAGTACTTTTTCATAAAAAAGGCTACTTAACCGTTCCATTGGACCAAGGAGATCTCCGTAACCCTTCACCCAAGAAATGTTGTTCGTCCAACTTCCTCCTTCCATGGAAAAACGAGGATTTTCTTCTTTTATCTTTACGATTGTTTCGGAAAGTTTTCGTGTGCCATCCCCTGGTTCGAACTTTTGAAAAAGATAATGTTGATGGATCGGTTGAATAGGAGGATAGTCTTCTTGTTTTAGTCCTAACTGTTCGAGATAAGCAAGATATTCGCTAACGTTTACAACCGGGGTAGGACTATAAGAAGATTCTCTTATAACTTCAAAATATTTCGAGGGAAATTCATTCATCATGACTCCTCCATTCTCCCCATCAGCGATTTGGGTAACGAGTGGAGGGAGAGCTTTACCACAAAATTGAATACGGTTAAGACCCTTAGCCTCATACCATGGTTGCATTTGACCCACTAACTTTGTATCGGATCCCTGAGTTTTTATAATAGCAATGATCGAAGCTACCTCTCCGTTGGCGTTTACACAAACAAGTCGATGAGGAATATGCTTAAAGGACAGAGGATGACCATCCGGTCTTTCCACCGTATGCTCTTGAACTAAAACCCATTTGTATCCACAATCTAACAGTGTTCTCACAAAAGCATAGGCAACATCAGGATGGTTGGGAAGGGCCATCTCTGGTGGAGAAAATCCCCTGACACGAGACAAAGCCTCAAAGCCAAAAAGACTACCAAAGTGTTGTTGCCAGGCTTCAACATGCAAACGAAAATCCTGAATTGGAGTGGAAGGAGCTACGGTGTGTCCCCAGGCTGTTCCGAGAAATTCTGTTGCTTTTCGACAAGCAGTATCGTTAGCAAGAGTATTGAGTGCATCCAGGATATCTCGACTTCTCATTTGTTCAAAGCCATAAAGCAAGCAACCCGAATAGTCGAGCATCACCCTGGGCTGTTTATTTTGCGAGAGTAATTCAGGAATAAACTTTCCCATTCGTTGATAGCACCACTGAAAAACAGGCGCATTATGGTTATCGCCCTCCCCCAAATGTTCCAGCATGAACTGTAAGTTACTGATTATCCGAGCAGATCTTAAGTCTGTACCGCCAGCTGGTATTAAAGGCTGATGCATATGAAGAGCAATGGATGCGGCACTTTTTATCTGCTCGAAATCAATTCCAGTAGTATCTAAAGTAATCTTCTCTTGTTTTTGTATTGCCTCTTTAAGCTCTTTTTCTTTACCGCAAAAAACAGGTAACTCACCCATCATATGTCCTCCAGTAGTGCATTTCTCTAATATTCTTTCCCTGTCAGGCAGTTTATATTCCCAACTTTTCCTTTCGGAATTTTTTTTTCAATTCCAACAGCCTAAAACCATTTTCTGCAATTTACAAGCTCTTGACGTAAGCAATTAAAAAACGAGCAGAAAGGCATCATTAAGTCATTTGTAATTAGAGAGTTATAAATTGGCATGCTTTTTGCTTTTACAAGTAAAAAAAGAAAAAGAAATGATTGCTAAAGCTTTTGGTTATTTTTCAAAAGAAAAACTGGCCTATTTACTTTGTATGTTTTTAGCTGCCAGCGTTCATGGATTGCTAGCACTGATTTCTCTTCCAAACAAGAATAGTTCTGAAATAGAAAAAAGTAATTATTTTTCTCAAACAGATTCTTCTTCTTTTATTGACCTTGTTTCCAGTTCAGAGCATTCTTCTTCTTCTCTCCCTATTGCTGAAGCCCCAAAACCTCCTCTTCCCCCTATTCCTTCTCCGTTGCCAGCTAATCCGGAAGGACCGAAACACCTCCTGAATAGTCCGCGAGCTATTCCTCAATCTCAAACAAAAAGATGCGCTTTCCATACGCCTAACAAACCTAACAAAGAGTATATTCAATATTCTTTATCCACTTCTTTCCTTTCCCCACCCCCTTATCCATATGAAGCTCGTCTTCGGCATATGGAAGGGACGGTCGTTATTCTGCTCGATGTGCGGAAAGGAAAAATCGTCAACTCTCAAATCGTTCGCTCTTCTGGATATCCTCTTCTTGATAAAACAGCAAAAGATTGGATAGATTCCCATTGGAAATTTCCACTGCATGTTAATCGGGTCATTAAAGAAGCGGTAACCTTCGAACTGGATGATTCTCCTCCCCTATCCAATGAAAAATACTATCAGACAAGTTATATTCCTCGGTAAAAATCTATTTTAATCTTGATGGACGCTTTTTTTTTCCTATAGTTAGCTACCGTTTTGCTAGATTTCATGTCTATTTTTCAAAAGTATTGGATCGTCTTTTTTTATACCCTTTTTTTGGTCTTTTCTTCCTTAGTCTTCGCTAACAATCAGGAGATAAACAAGAAGAATAGTATCCAAAAGAAGGTAACCTCAAAAGAGAGTGAAACTGGCTACCTAATTGAAAACAAAAAAGAACTATTTAAAGTTCAACGCCTTCGCTCGGCAGCGATACAAAAACGAGGGATTTGTCCTTCCAATCTTTGGGTCTATGGAAAATTTGAAGCACAAAGTGGTCCACAAGATGGGTTAATTGTATGTTTGATAGCTGGAGATAAGACCAAGAGAATAGCCAGTTCTTCTGGAATGGCTGTGGGTGCAGGTATCATTTTTTGGCCATTGATCGGCGTTCCAGCATTTTTCAGCAGTCAGCACCTCGATCATGTGATTCTAGTCGTTCATTCGAGCTGTCCTCCAATTAAAAAGAATTCCATTCTTTATATCTCTCCAGAGGCCCCTGCAAGGGTCCTTGTAAATATGAAAACAGACGCTGGGTATCATCTCATGGAGTTAGAAATGATTTCCCCTCCTCAAATATTGTCCCAAGAATAAACGATGAAACATGCTTTTTTATCCTTTGTTTGGATATTTTTATTCTTCTTGGCTTTTTCTTATGCGGCAGAAAAAAATACGGCTCTAAAAGAATATAAAAGACTTGGGTTTAGTAAAGAAAACTCCCACTTGGTTCCAATAGAAGAAATCCCAAAACTTGCCGATATCCAAGGGGAACTCCGTGAAAACCTTTGGTCTTATGGAGAATTTGCCTTTAAATCAGTCATTGCTCCTGAAGTCATCGAAGCGATTCCCTTACGATCTAAATTCCAAATATTAGAAGAAACTCCTAAAGTTCATTCTAATAAAAGGATGGAGGGAACAAAAACATTTGTTTTAATTGTCAGTCCCAAAAAATCACTAAACAACCTCATTAAAAAAGCTCCAGCAACATTCTCCATACCTGCGACAACTCCCGCAAAAGTCGCTGCCATTGTCCAAAATTCAGAGAAAAACTTCATCATTACTTTAGTAACCGTTGAACCACCAAAAATTTCTCACGACTGAATTCATTTTTTTGTACAAATAGGAGATTCCAGAAACACAGATAATTATCCTTAGAAAATAGTCCGTTGACCTTTTTATGACTTTTTATATGTCACTACTCGACCCCAAGTGCTTTTCGTTCCCCAAATCCCTGACCGTAAACATTCTAATTGAACAATCTGACTGTGATCGACAAAAAGATTCACCTCCGGGCCATAGTCCTTAATATACCAAGAAAATACCTCTGGATCAGCTGCTTCGAACATTAGTGTTTCCAATCCTAGTTGATCAATAAACTCTGCTATAATCTCCCTTTTCCACACAGCAACATTTTCAGTGATCCCTTCTGATTCTACCATTATTAGATAGGCCCCAGCCTCTAGAAACCTTTTTGCCTGTTTGATTGCCCATTTTGTACTTTTTATTCCTTCTGCTTCTAGTTCTTCAGCTCTAGTAGCCCCTCCGGCTCCAAACTGTACTCCTACCTCCGGTTTCACTTTTAAGCCCACTTTTTGCACTTTTTCAACGAGGCGAAGCAAATCATCAAATGGAACGGTAACAAAGCCAGCTGAAATCTCAATAATATCAAAACCGATCGATTTGCACTCATTCACATAGTTGTCAATCAATTCTGACCCCATCGTCAATACTCTTTCGATGAATCCTCCCGTGGATACCAAAACATTGTGACTATGGCAAAGGTTTATGATGTCTTCCAGGGCTCTTTTAGACATCAATGTAAAAGAGCCCCCAGCAAACTTAAGAATATCAATATAGTTTCCCATTGTGTCGAATAAATCTTCTAGATAGTGCTTACCAACAGGGGTGTAATAAGGTCCACGGATTTCAGTGAGGCCAACTTTTCTAGGCTTCTGTTCTCTTTCATTAAGAGGAATAAAGTCAAATGCCCGCTCGTTTTTTTCATTAGCAACATCCATAGGCGGCTCCTTTGATTTTTTTATGAATTTTATGAAAAAAAATCTTTTAGTATTGAAGAAGAGTAAAAGAAAAAAGAAAGTCCACCAAGTTTAATCAGCTTACTTTTTTAGGAAGAATTGTTTTACAGAGCTCCAAAAAAGTGGTTTCCAAAAGGCTGAGTTTTCTTCCCATTTTATATACGAAGACCCATTTTCTGATAATAGGTCTGGCAATTAAAGAAAGAGAGAGAAGCTTGCCTTTTTTTAGTTCTTCTTTGGCAATCCAACCTGGTAAAATACCAATCCCAAGACCCATTTTGACCATCTCCTTAATGGAGCCGGTTTCAGCTAATTCGATGAAATTTTTTGGATACAAAGATTGTTCGGCAAATGCCTTCTCTACAATATGAAAAGTAGTATCGTTCTTATTTTTTATCAAATAATGAGCAGTTTCTATCTCCTTTTTAGAAATGTCCTTTTTTCGAGTAAGCGGATGAAAAGAGCTAACTAGAAAAAGGACTTCATCCTGGAAAAGTTCTAGCATAGCCAATCCTTCAAAGGGAACTATTGGCTTAATGGTAAGGGCAAAATCCACTTTTTTCTGTTCGACCAATTCAATCGCCAAAGGAGAATTGGCTGGAATGATTGAGAAAAGGCAGTCTGGAAAACTTTCTTGGAATTCCCTGTAAAGCTGTGGAATGAAATATTGACAACTAAGCGAGCTTGTTGAAAAAACAATTTTTTTGGGTCCTTCCCTTTTAAGATTTTCTATATCAATTCTGGCTTTTTCCATTCCTGCCAAAATTTCTTTTGCTAAGACTAAAAATTCTTTCCCAATAGCCGTAAGCGAAGGATTCTTTCCTTCCCTATCAAAAAGTCGACATCCTAATTCTTCTTCTAACGATTGGATTGTTCGACTCACAGCCGGTTGACTCAGATGCAATGATTTTGCGGCCTGTGAAAAGCTTTCGGATTCAGCAGTATTGACAAAAATGTAAAGAGCTCGACTATCGATGGGATAAGCCATACTATTTTTTTATAAATCCTATTCTATTTATACATGTTATTCAATATCCATTTGGATCCCCATTTGGCATTCTAACTGCTTGATAAAAGAGACAAAGTATGGACAAAGGGACACAACCCGAGGAGTTAGGACATTGAGAATAGGATCTAAAATAACCATTGGTTACATTCCTTTGATCGATTGTGCTCCGTTGGTCGTAGCTTTAGAAATGGGATTATTTAAAAAATGGGGTTTTGACGTTCAACTTAGCCCTGAGCCTGGCTGGGCAACGATCCGGGAGAAGATTGTCTATGAAGAGTTGGATTTTGCTCAAGCCGTCTGTGGTCTGCCCATAGTCTTGAACTATGGTTTAAAATCGGTTCCCTGTCGATGTTCAACGGCCTTCGTTTTGAATCTTAATGGCAATGCAATCACTCTTTCCAAAAAATATGGCTCGATCTTAGAAAATGAACCTCTTGAAAACTATGGAAGGATTATAAAGGCTACCAGCACCTTTCCCCTACTTTTTGGGGTAGCCTCCACTTTTTCAAGCCACTATTTTCTCCTTCTCCGATGGCTTCAAAAGATAGGATTAAATCCACAAAGAGATATTCGCTTTGTTCCCTTACCTCCTCCCCAAATGCCTCTTCACCTCAAAGAAGGGTTTATTGATGGCTTTTGTGTTGGAGAACCATGGAATTCTGTTTCACTGTTCGAAAAAACGGGTTTTTGTGTGGCTACAAGTCTTGACCTAGCTCCTAGACATCCCGAAAAAGTGTTGCTTGCAAATGCAAAGTACAAAGAAAGAAAAAGGGAAGAACATATACGGATTGTTGGCTGTCTTATAGAAGCCTGCCAATGGGCAGACAGCCCTCATAACAGGCAGGATTTGGCCGACATGCTGCACTATGGAAGATGGATTGCTCAGCCTCTTGAAGTGCTTCAACACAGCCTTATTGGACCTTTTCGAATGGGAAAAAATATCTTTATTCCAGGACAGGCATTTCATGTCTTTAGTCAAGGCAATGCCAATTGCCCCTCAAAAGAAAAGGAACAGTGGATTGTTAATGAAATGGTAAATTCGGGATTATTAAAGATAGGAGAAAGAAAAAGCCGATCGTTTTTTGATACCGAAATTTATAAGCAAGCCGAAAAAATAGTAGCTCAACAAAAAACAAATACCTTGCCCATTTCTATTTGAATCATTCTAGAAAAAACAGAAAAATGGCTGTCAATAGGAAGCACGCTAATAGCTTGAATCAAGCTAAATTAGCTAAGAATTTTTTTTAAAGATTTTTTCGAAGACCTATTCCATGCTTTAACGCAATCTCATCCCTTTTCATTACGACTGTCCCTTTCCTATAAAACCAATCCATCTTAAGAGCAAACCTTTTCTCTATCCTCTCATTTTCTCTCCATTTAATCAAAAACGACCTTGATCCCATAACCATGCGAAATGAATCCAGTGCTAAAGAATATAATAACTTTATATCATAGATATGAGATGATATATGCGTTTATGTAATAGATTGATTCCAAAGATTTCATGGAATATTTTAACCAAATTGTTAAATAAGGAATATTATTTGCTTTTCTTGTTTCAAACGAAACATGATAGAAAAGCATAATAAAGAAAGAATCTATACAAAATATCCAACGCATTGTCCCTTTTGTAGTTATCAGTGTGCCATATGGGTTGTCCAGGATAGCCATGAGTTTAGGGTAGAACCAAGAGACTTTGCTACAAATAAAGGTGAAATTTGCATTAAAGGATGGCAGGCCACTGCCTTAATTAGGCATCCTAAAAGAGTTCTTAATCCACTCATCCGATACAAAAAAGATAATGCCTTCAGAGAATCTAATTGGGAAGAGGCTATTTCATTTATAGTAGAAAAGCTTTCCCAGATTCGATCCCATTGGGGAAATAGTTCTATATTCGTTTATGGGAGCGGTAGTCTAACCAATGAAAAAGCTTATCTCCTTGGAAAATTCGCCCGTGTTGTCTTGCAAACTTCAGCAATCGATTACAACGGAAGATATTGCATGGCTTCGGCATCTAAAGCTCTTGAAATGGCTTTGGGAATAGATAGAGGGCTACCCTTTCCCATCGACTATATTGCCCATACTGATTTGCTCTTACTGGTTGGAACAAACCCACTGGAAACCATGCCTCCCATTCGGACCCATTTTGACTGCTTGAAAAAAAGGAACAAAAAAATCATAGCTATTGATCCAAGGCCTACCCCAACAGCTACCTATGCGGATGTGCATCTGCAAATAAAACCCGGAACCGATGGAATCCTAGCCAATGGTTTGCTTTATCTGTTGATCCAAAAGAACAAGATCGACCACTTTTTTATTCGTAATTACACTTATGGTTTTGAAAAAATCCTTAACTCTGTTTCTTCTTTTTGGCCTGCCAAAGTCGAAACTCTGACGGGTATTTCTCAAAGAGAGTTATTCAGGGTAGCTGAACTTTTAGGAACCGAAAAGAACATTGTCATTCTTACTGGAAGGGGGTGTGAACAGCAAACTCAAGGGGTCTTTAATGTCCTTTCCTTTATCAACCTTTCTCTAGCTCTTGGAATTGTAGGAAAGGTAAATTCAGGATTTGGTACTTTAACTGGTCAAGGCAATGGGCAAGGAGCCAGAGAATTAGGGCTCAAACCTGATCAACTGCCAGGCGCTCGAAGCAATCTTGATTTATTCGACAGGAAATATATCTCCAGACTCTGGCAAATCGATGAAAAGGACCTACCATCTTCTGACAAAAGTGTAACCGAAATTTTTGAGTCCCTTGAAAAGCCGCATGGTATTAAAGCGATGCTCGTTTTTGGAGCCAATCCTATTGTATCGTCTCCGAATAATTCAAAGCTCAAGCGGCTTTTCCCTCAGTTGGAATTTCTCCTTGTATGTGATCCTTTCCTTTCCGAAACGGCAGCGATGGCTGATGTTGTTTTACCCACAGCAATTTGGGCTGAAGAAACAGGTACAGTTACAAATCTAGAAGGCCGTGTCTTGCTCAGACCAAAAATCTTAGATCCCCCAAAACACGTTAAAACAGACCTTGAAATCATTCACTTACTAGCTGAAAAGTTTGGCTTTGGATTAAGATTTTCTTCAGATCCACAAGCCATCTTTGAAGAACTTCGAAGAGCTACCGCTGGAGCAGCTGCAGATTATTCTGCAATTACCTACCAAAGGCTTTCTAGAGGAGAAGAACTGTATTGGCCATGCCATTCTTTCCTAAGCAAAGGTCAAAAAGATATCTTCCTTCCCAAAAGATTCCCAACAGATAACGGAAAAGCAAAATTTCATCCCGTTCATCCCATCGCTTCTCCTGAAGAACCAAACAGCGAATATCCTTTCTACCTCACAACAGGAAGAACTTTATATCATTACCAAACAGGGGTTCAGACCCGGCTTATTCAAAAACTCCAAGAAAAGGAACCTTCTGTAATCGTTGAGATAAACCCAGCCGTTGCGCGTCATTTTGGAATAAAAGATGGTCAATATGTCTTGGTAGAAACAAAAAGGGGAAAGGATACTTCAAAGCAAAGTTATCTCCTAATCTACGGCTCGACACTCTTTTTATCCCTTTTTATTCCAATGCACAGGCAGAAGCCAATGCGCTGACTTTATCCCTTTTTGATCCTCTTTCCAAAATGCCTTCATTCAAGCTGTGTGCAGCTAAGATTCAATCCCCTACAGGGCAAACCACGCATACTGCAATAAGAAAGGAAAAAAAATAATGAAAAAAGAAAAACTCCTCATCATTGGTGCCGGAATGGCCGCTATAAGATTCCTGGAAGAACTGGTCGAAATCGGAGGGATAGAGCACTATCAGATTACTCTGCTTGGAAAGGAAAGCAGGGTTGGCTACAACCGAATTTTGCTCTCCAGTGTACTTGCTGGGGAAACGGAGCCTCAGGCAATTGAACTTAAAAGCTTACAATGGTTTCAAGAGCATAGAATTGTGGTCAGACCCTGTTGTGAAGCCTTACACATCGATCCTATCAACAAAAGAGTATGGACTGAAAAAGAAAAAATTCCATATGACAAACTTCTCTTGGCCACAGGGAGTGTTCCATCGATCCCTAAACTGCCTGGGATTTTCGATCAATCAGGAAAACTTGCCCAGAGAATATACACATTTAGAGAAATCAACGATTGTAACAATATTCTCAGGCTCCTTTTTGATGCAGAAAAGGCAATCGTCATTGGCGGAGGACTCCTAGGGATAGAAGCAGCCTTTGGTTTAATGAAAAGAGGGCTACAGGTCAGTCTTATTCATCTTATGGGCCATTTGATGGAAAAGCAGCTCGATGAAATGGCGGGAGCTATTTTAAAACAGGAGTTAGAAAAACTTAACATCCAAGTCTCGACAAAAACAAGAACGATCGGCATAGAAAATAAAGGCAATAGCCTGGCCATCTTATTTGAAAACAACAAAGAAGCCCTAGTAGATCTTGTTGTTATTGCTACAGGAATTGAACCAAACTGTCTTTTGGCTAAAAACTCCGGGATCGCTGTAAATAAAGGCATTCTTGTCAATTCTCGTATGGAATCGATTTCTCATCCTGGGATCTTTGCTATAGGCGAATGCATCGAGTTTAATGGCCAAACCTACGGTTTAGTTGCCGCTGCTTGGCAGCAAGCCGCTATCGCCGCACGATCACTCTTAGGCAAAGCCCATACACAAGGCTACAATGGTTCTCTGCCAATTGCTCGATTGAAAGTTGCCGGAATCGATCTTCTTTCTTTTGGTCGCATTGAACCAGAAGGTGGGGAAGAGATTGTGCTCTATGCCGAACCAAACCGAGGAATTTATAGGAAAATCGTGATCAATGAAAAGAAGATTGTTGGAGGAATTTTCCTTGGACCTTCATCTCACGCATTAGACGCACTGCAGTTCTACGAAAAATCCCTCCCCCTAACCTGTGCTCCAAAAGATCTTCTAACCGAAGGAACCATCATAACAAAAGAAGAAACAATAGAAAACAAACCAGAGGATTTTCAAGTATGTAACTGCAATGGAGTAACGAAAAAAGAAATTTTACAAGCTATTCAAAAAGGTCCTTCTACCCTCAAAGAAGTCATGACCATTAGTCGAGCTGGAACTGGATGTGGCAGTTGCAAGGGTCTTGTGCAAAGACTCTTTGAGAGTACAACTCAAAAGTCAATTTCTGATGATCCTTCCATTCATTATTATGTACCTTGCATTCCTTTGAGAAAAAGAGAATTGATCGAAGAGATTAAAAAAAGACAACTAAGAAGTGTTTCAGCTGTCTTTCAACAACTAGCAGGAGGAAAAGAAGAAGCTGCCTCCAAACCGGCTTTAGCCAGCCTTTTAAAAACCATCTGGGGCAAATCATACAAAGAAGAACCAGATGCGAGATTCATCAATGACCGAGTGCATGCAAATATCCAAAAAGATGGGACCTATTCGGTAGTACCCCGAATCTATGGAGGCATCACCACTCCTGAGCAACTACGAAAAATTGCTGATGTCTCCGAAAAATACAGGATCCCCATGATAAAAATTACAGGAGGCCAAAGAATAGACATGCTTGGACTAACAAAAGAGCAACTGCCTTTGGTATGGAAAGAGCTGGGAATGAATTGCGGTCATGCCTATACGAAAGCTTTCAGAACCTGCAAAACCTGTGTAGGAATCGAATTTTGCCGATTTGGTGTAGGCGATTCTACTAAGCTTGGGATAGCAATTGAAAAGAGATTTCAGGGAGTAGAAACTCCAGCAAAGCTTAAACTTGCGGTAAGTGGTTGTTCGAGGAACTGTGCAGAAGCCACGGTCAAAGACATTGGGGCTGTAGCTATTGGAACAGGCTGGGAAATTTATATTGGAGGGGCTGCAGGGGCAAGGGTTCGAGCTGGAGATCTTCTCACAATCGCTAAGGATCATGAGGAAGCACTTTTATGTATCGGCCGCTTCATTCAATACTATCGAGAAAACGCAAAATATGCAGAAAGGAGCTATAGTTTTGTTGAACGACTGGGAATAGAAGCAATAAGATCTGCAATACTTTCAGCTCCTGAAGCCGAAAAAAACAGATTGGACAGAGAAATAGAACAGGCAATAGCAGCCTACGAGGATCCTTGGAAAGCTGCGCAACAGGAAGAATTTCCCTATCAATTTACTTCTGAAACAAGCTGTCCCAATCCCATTTCCTAAAATCCTAAAAGGAGAACGAATAATGAATAGCAATATACTGGATAATGAAAGGGTCTATCAAGTATGTCATATCAACGAACTAGTCAGTGGCATAGGTAGATGCTTTCGAATTGGAAAGATAAAAATTGCCCTCTTTAAAACCCATTCGGGAAAAATATGGGCCGTCGAAGGCAAATGCCCACATCAAGGAGGGCCAATTGCCGAAGCTCTCTGTGACGAAAAGATCTTCATTTGTCCACTTCATGCTTACCCTTTTTCTTTTGAAACGGGCAACTGCACAATCTCTGAAAAGTTTCGAATTAAAGTTTATCCTACCTTTGTAAAAAACCACCAGATTTTTATAAAAATCCCCATGGCTTCAAACACCATTAGCCTAACGTAATGGCTCTCATGAAAACGCCCTTCTTTCCTAATATCTTTATCAATAAACAAAGCCTTTTGACCCTTTGTTCTTCTTTTCTCTATTTCGATATCAGTTTTGCCATTTGGGTGATTCTAGGGGCTGTGGGGACCTTTATAGCAGATGAACTGAAGCTGACACCACTAGAAAAAGGGATTATGGTGGCTCTACCTATTTTATCTGGGAGCGGTTTACGAATTGCCTTGGGAATAGCTGAATCAGGCTTTGGAGGGAAAAAAACGGCTCTTATTGCCATGGGAGTTTCGGTTATCCCCCTCGTCTGGGGTTTTGTATTTGCCCATACTCTTAAAGAAATATATCTCATCGGTATCCTTCTTGGAGTTGCTGGAGCAAGTTTTGCCGTCGCCATTCCAATGGCAAGCAGGTGGTTTTTGCCGCAACACCAAGGACTTGTTTTAGGACTGGCTGGAAGTGGAAATAGCGGCACGCTTCTTAGCACACTTTTCGGTCCTATGATTGCACACAGATACGGGTGGCATTCGGTTTTCGGCTTTTTCTTCCTCCTCTTATTCATTGTTTTCCTTTTCGTGCTTTTCTTTGCTGAAGATGCTCCTCGTCTCCAGAATGAAAGAATGACTGGGGAAAGTATCATTCGAGTGCTCTGCCAGAAAAAGACATGGCTTTTATCCCTTTTGTATAGCCTTTCATTTGGTGGTTTTATAGGTTTTTCAAGCTATCTGGGATTCTTTCTTGTCGATGAGTATGGAGTAGAGAAAGTGGAGGCGGGTGGACTTCAAACCTTGCTTATTGCCTCTGGAAGCCTTTTAAGGCCATTAGGTGGAGCCATAGCCGACAAATTGGGCGGAATAAAGGTATTGTTTCTTTTGTTTAGCTTAGGTAGCTTTTTTGCTTTTCTTCCCTCCTTTTACTTTCCTCTGCTTCTAGAATTAACTCCAATATTTTTTATGATGGGATGTCTTGGCCTAGCTAATGGAGCCATATTTCAATTGGTGGGCACGCAAACTGCCTCCCATATTGGCTTAACGACAGGAGTTGTCGGAGCTGCAGGAGGTATTGGCGGTTTTCTCTTACCCATTTTTCTGGGAAAAATCAAAGAATCTTTTGGTTCATGTTCTTTTGGTTTCAGACTCTTTTCGCTTTGTGTGTTAATTTGCGGAATCATCTCAATCATCTTGCTGTCAGAAGGCAAAAGACCTTTCCCTTCCTATCCTTTTTTGGAAAGTCTGTATAAAAGCAAGAAATTCTCTTTCTTCCCTTTATTATCTTTTGAATCCAAAGAGAAAGGGGAGATCGAAAAAAGAAAAAAATGAGCCAGAGGCAGATTGTATTTTATCTGACTCCCCTTTTTTTAATCACTTGTCTTTATCCTTCTAATGGAGTGGGTTCCACAGCCAATGCTGTGGCAGGAGATGCTTTAGCCGTACCACCAATAAAAGTCAAAGGGCAAGTACCAATAGAACCGAAAGAAAAGACTTCCTTTTTGATTTCCCCTTCGGAAGGTTTCGGACCAATGGACATTTTAGATACTCCTCGCACCGTTTTTACAATTAACAAAACACTCATTCAGGCGCTAGGGATGGGATTGCAGCCTTTTTTAGATCCTCTAAGCATGGCCTTTTATATCCCTTCTGCTTATTCATCGGTAAACTACGGACTAGGGATAGCTCCCTTCTCAAGAGGCTATCCTTCTATTCCCTATATTAATGGCATTGAAATGAACATCCAAAATGGCGCCTTCCAAGGAATCCCGATGAATTGGAACATGATTGAATCGTTCGATTTTATCGAAGGTCCTGCACAAGCAATCTTTGGAGCCACTCAAACAAGCTCTGGAGTGACCAACTATTTAACAAAACAACCCTATTTCGATTCTTTTCGTGGATCAGCTCAATGGACCACTGGGATGTACGAAAAATATATGTGGCTCATAGACATAGGAGGACCAATCTTTCCAAATATTGCTTATAGAATCAGTTATCAAGGTATGGAAAATGGAAATTATTATCAATATGTTCACAACGATCAACAAAACCTATATTTTAATGTAGGAATTCATTCTTCAGAGAACTATCGAGTCGATTTTCTCGGCGATTTCGGCACCTATGACTATACTCCCCTTTTTATGTGGATGAATAGGCCAACGGAAAACTTAATTGAAAATGGTCTCTATTCTTCTGGATCTCTTTCACCCTCCTTAATCAATGTGGGACAACTAAATAACCCTCCCTATTCCTTCTATGCCGGTCCTCTTCTTCCAATCAGCCGTAGGATCCTCCTTCAAAATCCTGAAGGCGGGGCTCAGGCTTTGCTGGGAATGTTACAGTTGATTCAGAGATTTTCAATTAATGACCGATTAAAGATTTTAGACAATACCCTTGTGTGGTATAACCGGGAACAACTCCTGCAGCCACCTGTTTATTATTGTCTTTCGAATAGGGGAGATTATGAAATTGGGCACCGAACGGAGTGTGTTGCCAATATCGAATTTCCAGAAGCTAATTCAGCTTTTTCATTCACTGATCTGATGGATAGTGGCATTGAATGGCATGTCCAAAGAAATCTCGATTATGTAGCCACCTCTTTTTTCGGAGCAAATAGTTGGGATATGGTTTCAAGCTTTCCTACTAGCTGGAATATGCTTTCTTCTTCTTTTTTCCAAAAGAATCTCCTAAATCCCCATGCAAAATTTGGGGGGCTTTGGCCAATTCCTGGAGCCCCAAATGGCTATTTTTTTAATCCTTTAAATAGTTCTGGAGGATCAACAAATAGCTTTTTTTTCTCTATAGCTCCTTTTATACAGCAAACAATAAGCTTAAACCAATCTTGGAGCCTTTCTTTAGGGCTAAGAGATACCAACTACTTTGTACAGGCTCAAACTCCTCCTGGAACTCCTCCAATACTTTTTAAGGATTTCAAAACAACCCAATCCCTTCCCCTCTTTTCAATCAGTCCTAGTTACATTCCATTTGATTGGATGAACATTTATTTTACATACATCATCGAATATACTACTGATGCAGCAGTTCTTGGCGGGTACTCTCCTCTTTTTAATTCCCAATCCTTCCATCAATGCGATCAGCTCTATGAATCTGGCATAAAATTAAACATTCTAAATAAGCGGTTGTTCATTGATGGCACAATTTTTTCTCAAGACCTTTGGATCGATAATGTAGGACTGACTCCTACAAAGACAACAGTGAGTGGTTTTGAACTAGACTTTTCTTATAAACCTTACCAATCATTGCTCTGTCGGCTGGGCTATGCATACCAATATGGGATTGAAGACTGGAAAAATGTCGGTCATGGCCCCTTAGAAACTCAAACTTACTCTACCAGTGAGGCACTACTATTTTCTTTACCTCTAAACAACAATGCTTTTTTCCCTGCTGGCGTTTATCCATTTATTGGCTGGCCTACAAATGTTATAGATGGCATGATCAACTATGTTTCTTCTTCAGGATTAGGATTTACGGTTGGGCTTAGTTGGTTGAGTAGACAATTTCTTGGGTATAACTATGCTGATTCCATTCCCCCTGAATTTATTATTAGAACACGGCTTTTTTACTCCCTACCCCACTGGCAATTTTCCCTTTATCTTTTCAACACGACCGATAATAAATACTGGTTACCTTTTGGGGTAGGAATTCAAGCGGCAAGAATTTTTGATTACGCTAATATTGTTCCAGGAATGCCATTTTGGATTCAGGGAACCTTAAGTTATTTGTTTTAGATTCTTAATTTCAGAAAAAATTTCTTTTTACTTTTTCCGAGGACTACCTTGGTATGAAGCTTCTCAACGAGTTAAAGAACATTAAAGAACATCTTGAAGAAAATAAATTTATTTTATATAGCTTCATTTACAAAAATTGTAAATTAATTTTCTTTTTATGACTCAAGAGCAAATAAAACTAATCCAAAAAAGTTGGCTCTATGTGATAGATAAGGCTGATGAAGCAGGGCTACTTTTTTACAAAAGGCTCTTTGAGGTAGAACCTAATGTACGATCTCTTTTTAGAGAGAATATTGAGAAACAAGGTAGAAAACTAATAGATGTCTTAAATTGGATAGTTTTAAACCTTCAAGATATCGATACGGCTTTGGATGCTGCAAAGGAATTAGCCCGTCGGCATGTGAAGTATGGAGTGGAAGTGGAACATTATCCTTTGATTGGTCACACTCTTATTTGGACGCTTGGAAAAATTATTGGGAAAGAATGGACAAAAGAATTGGAACAAACCTGGATAAAGGCTTATGAAACGCTGGCCCAGGTTATGATTGAGGAACATAAAAAAAGCAAATCTTTCGAATATCTCGTACGGTATCTAGAACAAGAGCTTTCTCAAATAATATCTGATCTTTTTGCAGCGAACCCGGATATTCTTGGTATCGTCATCTCTACAAATAAGGGAGCTACAGTTAGTCGATGCAGTTTCTCAAACTATTCAAACATTATTGCTTCCGTTGTTAGTTCCACTATTGGACATGCCAAAAGGCTATGTGAATTAGCAGGAGCAGGAAATATATTGGAAACAAAGATCACTGGCAGCCAGGTACAACTTTACATTTGCATGGCTGGCCCCCATTCGGCCATTGGGATCCTTTATCCCACTAAGTCTTATGAAGGCATGATTACTCTTTTGCTTCGAAAGGCAGCAGAAAAAATCAAAACCCTTTTGCTTACTTTCCCTTAACAGAGATAATACCTTCAGAGACTTAAGAAATTCATAAATAATAGATTGCATAAATCAATGGAAAGAACGCTTGAGCCTGAACTAATGCTGGATCCTCATCAAGCTTTAGCCTATGCTTCGGCAGACTTTTCCACTGCTCATCAGGCAGTTATCGAGCGATTTGCCGCCATTTTTTCTGCTTTTAATGAAGGTTTAGTTCTCGATATGGGCTGTGGGACAGCTGACATTTCCATTCGCTTTGCCAAAAGATTTCCAAGGGCAAAAATTATCGGTGTTGATGGTTCCCCTTCAATGCTCTCTATTGGGAGAAAAAGAATCGAAGAATATCATCTTTCCCATTCCATTCAACTTTTTGAAGGGGTAATTCCAACCTGGTCCTATCCAGCTCCTTTTGATGTTCTGCTTAGCAATAGCTTATTACATCATTTGCCAAGGCTAACATTAGTATGGCAAGCAATCAAAAAGTATGCTAAAAAAGGAGCTTTTATTTTTTTCGTAGATCTTATTCGGCCTGAATCAATAGAAAAAGCCAGACTGCTGACTGAAAGCTATGTCGGCAATGCTCCCTTTCTTTTAAAAAGAGACTTTTTTAATTCCCTACTTGCCTCTTTTACAATCGAGGAGATAAGTCAAGAAATCCAATCTAAAAATCTCTCCTTTACTGTGGAACAAATCTCAGATTTCCATTTTATGATTCATGGAATCTTTAATGGATAAAAAGTTCCAATCTTTATTCAATAAGCAGCATATCGAATCACTTTCAATTCCACAGGAACAATGCCCGAATGGATCATTTCTAGCTTTTCAGCTGCAGGCTTTGACAAATCAATGATTCTGTTTTTAATGAATGGTCCCCGATCATCAATACAAACAATGACTGTTCGATTATTTTTTAAATTGTGAACTTCAACATATGTTCCAAAAGGCAAGCTCCTGTGAGCAGCTGTAAACTTGTGTTCTTTTACAAGTTTTCTTCCCACATGACCAGGCTCCGCATACCAAGAAGCCAGCCCTCTTAGCCTAACCTCTGTTGGCATATGGGAAATAGCTTTTTTATGAAAAGGAAAAAGAGAAAAAAGGAAAAATAATAAAAACATAATATTTTAAACACATTTATTTAAAACTTATTCTTCTAAAAAAAATAAAAATTAATGTCAACAATTTTTCTTAAAATATTAAATGAATACATATTATTAAAATTAATTAAGTTATGGGTATTCCGTTTAAATTAGTAGATAGAAAAAAGAAAAAATATCTAATTCCCCTTTTTACAAAAAAAATATGTAAAATTATTATGTCTTTGTAATTCAGTAAATTACAAAGATCAGTTAATCTTTTTTCTTTTGGTATGAAGCTTGAAAAATAAAAAAATTTTTCTTTTTAAAATAAGATTTTCTTCTATTTGCTGAGACAGCACAAGAAATAATTTGATGAACCGGAGAATTTTGATATTGTGATGACATGCATCCACTTCCCCATCACTATAAAGTTGTTACCTCTGGAGGTCCCTTTGGAAATCTTATTGCAAGAGGTATAGATGAAGATTTGCCGCCCATTGAAATCAACGCTCCTGTACAATATGGAGGACCTAAGAACACATGGTCACCGGAAACCCTCTTGCCTGCCTCATTATCCAGCTGTTTGATTTTAACATTCGATTCTGTTGCCGAAGCGAATCATTTTCGCTGGCATAAAATTGAATGTCAAGCTGACGGAACTCTCGATCGAAAAGATGGGGTAAGGTATTTTGTCCATTTTTCCCTGAAAACCAAACTTTTTGTCCCTCCAGGCACAGATAAAGAGAAAGCTCGAAGGTTATTGCGTAAAGCAGAAGAAAATTGCTTGATTACTCAATCTTTAAAAGGGGCTGTAGAATTAGAATCAGAAATTATCGAAAGTCAATAATGTTATTTTATTAACATTAGTTAAAAAGAAAAACTTATAAATAATTTAAAAGAAGTCCTTTCTGGGCTACAGAAAAGATGTGTCTCTTTTAATGAGAGCAACCGCATCCTCCCCCACACCCACAACTTGAGGATGGATGAGAAGAGGAAGACACCGAGGATTTTTTGGCGGAGGTAAGTACCCCTAATCCTCCAGAAATTATCCGTTGAATCGGTTCGCCTGTTTCAGGATGATGGGTTAATGGCTTATCTGTAATACTCTGTTCAATTTCGTATCGTTTTATTTCTTCTCCTTCTTTTGTAGGAATAGTCTCATAAACGTACGTGATCATTTTCCCTCCCTCCACAGCACTTTTTCTGTATTTTTTTAACAACAACTATATGCCATTTTTCAAAAGTTGCAACACTTGCTTGGGATCTGGAATAGCATTCATCGTTCCTAAACGGCAACAGGCTAAAGAGCCAGAAATTACAGAAGCTTTCAGAGCTTCTTCTATGGATTTTCCCATTTCCATCCAAGCACTGAATGTTCCCAAAAAAGCATCTCCAGCACCAGAACTATCTACAACCTGAACTTTAGGGCTTGGGAAATGGACAAAGGATCTATTTTTCATAGACAGAAATGCACCTAATTCTCCTGCTGTTACAACCAATGCAGTGATTCCATAACGGAAAAAATGGGCTTTAGCTTCTTCCATAGTTTCCAAAAACGAAGAAATCTTAGTCAATTGACAGTATTCCTTCTCATTAAGCACTAGCAAATCGGTTAAAGATAGAAGAACTTCGAGTCCTTCGAAAGAGGGAGAAAGATTCAAAATAGTTGTCGCTCCTTTTCTTTTCGCATAGGCAAACGACGATTCGACGGACTTCACAGGAATCTCTAACTGAGCTAATACATAATCGGTCTCTTTTAAAGAAACCAATTTTGGGAGGATTTGTCCAGCAAGGAGATCGGCATTAGCTCCGGGAACAACTGTGATCCGGTTGTTGCCAATTTTATCTACTTCTATCCATGCCATGCCAGTAGGATGCTTGTCAGATGCTACAATAAAGGACGTATCCACTCCATATTGCTGGAGTGTCTGAAATACTTGCTGGCCAAAAGGATCACTTCCGACAGAGGCTATAAGCTTCGGCTTGATTTTCCATACAGCTGCTCCCACCGCTTGATTTGCTCCTTTTCCCCCAACAGAAATATGTGATTCTAGAGCTAGGACTGTTTCTCCTTCTTTAGGGAACCTTTCTACTTTGACTGTCACATCGATATTACAACTTCCTATGATCCAGAGCATATAACCCTTTCCTATCTCCCAAAAAAGACGATTTCTATATTGGTACTCTTTTCATCTCATCCCTTTAAAAGAATGGGTATGCCCTCCCCATGGCCACCTCTTTATAAAAAGCTTACTTATTGAAAGGAAGGAAGGTAAGTTGAACTTTTCTTGTCCTAGGACCATCAAATTCACAAAGAAAAATCCCCTGCCATCTCCCCAATCTCAACCGCCCCCCCTAACATTACAATGTACAGAGTTCCCTAAAAGAGCTGTTTTAATATGAGCTGCAGTATTGCCTTCGGTATGGTGGTAGGAAGGATCGTGCCATGGGACGATCCGGTCTAGAACATAAAGAATATCTTTTATGACATTGGGATCTGCATCCTCCTGAATCGTTATCCCAGCTGTTGTATGAGGAATGAAAATGTGCAAAAGACCATCATACCAACCCCGATGTTGAATTTCTTCTTCAATCTTATCTGTTAAACTTATAAATTGTGAGTGTTTCGCACTTCTTATTTCTAATTCACTAAAATAGTTTGATTCTTGAGTTTCCATAAATTTTTGTCTTCCACCGCTTTTCTTGCCTGATTGATGGCATAATTATTGCTTTTTAAAAGTTACGATTGACTTAAATTTCTCTCTTTTACTTTTATGGATTCTTTGCTGAAAATAGAGGCGATCGTCAAACCTTTTAAACTAGGGGAAATAAGAAAAAATTTATTCAAAGAAGAGATCTTTTCTATTACAATTTATAAAGTTAAAGGTTTAGAGGAAGAAGAAAATAGAATCGAAAAATATAGAGGCGACGAATATTTCCCAGTATTAAAAACACTCTATAAATTAGAAATTGTTGTCCACAAAAACAAGCTGCAAACGATCCTTACTGCGCTTGATAATATTATAAATATAGACAAAAACTCAGGTGGCAAAATAACTATTACTCCTATCTCTAGGGTTTATCTGATCGTTGCCACTAGTTCCTTGACCAAGAAACATATTTCACAGCTACCCCAAACCTCTATCCTATTTTAAAATAGAAAGAAATTCCTTGAAAAAGTCTCCTTCAGCTTTTTCGATCATTTCCCATGCTATCGCTTCAACTGAACTAATCAAAACTCTATCCTGCCTCATCTCTTCTATCCCCAACTGATGGTCAATTTGATTTCTTGAACTAATAGCATCTCCTAACACATAAGGGGTCTTATCTCTCATTCTCAGATCGTACACTGTTTGGCGTACGCAGATATGAGTTTCTATTCCGCAGACAAGAATATTTTTTGGAATATCAGCAGGCAAGACGGGGCTTGCCGAAAACGTATTTTTCGAGAGCCTAGGAACTTCTCCAGCTACTTCAAGAATCTCCTTACAAGTCGTACCTAATTTTTCAGGTACCTGCTCGGTGATATAAAGAGGTAGTGAAAATAATTTTGCCAATTTGACAATCTGTACGGCTTTCTGCACAACCCTATCCCGATTCTCCATCACAGATAAAAGTTTATCCTGAAGATCGATCAAGAGAACGGCCGTTTTTTTGTTTCGATCCGCCAGTTCATCCTCTTTTTTTATTTTATTCCCAACCTTTTAACAATCCCTTTTTAAGTCAACTCTTCTTCCAGGGCAACGAGATCCTGGTAGCTTTCTCGTTTTCTAATTAATTTTACTGTCTTACCTGAAACCATCACCTCTGCAGGTTTGAGTCTAGAATTATAATTAGAAGCCATGGAAAAACCATAGGCACCCGTACTGAAGATAGCAAGATACTCTCCGGCCTGCACTTTGGGTAAAAGTCTGTCGATTGCAAAACAATCAGAAGATTCGCAGACCGGACCCACAACATCGACAACTTCCATCCTCGGGTCCAACTGTTCTCTTAGTGGAATAATTTGATGATACGCGTCGTAAAAAGCAGGTCTGACAAGATCATTCATTGCCGCATCAACAATTATAAACTTTTTAGCTCCCCCTTTTTTAACATAAAGAACTTGGCTGACCAATATGCCTGCATTTCCAACAAGAACTCTTCCAGGTTCAACCAAGAGCCTCATGCCAAGCGGTTTGACTAAAGGAAGGATCGATTCAACATATTGAGCCAGCGTCAAAGACTCTTTTCTTTCTTTCCACCAATCTTCTCTACCACTTTCTATGGCTTGTTCATATACTATTCCAATGCCTCCCCCAATATCTAAAAACTCCGCTCCATATTTTTGCCTTGCCTTTTCAACAAGAGGAAGGACTTTTTGTATTGCCTGCAAAAAAGGCTCTACCTGTTGTATTTGCGAACCGATATGGATCTGAATGCCTTTAAGAAAAACCCCATCAAGCTTGGAACATTTGTCAAAAAGTTCCGAAACTTGAGAAAAAGCAATTCCAAATTTATTGACCTCACTGCCCGTAGTAATTTTTGCATGGGTAGCAGCTTGCACGTCAGGGTTAATTCGAAAGGCTACAGGAGCTTGTATGGACAGCTTCTTCGCAATGGCATCAATCGTTAAAAGCTCTTCTTCACTTTCTACAATAAAACTGTAAATACCCACACGCAGAGCTTCTTCAATTTCAGATCGGGTTTTCCCAACGCCAGCAAAGGTGCATTTTTTCGGATCCCCTCCGGCACGAAGAACCCTATAGAGCTCACCTCCACTGACAAGATCAAACCCGCTTCCCTGGTTAGCAAGCAATTTTAGTATCCAAAGATTAGAATTGGCTTTGACAGCATAACAAATTAAATGATCAAGAGGTTCCAATAGCGTTTCAAATCTGGTGTAATGATCAATAATTGTTTGAGCAGAATAGATATAAAGCGGGGTTCCATACTCTTTGACAAGACTTAAAACTGGCACATCTTCCACATACAACTCAGAATCTCTATAATAAAAATGATGCATATTTTTTTTATTAAAACTATAAAAACATCGTTTTTAGGGAAATAAAAATAGGAGTAAAGAATTACCAATTTAAAACAGCACCTGATTGATACTCCGTTACTCGAGTCTCAAAGAAATTTTTCTCTTTCACTAGATCCATTACTTCGCTCATCCACGGAAAGGGATTTTTAGAGCCATATTTTGCTTTAAACCCGATTCTTTCTAGTCTTCTATCCGCAATATATTCGACATAATCTTTAAAGAGCGCACTATTAAGTCCTAAAATTCCCCGTGGTAAACAATCTTTCGCGTAGGCATATTCAAGCAAAACGGCTTGATCGATCATCGCTTCGATCTCTTTCTGAAAATCAACTGTCCATATTTCAGGGTTTTCCTCTTTTATTCCATTGATTAGATCAATACCAAAATTAAGATGAATGGTTTCATCCCTCAAGATATATTGAAATTGTTCCCCAATCCCCGTCATTTTGTTTTGTCTATGAAAAGATAAAATCATGACAAAGCCACTATAAAAAAAGATTCCTTCCATAATGACGTAAAATCCGACAAGATTTTTTACAAATTTTTGGATATTTTCCACACTTTCAGTGTTAAAATCGCTCCGAAGAATATCTTCTGTCAGAGCCATCTCAAATTGGTCTTTATTTGAAATGGAGTTAACCTCATGATACATGTTAAACACTTCTCTTTCATCGAGCCCAAGAGATTCGACAATATAGAGAAAAGCATGGGTATGGACAGCCTCCTCGTAAGCTTGTCTTAGCAGATATTGTCTTGCTTCCGCATTGGTAACGAACTTGAAGATCGCCAGGACAATGTTGTTGCCAACAAGGCTTTCTCCGGTAGCAAAAAATCCTAAATTTCTCATAATGACAAGCCTTTCCTCATCAGAAAGCCTATTGGATTTCCAAAGTTCCACATCCCTTTGCATAGGGACCTCCGAAGGAAGCCAATTGTTCGCACATCCATTTAGATAGTGTTCCCATGCCCACTTGTACTTTAAGGGCATTAGCTGATTAACATCTACAGCCTTACAATTAATCAATCTTTTTTCCTGTACATTGATTCTTTTGGTAAGATCATAAGGTCGACCGCCGCCACCTACACAACAGCTCATAATGTACCTCCCATATCTATTTTTCAAATTGGCTATGCCTGCTTACTGACAGCTTTCGCATTCTGAATCAAGAGCACAAGCGTTTTTTTCTTTGTTTTCTCTTTCTACTTTGATGTTTGAAGAAGGACTCCTACTTTTCATCCATCGTGGCTGAATGCCTCGAACATTTATATCTAGAGTCGACTTTTCAACAGTTGTTGCTGCCCTTGATCTCAGATAATAGGTTGTTTTTAAACCCTTTTTCCAGCACAAGATATACATTTGAGAAATTTTCCAACCGCTCGGTTCATCAATATAAAGGTTTAGAGACTGTCCCATATCGATCCATTTCTGTCTACGGCTAGCGCATTCGATAAGCCACGAAGGATCAATTTCAAAAGCAGTGGCATATAGTTCCTTAAGAGACTCGGGTATTCTTTCGATGTATTTAACCGATCCATCATAATATTTTAAATCATCGACCATTTCCTGATCCCAAAGTTGCAGTTTTTTCAGGTCTTCAACCAAGTAAGGATTGATACTAATAAAATCTCCAGAAAGATTTGATTTGACGTATAGATTTTTGTAACTCGGCTCTATCGACTGAGAAACTCCCGTAATATTGGAGATTGTAGCTGTAGGGGCAATAGCTAAAAGGCAGCTATTTCTTAGTCCATGCTCTTTAATTTTCTTTCTTACAAAATCCCAATCTTTGGTGCTGCTTTTGTCTACTTCTACAAATCCCCCTCTTTCCTGTTCCAACAATTCAATAGTATCGATGGGTAATAATCCCCTGTCCCATTTCGAACCACGAAAAGAAGGATACGCTCCCCGTTCCTTTGCTAGATTGCACGAAGAAAGAATAGCATAATAGGAAATCATCTCCATAAGCCGATCGGAAAGTTCCACAGCCTGAGCACTAGCATAAGGAATTTTTTTCCTATAGAGTAGGTCTTGAAATCCCATAATGCCAAGACCTACCGGTCTGTGTTTTAAATTAGAATTTTTGGCTTCAGGAATTGGATAAAAATTGATATCAATCACATTGTCTAGCATTCGGACAGCGATATTGATTGTGTTCTCGAGCTTTTTTTCGTCTATATTATTCGATTCGTCCAAGTGAGCTAGAAGATTCACTGATCCTAAATTACAAACAGCGACTTCTTCGGCACTAGTGTTCAAAAGAATTTCAGTGCAAAGATTCGAACTATTGATAACCCCAACATGATCTTGAGGAGACCGAATGTTAGAGGGATCTTTAAAGGTAATCCAAGGATGGCCAGTTTCAAAAAGAAGGGTAAGCATTTTTCTCCAAAGGGTCATGGCTGAAACCCTTTTGAATAATTTGATTTCTCCTTTATCTGCCATCTGTTCGTATTCGAGGTATCTTTTCTCGAAAGCCTTTCCATAGAGATGATGCAGATCGGGCACATCACTTGGACTGAAAAGCGTCCAGCTGCCGTTTTCTAGGACCCTTTTCATAAAAAGATCTGGGATCCAATTTGCGGTGTTCATATCATGGGTGCGCCGTCTCTCATCTCCTGTATTTTTTCGAAGCTCTAAAAAATCTTCTATATCTAAATGCCAGGTTTCCAAATAAGCGCACAAGGCCCCTTTTCTTTTACCGCCTTGGTTTACAGCAACAGCCGTATCATTAGCCACTTTTAAGAAAGGGATTACCCCTTGACTTTTCCCATTTGTGCCACGAATCAATGAACCAGTCGCCCTCACATTGGTCCAATCATTGCCTAATCCTCCAGCCCACTTAGAAAGCTTCGCGTTATCAGAAATAACCTTGAAGATACTTTCTAGATCATCCTCTACAGTCAATAAATAACAAGAACTTAGCTGCGGATGCACGGTTCCAGAATTAAAAAGGGTGGGAGTAGAGGACATGAAAAGAAAGCTTGAGAGAGTATCATAAAAAGTAATTGCCCAAGACTCTTTATCCGACTTTTCGTTCAAAGCCAAGCCCATTGCTACCCGCATCCAGAAATATTGAGGTGTTTCAAATCTCCTTTCTTCATGATGGAGCAAATATCTGTCGTAAAGGGTCTGTAGGCCTAAATAGGTAAATTGTCTATCTCTTTCCAACTTGAGAGCTTGAGCCAGTCTTTCAAGATCAAATTCAAGCAACTGTGGAGATAATCGACCAATCTTTACTCCATATTCCACATAATTAGGAAAATAAGCCTTATGGTAGGCTGCTGTCTCATGGATACTAGGAACGATTAAAAGAGCTTCCTGATAGATTTTACTCAACATCAGTCGCGCAGCCACATAAGTATATGCAGGTTCTTTTTCTACCCATGTCCTGGCCGTAAGAATCATAGCTTGCAGGATTTCTTCTTCTTTTATGTTGTCGTAAAGGCCTCGAACCGTCTCTTCAGCAAGATCCCTCCACGAACAGCGATCTTCAAGACCTCTACAAGCCTCCATAAGCATCCGATGTATCCACGCCAAATCCAATGGAACAGTATTTCCATGCCTATCAATCATGTGGATCGACGCGCCTTCTCTATTCTGTATAGTTCTAGCCTTGCCTCGCTCTGCCCTATAGAGGATATAACGCTTGGCTACGGTATGGTGTCCCAGCTCCATAAGCGTCAGTTCAACAAGGTCCTGTATCCGTTCTACTTCAAGCCTTTCTCCTCGATTGGCTAGTGCTGCTGATTTTATCGCCACTCGGTTGGTAATCTCTTCGATAGCTAAAAGATCTTCTCTGGAAAGAGTATCCCCTGTGCTTTTCTTTCTTTCCGCCCGAAACGCTTTTTCAACAGCAGCATAGATTCGACCAATATCAAAAGGGACCACTCGACCATCTCTTTTGACTATTGACAAATTAGAAAGACCGTAATCAAAACCAGAAAAAAAAAGCTGTTGGTGATCCATCATCGTCCTCCTAATATAAAATAACTATACTAAACTTAATTCTTTTCACAATAAAGCACGCTATATAATGTAGATTGATTGTTTGAAAATACTATTAGTTGTGTACTATAAAAAAAAGAAAAAAATAATAAACTTTTAAGCCATCTCATTTAAAAATATTGGCATGGATTTTGCTTATTATTTTTCGATGAAAAATCCTTCTTCTACTGTCATTATAGATCGAAGTCGTCCCAAAATGGAAGCATTTATTTTTTTAGGGATCTTGGCTGCAATTCTATTAATAGCCATGGGAATTGTTTTTACACATAAACAAAGCCCAGCGGCAGCCACTCAAGCACCTTCTCCACCTCCAACGCTGGAACAACGCGTTGCAGGCCTGGAAGCCTATATCACCAATTCTGACCCCTCGGGAAGCAAGATTGCGGGAAGTTCAGGACCGGGACACAATGCTTGGCTTCTGACTTCTACTGCGCTGGTCCTTTTTATGACCCTTCCGGGTCTGGCTCTTTTTTATGGAGGACTTGTGCGGTCAAAAAACATTCTTTCAGTGCTTGCTCAATGCTTGGGTATTACAGGGCTTGTAACTGTACTTTGGTGGGCAATCGGGTATAGTCTTGTTTTTGGAACGAATTTTTCAGGTAGTCCACTTGGTTATTTTCTTGGTGGTACGGAATATTTCTTCCTTAAAGGAGTCGACTCAGCCCCGAATACAAACTATTCCTTCTGGGTCTCTCAAAATGTCTACTGCATGTTTCAAATGATGTTTGCGGTTATTACTCCAGCTTTAATCATGGGAGGCATTGCAGAACGGATGAAGTATTCAGCTGTTTTAATTTTTATAACATTATGGATGCTTTTGGTCTATTTTCCTCAAGCTCACATGGTTTGGGGAGCAAGCGGCATGATGAATGGGGTATTTAACTCTGGCGCAAAGATTCCTGCTATTGATTTTGCTGGAGGAACAGTGGTCCATATGACTTCAGGATGGTCAGCATTGATCCTGGCTCTATTGCTTGGCAAAAGAAAGGGATTTGGAACAGAACCTATAATTCCTAATAACATGACCTACTGTATGGTCGGAGCAGCCATCCTTTGGATTGGATGGTATGGATTTAATGCGGGTAGTGCAGTGGCAGCGGATGGGATTGCTGCCAACGCCTTTATGACTACTACACTTGCCACGGCGGTAGCTTCTCTTACTTGGCCTATGCTTGAATATACCCTAAAGGGAACACCTACAGTTCTTGGGTTTTCTACGGGAGCGGTAGCTGGTCTGGTGGCTATCACTCCAGCCTGCGGTTTTGTTAATAGCACAGGGGCAGTGATAATTGGACTGGCCGCAGGGATCATTCCTTATTTTGCCTGCTCAGTTATTAAACCCCTTTTAAAATACGATGACGCACTCGATGCTTTCGGGGTTCATGGAGTCGGAGGTATGCTTGGAGCGTTTTTAACGGGAGTCTTTGTCGATCCTACTGTAAATGCCAATTTGTTAAGTGAAGCAGTGGCAAAGAAAAATGGTCTGGCAGCAAGCATCACAAGTGGTACTTTGTGGATAGCTCAGTTAAAAGCAATATTGATCACTATTGTTATTGCTACTCTGGCTTCTGTTATCATTGGTTTTGTTGTAAAAGCTCTTGTCGGATTACGAGTTGATGAAGAAGTAGAAGCTCAAGGGCTTGATATTTCTGAGCATGGGGAACAAGGCTATTCAATCTGATATCCTACCTACCTCCTCTTTGTAAAAGTAAAAAGGGCTTCATAGGGAATGCATGAAGCCCTTTTGCGTCTTTTTTATTCGGTATGCTTTCCGATATATCGCAACCTATATCAAAAAGTGATTAACATGGAAGCCTAACAATTTTCCATAAAAGAGACTAATAGCGTAGGCTCCTTGTTTTTTAGCCTATTGTATGAAAACCAAACTTGCCCAAGATTAAGAAGATAAGGAATCTTTCAATCAGTTTACTTTTGTGTTCTCTGCAATTGATCCTCTGTTTCCAATTTCCGTAGGGAGCATGTCGGTTCGTTCCGCATCGAGTATAAGTTCACAACGCTAATGTACTTTTAGCATATTGTGAATTTTGATCCATGCCCTCAAATCTAAAATTTGAGGGCATGGTAGCACCCGAAAAAAAAATGATTGCCAACAAGTAATCGAATAGGCTAATTCTTTATTTTATAATTTACAAAACGCAATTTTTAACAAGAAAGGAATGATATGCCTAGATATGTTATTGAAAGAGAGATTCCTGGGGCAGGCAATTTATCGAATGAAGAGCTTGCCAAAATATCCGCCAAATCCTGTTCGATTTTAGATAAAATGGGCCCACAAATTCAATGGATAGAAAGTTACGTTACTGGAGATAAAATCTATTGTATTTATATTGCTCCAGATGAAAAAACCATTCGAGAACATGCAGCTCAAGGAGGATTTCCTGCCAATCGAATTGCAGAGATTAAAAATATTATATCCCCCTTTACTGCTCAACATAAATAACATCTATTACTTTAATGCCAGCTTTGTTACTTGATCAATGCCCTTATTATTTAAAACAAAATAAGGGCATTTTTTCTCTATTGCTTTTTTCGAAAAATCTTTTTGGATATTTGAAGAAGATTTCTTATTATCGAGGGACAATTCGGCAAGCTCTCTTACCTTGACTTTCCCTTCTGGAACTTCCACCTTTTCTGCCCCCATAATTGGAAGGATTGTGAGTCGATACCCTTTAGTCGTAAGCATCATATCAGCTCTTGCAAACTCCCCTCCAAAAATCACAACAAAAATAGCAGCAAGGAGAAAAGATAAATTAATTTTTCTTTTCATAGTATCCATAATAAAAGGGGAAAATAGATTTCCTTCAACTATTAAAAATAGTAAAAGGTATCATTTTATAATCCCTTTTCAATTGGATAGCCTTTCCTAATCCAGTCTTGAGCAAAATCATGAGGAATAAATAGAACTTTAAGATTTGTGAATTCCTTTTGTTTAAGAGCATTAAATGCTGGCCGAATATTGGGACACTGATTCCATGGACAGCATCCGCAATAAAGAACAATCTGTTGATTCTTGGAAAGCCCAGAGACTTTTTTCTCTAAACTAGCAATCCCCTCTTTGTCTTTTCCTGAACCAACATAAATCGATCCTGGGATATGACTAGCTTTGTAAAGAAAAGAAAAACCCACATGGAAAATAACAAGATCTTTTTTTTCGTTGCCTTTTCTCAAAGCTTCAACAAGTTCTTGTGGAGTAATAACTTCATCCCTCTTCCAAGGGTCTTGGGGGTTGATCTCAATTTCTTCACTTTCCTTATCAAGGGCAGTAAAATCGATTTTTGAGTTTTGCCCTCGGCCAAAGGAGCTGAAGAAAAAAAGGAAAACAATCAACCAGACTAGAGCTTTCCATTCCTTCTTTGTATTCAACTTGCTTTCTTTCCTTTGTTATTCTTATTCTCAATGGGCTTGATTTTCAAGCAGCTACCAGTTAAAAAAAATTATGGCCGCTAAGTGGTTGTTCCTTTCTATTGTCTTCTTTACTTTTTACATAAACAAAGGATTGTCTATGAAGTTGTCTTCACCTGATTTTGAAAATGGTCAGCCATTACCTTCTTTCTGTGCTTATGGTGCTGAAAATAAATCTCCAGAATTGAAATTGGAAGATGTTCCACAAAACACAAAGTCCTTAGCACTCATTATGGATGATCCTGATGCTCCACGAGGAACTTGGGTACATTGGGTATTATGGAATATACCACCTGATGTCCATACGATAAAAAAGGGACAAACACCTGATGGCGCTGTCCCAGGCAGAAACGATTTTGGTAACACCAGATACGACGGTCCCGCTCCCCCATCTGGAGTTCATCGATATTATTTTCGGGTTTATGCGCTCGATCAAACATTGAATTTACCGAAAGGATCCACCAAAAGCGATCTACTAAAAAAAATCCATGGTCATGTGCTTGCTTCTGCAGAGCTAATGGGGACTTTTGCTGCATCTAGATAATCGATCTATACAAAAAAAACCCGCTGCAATGAATGCCTGGAATAAAATAATAGTCCTTTTCTTTGTCTTTTTATGCTTGTTATGGATAGAAAAGACCCATGCCATACTCATCAGCGAAAACATGAGTCCTCAGAAAATCACGATTGATCTTCAAAAACTTCCAAAACCTGTTGTCCAGGGTTCAAACAACTGGCCTCAAATTGTTCCACCACCTGCTAAAGCCACTCTTCATCTTCCTCCTGGATTCAAAGTAAATATTTATGCTAAGGATTTAGATAATCCTCGATGGCTTGCCCTAACGCCTACAGGAGATGTTCTTGTCGCTGAATCTTACTCAAGCCGAATCATGCTGCTTGAAGACAACGACAAAGATGGCGTTGTAGATAAAATTTCAATTTTTGCTGATATTTCTAATGGTCTCCACTTACCTTTTGGAATGGTCTTTTCGAAGGATTCTTTTTATGTTGCCAACACCGATGGTGTGCTTGTCTTTCCTTACAAAGAAGGGCAAAAAAAACTAGAAGGAAGAGGGAGAAAGATTCTTTCTCTGCCAGGGAGTGGCAATCATTGGAGTCGGACTTTAGCTTTGTCTCCAGATGGACAAGTTCTTTTTGTTACGGTAGGTTCAAAAACCAATGTGGATGAAGATCCTCCTCCGAGGGCATCCATAGTAGCCTTAAAAATAAAATCAAACAGCTCAGAGATATATGCCAGAGGTTTAAGAAACCCGGTGGGGCTTGCCTTTTATCCTCATAGCTCGGATCTTTATGTTACAGTAAACGAAAGAGATTGGCTTGGTGATGATCTTGTGCCTGATTATCTAACACGAGTCGAGAAAGGGGAATTTTATGGATGGCCTTATTGCTACTTAAGCCCTGAATTCATCGATCCACGTTGGAAAAATAGAATTGAAGGAACGAAAGCAAAGGAGCTTATACAATCAACAAAAACTCCTGATGTTCTCTTTCAAAGTCATTCTGCAGCTCTTGGGTTAGCCTTTCCTCCCCCTGATTCTAACTTGCCAGAACATTACAAAAATGGGGCCTTTGTGGCTTTTCATGGCTCCTGGAATAGAAAGCAGGCGACTGGATATAAGATTGTTTTTGTTCCTTTTGGAGAAAACCATCGGCCAAAAGGATATTATGAAGATTTTTTGACTGGCTTTTTGCTTAATCCTTATCCTTCCAAAACCTGGGGAAGACCATGCGGACTATTATTCTTGCCAGATGGAAGTCTTCTTTTAGCTGATGATGGGAATAATATCATTTACCGGATTTTCTATGCGCAATAACCATCCCCTCCAAATGGGTAGAATATTTTTCATTTTGTATTATAACATTTTATCTAAGGCTGCGAGGGAGAAGGAATCTTAGCCTGCTGTTCTTTTTGCATCCTTTCCAATCCATTCTCAATAGCTTTATTCTCTACAACTTGTCTTTGAGTCCTTTCAAAAAGATGGGTCAGATGTGGAGCAAAAAACAGCAATATAAACGCTAGAACAACAAGTAATGCTTTTACTATTTTCATTTTATAAATGTATTAAAATAAGGAAATATGTCAATACATGTAAGATCATCACACTTTTTTGGAAAAGCTATTTATAATTGTTGGGTCTTGGAAAATTTGTTGACTGGGTGGCAAAAAATTTTTCCCCTGAAAAACCTCCTCCTTGTAGCATCGAAAAGCTTTGTTGCTTTCTATCCTTTATCCAATATTTCTTAGAAGATTTTGTAAAATGCATCAGTAAAAATTAGTGCTTAGGACGAAAAACCGTGTTTGAACAAAATTTCTTAGGAATCCCTTCCCAAAGCCTAATTCCTCCTAAAAATGCAAATTGATTGCTACCCAATAATGTATTTGAAGGCAAATCAGTAAGAAATTTGGAATTTCCTCCCCCTACGACTATATAATCGACTTGGAGCATATATCGGAAAAGCTCAATCACTTTAAGGACATGTCGATTCCATTTTCTATGACCTAATTCTTTTAATCCTTCTGTACTCACATATTCCTCTACCGTTTTGCCTTTGCGATAGGGACAAGCTTGAAGTTCAAGAGGCTGTAGAGTACCTTTAACAATAAGAGCTGATCCAAGTCCTGTCCCAAGGCCTAAAAATAGCATAGCTCCTCCCCAATAACATCCTAATGCCTGCATTCGCCGCATCATTAATTACTTTGCAAGGTAACCCAAAAGCAGCTGTAAAATCATAATTTTTCCAACCTAACCCCAAATGTTTTGGCTCTTCTATTGGTTTGTTTTCTTTGACTGGCCCTGGAAAACCGATGGCAATCTTTGAATATTTTTTTTTCAAAATATCTTCCTGGACTGCTTCGATAAGTTTTTTAGGCGTAAAATCTTTCCCTGAAGGTATTTTTTTCACGTCATCTACTTCTGAACAATAGACCTTGACATTATGCCCCCCAATGTCGATTACGAGAAGGTCTTTCCCCTTAGAAAATTCTGAACTTATAGAAGAATTGAACAAGGATTGAGGGCTATCAAAAGGTGTGCTTTCAATCGATTTTTTCTGGATCATCTTTTTTATAAAATATAAACTATGATAATCCGCTATTAGTTCTCTCTATCTATCATTTTTCCATTTCTTCCCATATAAGATCTTTCTCTTCATGAAAAATTACTGAAAATACAAGACATAATATTTTTTCTACATATTATATATTTTTCCAATTCAAAAGGTTTGCTTTTTAAGAGTCACAAAATAAAGCTAAAAAAATCATATTTTTTCATTGCCATCGAAAAAGAATGTAAATAAGTGTGCAATTCCTTTCCTATTGAAGAGCCTCTATGACCGCATGGGTTCTGACAGGCATATTGCTCGGCTACGACAAAAAGCTGCCTATGGCACTATCCATTAAATGCATAGCTAAAAGAAAAATTTTTAGTTCAGGATATAGCAGTTGAATCTAGAGGGAAGAATCAATGAAGAAGCGTCTGCTTTCTTCCAGATCGATAGGGCACTATGGTGATTGCGTTGTTGCAACTCAAGATCATCTAAAAATCTTTACCTTCTCTTAAAAATTATATCGGATGCCTCCAAGGGCCATGTTGAAAGACTGAGGATATTTTATTAACATGGTATTTCCATTGATCATTTGATAGGAAAATTCCGTTTCTTTTATCCAAAGAATTTTATATTCAATAAAAGCAGTCCAATGATCGGTAAAATTGTATTGTACTCCAGCAAGTCCTTGCCCTACAAATGCTCCTTGAGAGTAGCTATGACCGGAAAGATAATTTATTCCACCTGGAGCAATAAAGTTAGTTCCTGAAGAATCGAGATAAGCCCCACCAATACCTCCTCCTATATAGGGAACAATCTTAGTAGGATTTACAAATCGAATCACACCATCAAAAACAAAGATGCCCATATTTAATTGAGAATTAAAACCATACGGAGTGTTAGTCATGGTGGTGCCTGCAACTCCTCCTACTAAAGTAGAAGAAATATTTTCTTGACCTATATAAAAAGCTTCAAATTGAGCAGCCGGTTGAAGCCAATAATCGCCATGAGAATCTAGCTTGTAGGAAGAAAAGTTATAACCAACTTGAATTCCTCCTACTCCAGCAGTATCTCCATGTGTTTTTCCACCAGCAGAAAACAAGGGTGGAGAATTCAAAGCACTAATTCCATTACTCATTGGGAAGGCAGCACCTCCAAAAATACCGAAATAAATTCCAGTTTTAGGACCCAAGACTTCTTCCTTACTTATTTCTTTTGGATTTTTTATTTCATTTCCTTCTTTCTGGGATGGAGCTTGAGAAGCTGTATCTTGTTGAGAAGAAGTATTCTCAGCGTCACCTTCGGCTCTAACCTGAGTATCTGCAGAAACGGTAGAGGCACTATTATTTAAGCTTGCTGAAGAAGCATCATTTACCGTCTGATTTTCCTGAGTTGTAACTGGCGGATTAGTATCCACAACAGGTATTTCTTGTCCATAAAGTGAAAAACCAAGAAAACAAAAAGGTAAAAGACTTAGGCACAGTTTCCATAAGAAAGTTCGCCAGAGATAGCGATTTGTCTTACAATTATAAAAAAAAGGATTCATTTTAACCTCTTGTGATCGTTCTTCCTCATTTTTACTCTTAGCTAAAATTATTACTACTCTCCTATTATAAAAAGCAAATTCCAGACCTTCTTATTCCCGTCTATTTTTTTATTTTAAAGCCCATCCTCCGCTTCCTTTTTTTAACAAAATCAATAATTCCTTGCACGTTACATTTTTGTTACAATTCCATTGCTCAGGACTCTTGATTCTATAAGCAAAGGAGCCATTTTTTCTTTTTTTAGCCTAAATATTCTGATATTTAAAAAAACTTCATGGATGGAAAAAGTTAATCTTTGGTTTGAAAAATAAATAGTTTCTAAAGAGCGAAGCAATTTTTTTCTCCCCTGTTCGGCCAATGAAATGAGCAACTGTTTTGTTGCGATCAACTGGATCCATCTTAGCGCAATGCAGAGGTGAGTAGATGGGCTTTAGCATCAATACATTACAAATCACCAACATTGATACAGGGAGGAAGACATCAACGACAAAAAGTAATACAAGATTAGACAAAAAACCAAGGAGCTCTGTTGCAGGATCTTTTTTTTTCAGAATCCCTGAAAAGGTGGAGAAGTTAATTTTGGCGGCAGGTGTGTAAGCAAGAAAGGACCGTAGACCAAAGCAATTAAAATAAAAGAGAGTAAAACCCAATAAGAGAGTTTATCGAGTATCAGTTGCCACCCTGATGGAGCAGCCCCAAGGTAGGTTTCAGTAAAGGGCAAATCCCCTGTGCTTTCCATTTTTTTGCCTTGCATCAAAGTAAAGAAAATAACGAGAAAGAAAAGCACACAGCCAATGAACATAATGGTCCCACCAATTCCAGTCAGCGCACCGGCCAGTTTCCAGCCCGGTAAAGGCTCATAATTGATAATAGCTAAAGCAGTTCTTCTTGGCATACCCAGTATTCCACCAGAAATCTCGCCTCGTGCAAAAATCAATATACCAAGAAAATACACCCACGGCTGCCATTTTGCGATTTTTTCTAATACTAACTTCCTCCCTGTTAAATAAGGAATAAGCCAATAAGCGATTCCAAAGTAAGAAAGAGTAACGGCCGAACCAAGGGTAAGGTGGAAATGCCCAGGAACAAAAGTCGTATTGTGGACCAGAAGATTCATATTATAGCTAGCATTCATGATTCCAGTTATTCCTCCAGGCAAAAAAGCGATCATGGCCAAGACCTGAGCGCTCACAGCAGGGTTGGTCCATGGCAGTTTTAAGAACCAACCAAGTATCCCCTTTCCTCCATTGGCTCTGCCTCCAATTTCTAAGGCATACATGATAGAAAATGCGGTAAGGAGACTAGGGAAAGCTATCCCAAAGGTGAGGAATAGGACGGCAATCTTATAGTAATTACCTACCCCTGGATCAGTATATTGATGGTGGAATCCTACAGGTACCAGGACCACAAACATAATAAAGGCAATTCGAGCAAGAGAGTCACTGAAGAGCTTACCACCAACCATCCTGGGAATGAAGATGTACCATGAAACATAAGCAGGAAGTAACCAATAGTAGACGATCTGATGGCCCGTATACCAAAAGAGTACTCGGCTCAAAAGTGGATCAGAACCTGGAAGGAGATTCAAAGACCAAGGGAGCAAAAGGAAAAGATCCTCACTTGCTGCGCCCAAAGAAGAAATATCCCACATGATATAGGTCATTATTGAAACATAAGCCATGAGAGGAATCCTCTCTCCTTTATGTTCCTTTCTCCATTCTGCTAGAGCCCATAGTTGGGCAGCGGAAATAATCCAAGTACTAACTACCGCTAGCGCAATTCCAAAATAAAATGCCCAATGGGCTCGTAACGGCGGATAGAAAGTATAAAGCACACTGGCCTTGCCAAGAAATATAGGAATTCCAGCAAACACTGTTCCCAACACCAATAATACAAAAGACAAAGCAAGTAATTTTGAGTTTAGGTTCCTGCCTAAAGCTCTAGCCGTGGTCAAAGAAAGCCATCCATTGGCTTCAGCAAAAGTGAATATAAAAGCATTAAGCACTCCATGGGCTGTCAACCCTTCATAATAGGTTTTCATCCCAGGCAAAAACGTAAAAAGGCTAATCCCTGCATAATTCAATCCTTGGACAAAACCCTGAAAAACCCCAAAGGCTAGCGCAGCGAAACCAAAAAGGATAAACCATAAGATCCAGCGGCGGTTTGCAGGGGAAAGTTCAAAATGTTTTGGGTCTTGGACCACTTCAGTTTGGGCTTGAACAATAGCGCTCATCTTTGCTTTTCTAGTGTTATTTTACAGTAATAGTTCCAGTCATGAGATGGTGCAGGGTACCACAGTACTCATGACAAATAATTCGATAAACTCCAGCTTTATCAAATTTGTGCCTAAGGATAGAAACCTGTCCAGGTAAAAGCATCATATTCACATCTGTATTAGGAATGAAAAAACCATGATCGATATCCAAACTAGTCCCATAGAAGGTAACATCAGCCCCTAGGGGAAGTTCTATTGAAGGAGGATTAAACATCCAGGCTTGTCCGAGCACCACGACTTTATATTTTCCAGGAGCCACTTCCTGAACTCCTGGCTGATCAAATGGTGGGGTTCGCATAGTTGCCGAAGCCAAAGCCTCTCCAGGATTTGGAACGATCTGACCAACATCAGTAGGAACCCTAACAGCCAAAATTACCGAGGCATAAATAAGAGCTACTATGAAAGCCAAAAGTATGCCTACTGCAAGCCAGACATAAATTTTTTCTAGTTTTTCCATCTAAACTACCTCCTTCCGACCATTTCAAAAAACATGAAAAGCCACATCCCAACAAGAATGGCAAGATAGAGGATCAAAACAAAAAGAGTTCCAACAGGAGGAGGAATTTTTTTTTCTGGGGCTACTTGCTGTTGCTTTGGTTTTAGTTGAGCCTCGCTCATACATTTTCTCCTTTTTAAAAATCAACTTTCGATCTCTTTTGAGAGCAAACAACGAAGCTGCCTAGAAAAAAATCCAGCCACCACAAAAAAAACCATAAGCCAGATCAATGCATACAAGCCATCCATGGGTTTCCCCATCCCCTCAAGAAAAATATTTAAAGAGCCCCATCCTAAAAATGAAATTAAACTAAGAGCAAAAAAATAAAATAGAACAATCCCCGTCAACCCCGTTTGACATTCATATTGTCCAGATAAAGCTGTCTCTTGATCTGTCATGATATGTCCTCTGTATTCTAAAATAAAAAATTATAAGTTCTATTCTTTTAGGATAAAGTATTTAACAAAAAAAACAATAGAGAAGAAATCTCTAAAAACTGACACTATTTTTCCCCTATGCTTAGCATAGTGGAAAATATGGAGATGCAATAAAATGTGTTTTTTTCTCTAACTTCATTGAAAGGATGACTTATCAAGAAATCGACAGAAAAGAAGAGGGAGCAAAAAGTGCTCTCTATTTGTAGGTAGCAATAAATACGGAAATCCTGTTGTCGATTTCTTCTTCTTAGCCTTGTCTAAAAGCCTTACATCCTATTTTGTTCAAGAATAATGGTGTTTAGTAGCAAGAGTGTGGTCAAGCCCAAAAAACCTATTCGGTATGTTTAGTTTTACCAACTTGGGCTCTACGAAAGGTCTTTTAACTTTTCTTTTTTGATTCTCCAGGCCGATAATCTTCTTCTGCTTTGCTGAATGCATCTTCTAAAGATCCAAGCTCTTCAGCTGGCCTACTAAACTCCATCTTTTCTCTTTCTTTTTCAAGCTGTTCAGGGGTATAATGAAGTGCTTTAATAGAAAGACCAATGCGACGTTCCTCTTTATCAATTTTAATTATTCTAGCACTCACCTCTTGACCAACCTTCAGCACGTCCTTCACTTTAGCTACCCGATCCGCACTTATCTGAGAGATATGTACTAGTCCATCGATTTCATCAGCAAGTTGAATAAATGCACCAAAACTAGCAATTTTACTCACTTTTCCGCTAACTATTTCTCCTACCTTGTATTTCTTTTCAATTTCTTTCCATGGATCTTCTGTCAACTGCTTGATTCCAAGAAGGATTTTCTGATTGGTTTTATCAATCTCTAGCACCTTTGCTTCTATTTCTTCCCCTTTTTTAAGGACTTCTGAAGGATGGTTGATTTTTCTTGTCCATGACAAGTCATTGACATGAATGAAACCATCTAAAGCATTTTCCAATTCAACATAGGCACCATAAGCTGAAAAGTTCTTCACTTTACCTTTGACGATGGTACCAGGAGGATAAAGTTCAGAGGCTTTATCCCATGGATTTACTTCCAAAGCCTTTAGACTTAAAGAAAGCTTCTGTTCTGCCTTGTTTATATCAAGCACCATCGCTTCTACTTCTTGCCCCATAGAAAGGACTTCACTTGGTTTTGTTATCTTTTGTGTCCATGATATTTCTGAAATATGCACCAACCCTTCAATTCCAGGTTCAAGTTCTATAAAGGCTCCATAAGGAGCAAGATTGACTACTTTCCCTTTGACCTTTGTGCCTACAGGATATTTTTCCTCTATATTTTCCCAGGGATTTGGCGTTTTCTGTTTTAGTCCAAGAGAAACCCTTTCCTTTTCTCTATCCACATCGATGACAACCACCTCGATTTCTTGACCTACTTTAAGAATTTCAGAAGGGTGATTGATACGACCCCAGCTCATATCTGTAATATGGATAAGCCCATCAATGCCATCCAAATCAATAAAAGCTCCAAAATCCGTAACGTTTTTGACTACTCCTTTTACAAGATCCCCAACATGGACTTTTTCCAAAAATTGAAGTCTTTTTTGATTTCTCTCTGCTTCTACGATTTCTCTTCTTGATAAAACGACATTCTTTCTTTCTTCGCTAATTTTGACGATTTTGCAGGTTAAAGTAGCTCCTTCATATTCCTTCAAATTTTTGGGCGGGACTACATCGATCTGAGAAGCAGGCAAAAAGGCCTCCACTCCAATGTTCAACATTAATCCTCCTTTAACAACCTGTTTAACTTTTCCAGTAATCGTCCCACCTTCTTCAAATGTTTTTAAGATCTTATCCCAATTCTGTTTCTGTGCTGCTTTTTGCCTAGAAAGGACAACCATCCCCTCTTCATTTTCCAAGCTCTCCAATAAAACTTCTATTTCTTGTCCAACCTGTATCGATTCAGGCTCTTCAAATTCGCTTAGGGGAATGATACCTTCGGACTTGTAGCCAATATCTACAACCACTTCCTTAGAATTTTTGTCTACAACCCTTCCTTTGACAATGCTACCTTCTACAAAATCAGGAATCGACGCTAAAGTCATTTCTGCCATTTTTATCCTCTCTTATTATAACTTTTGTAACTTTTCCTTTTTTCAATGCTCCTTAAAAAAAATGTCTCTTATTAGAAAAAAATTAGGAATAAAGAAAAAATCAAGAGCTGTCACGGTTAGGCTAGATCTCAAGAGAATGGATCTACCTTTTTTTCTTTTATACATTTGTCACAGCCACATGAACCACTGCCCTTTCTCCTGTAAATCCATATTAGATAAATCAAGGCCATGCATACAAGAATACCACTAATCACACTCTGCCATTTCATTTAATAGTTCCCTAAATTCACCTACTTAACTAAAACCTAATAATAAACCTATTTGATAAAATAGGAAAGCACAAAAATAAGCAAAGGAAGTCATATAAGCAAACTGAAAAAGCGCCCATTTCCAGGAACCTGTTTCTCGTCTCACAACAGCAACAGTACTTAAACATTGCAAGGAAAATGCAAAATAGATCATCAAAGAAAAACAAGTTAAAGGACTGAACACTTCTTTCCCATCTGGCCATTTATCCTTGCGCATAGCTTGAGCCAAAGGAAGAATATTCTCCTTGGTTTCCTCTCCTGTATAAATTACCCCCATGGTGCTGACGAACATTTCCCTGGCTGCCTGGGCACTTAAGAGCCCTACGCCAATTTTCCAATTAAAACCTAGAGGTTTAATGACTGGCTCAAGAAAATGTCCTATTCTCCCAGCAAAGCTATGTGAAAGTGCTTGGGAAGAAGACTCTCCAGGAAATTTTGGATGAGAGGTTAAAAACCACAACAGAATAGAAACCGAAACAATGATCGTTCCGGCCCTTTTGAGAAATGCTAAGGCCCTTTCATACATTTGTAAGCCAATCGACTTTATTGATGGGCGACGATAGGGGGGTAATTCCAAAAGTAAAAAGGACTGTTTGCCTTTAAAGAGAGTCTTTTTAAAGATCCAGGCAAAGAAAAAAGCCCCTCCTATACCCAAAATATAGAGAAAGAAAATAGTAAAGGAACTCCATAAAACTGGATGGGAATGTTGAGAAAAGAGCACACCACACATAAGAACATAAACGGGAAGGCGAGCTGAACAACTAGCAAAAGGAGCTATGAGGATAGTCAAAAGCCTATCTTTAGGATTGTCTATTGTCCTAGCAGCAAGGATCCCTGGAATCGCACAGGCATGACTGCTAAGTAAAGGCAAAAAAGATTTGCCATGAAGACCTACCGCATTCATGAGTTTATCCATTAAAAAGGCTGCTCTAGCCATATAGCCCGTATCTTCTAATAAGCCAATGAAGAAAAATAGCACAAGGATCTGAGGCAAAAAGACAACTACATTGCCAGCTCCTCCAATGATTCCCTGACTTATAAGATCCCTTAGTTCTCCAGGAGGGAAAACCGCTTGAAACTTTTCTGAAATAGCTCTCATTCCTGCATCTATTAAGTCTTTTGGATAAGATCCCATCCCAAAAACCGCTAGGAACATCAATGCCATCGCCATAGAAAAGATCAACCATCCCCAAAAGGGGTGTGCCACATAACGGTCGATCATATCACTTAAGCCTCTAGAAAGATGTACCCCTTTTTTGACAGCACCTTTCACAAGATGCTGCAAAGTTAGGAATCTTTCCCTAACCACGGCATCCCTCCAGTTGGGCTTTAATTTCCCGATTTTTTCCTGAGCCCGTTTTACTGGCTGAATGAGAAAATCCATACGAAACAACTTTGCTGTTGTTTCAGGATCTGGAGAAAGCAAAAGAAGAAGAAGCATTATTTTACTAATTGGGCCAATTCCCTGAATTTCACTCTGATTTTCAAGGGTCGTAATTTCTTCCTGTATAAAATCTGGATAATTCAGAACAAAAGGTTTCGAGCGAGCGATTTCTTTACTTAACACCGTTTTTAACTGAACGATACCGTTCTTTTTATTTGCCTGGCAGGGAACCACAGGACAGTTAAACTTTTGGGAAAGTACCCGACAATCCACTTCCCACCCTTTGGCCGCAAGTTCGTCGATCATATTGAGGACGATGACTACAGGTCTGTCCAATTCCAGAATTTGGCTAACTAGATACAAACTTCTTTCCAAATTGGAAGCATCAACAATACAGATAATGCCGTCAGGTTTAGGAGTGTCTTCTCTCAAACCTAAAAGCACTTCAGTCGTGATTTTCTCGTCAGGAGAATTAGGCAGAAGGCTATAAGTTCCCGGTAGATCGATCAGTTGGCATTTTTCTCCATAAAGAGTGTAAAAAATCCCCACTTTTTTTTCAATGGTAACGCCCGGATAATTTGCAATCTTTTGCCTTAAGCCTGTCAGAGCGTTAAATAAAGTGGTTTTTCCACTGTTTGGATTGCCTACAAGAGCAAAAGTGAAAAGCTTACTGGCTGAATCTGATTTGAAAACCCGCTCATCTTTTTTTACCAATGCCATAATAACAAGCTAATAAAAACAAAAAGAACGCTATAACAACTACTTCCCTTAAAACAAAAAAAAGACAAGCTTTGTATGCTATTAAATAGCCGAATCTTTTTTGGCAGAAGTAACGAAGATTCTTTTTGCTAATACCTTGTTTAGCCCTATCTTCGAGCCACAAACCAAACAAACCGTCATCGCTCCATGAGCAATCTTTACGACTTCTGCCTTTTCGCAAAATCCCAACTCCCTAAGCCGATGACATTCGACGGCGTTTCCCTCTATCGAATGGACATAAAAGATAGAGCCAATATCCGCTTCGGCTAGAGAAATAGTATTTTTCCTATCGCTGTTAGCTTTCCTTTCTTTTTCAATCATCTAAGTATAGTTTTACTAATATTGTAAAATTTCGCTTAGACAAGCAAATCCTTTTGTACAGAATCCATTTTAACATCGAAGTGGAGGGATGCTATTTTTTCCATCATTTCATCAGCGACACTCTGGTAGTACGATTTCTTAGAAAGTCCAGAAGGGCAAGCCATAGGCCAATAATGCTTACCTATGACTACCCTGATCGGATGAGGCTTTGGAATTTTAGCTGTCCTTGGAAAGGCCTCAAAAGAACCAAATATCCTTATGGGCAACACAGCCACTTTCGCTTTTGCAGCGATATATCCCACCCCTGGAGCAGCTTTTTGCAAAGTTCCTGAAGGGCTCCGCGTTCCTTCTGGAAAAATAAGGATGGACTTTTCTTTTTTAAAAAGATCTAGAATGAGCCGAAACGAGCCCACTTCCGGTTTATCTCGATCAAGAGGTATTGTGTTTAAATAGCCAATAAGTTTTCCAAGTAGGAAGTTGTCAAACAAAGTTTTCCTGGCAACAAAGTAAATTTCTTTTTGAAAAGCACAGCCCACAATGGGTGGGTCAAGATAGCTACAATGATTTGCTACAATCAATACTGGAAAAGAGGGGATATTTTCCTGTCCATAGACTTTAAAATCAAAAAAGAGTTTTAAAAAACCTAAAGTCAGAAGACGGGCAAGCGCATAACCTTTTTTCACAGATTTGCCCTAAATTCGGTTTTAAAAAATTGTTTAATGAAAAAACCTTTGATCTCTCTCAATCCGTTTTCACTCTGGAAATAGTTAATCCTTTTTTCCAAAGAATATCGAGAATTTTTTCGACCACTTTCTGAGCAGAAAGCTTTGTAGTATCTAATTTCACAGCATCCGCAGGGCAGAGTAATGGAGCAGAACTTCTTGATATATCCAATCTATCTCTTTGGGCCACATTATCTCTTTCACCTTGTTCTTCTCTCCTCTTTTCTCTTTCTTCCAAATTAGCATCAAGAAAAAACTTATAAGGGCTCTCAGGGAAAACCACCGTACCAATATCCCTGCCCTCCACCACCAATGGCTCCTTATAAGCAAGTTCTCTTTGAAAAGGCAATAGCCATTCTCTGACTTTTCGATAAGAAGCAACAATCGAAACAGCTTCATTTACTTCTGAACTCCGAAGCTCTTTCTCTGTAGGTTGTTGGTCATCTACTAGTATAGAAGCCTGAGAAAAAGAGTCCTCTTTTTGAATAACACATCGTAAGTTTAACCTTCGGCAAGCTTCGACGACCTTCTCCTCGTCATGAACATCGTATCCCAAAGCGAGAATTTTCCAGGTTACTGAACGGTAAAGGGCCCCTGTGTTAAAATAAGTAAATCCGAGCACCTTGGCTATTTCTTTAGCGACCGTGCTTTTACCGGAAGCCGTTGTCCCGTCAATAGTAATGACAGGATAAGGCAGTTCTTTTTTCCCAAGCTCCGTAGCTTTGGCAATTTTTTGGGATCCCATAATAAATTGTTTGATTTTTTTAGTTTCTTCCACCCAGCCTTCAGTAGAAGATTGGGTCAAGGCCCGTAAATCTTCCTGAAAGCCTGGATAAGAAGTAGCAATACAGTCCACGTCATCTATTCTAGAAGCCTTGTTTGCTCTCAACGCAAGAATAGAAAAAGCCATGGCAATCCGATGATCTCCAAAACTTTCTACTCTTGCTGCTTGCACTGTATTCTTCCCTTTGATCCTCATCCCATCTACTAACTCTTCTACCTCCACTCCAAAGGCTCTTAGATTGGTTACAATTGCTTTGATTCTGTCTGATTCTTTAACTCTTAATTCCTGAGCATTTCGAATTTCCGTTACTCCATCGGCCAAAGCTCCGACCACTGCTAAAATGGGAATTTCATCGATCACCCCAACAATCTCTTCTCCTTGAATAACCGTTGCCCTCAATTTATTGCCACGTACCCAAAGACTGCCTATAGGCTCTCCTTTCGAATAAGATTCTATAGATTCTTCAATTTGCGCTCCCATTCTAAGAAGAATATTTAACAATCCTGTTCGGGTTGGATTCAAACCAATAGAGCGCACTCTTAGCTCGGAATGAGGGATAGCCGCAGCAGCACCAATCCAAAAGGCGGCTGATGAAAAATCTCCAGGCACCTCTATATCGGTAGCCTCTAATTTCATTCCTCCATGCAGAATAATCTCTCCCTTTTCTCTAATTGTTCGCACTCCGAATTGTTCAAGCAGTCTTTCGGTATGGTCTCTACTTGCTACCGGTTCGATAATCCGAGTAATTCCCGAAGCAAAAAGACCTGCAAGCAAAATACAGGATTTGACTTGAGCACTTGGTATGGGTAACCGATAGTCAATGCCTTTGAGAGTGGATGGTTCTATGATAAGTGGCGGGGTATCCTTAGGTCCATCGGCTCGAATTTTTGCTCCCATCATTCGGAGAGGTTCTATAATCCTACTCATAGGCCTCTTAGAAAGAGAGTAGTCTCCTATAAGCTTAGAGTAAAAAGGCTGAGCCGAAAGGATGCCAGCAAGCAGTCGCATCATCGTTCCAGAATTACCACAATCAATGGCTTCAAAAGGAGGAGAAAGGACTCCAGACCTTCCCTCAATGGTCAGATGTGTTTTCCCTTGTTTTTCTACACTTACACCCATCGCCTCAAAGGCTCTTAGAGTGCATAAGCAGTCTTCAGAAGGAAGAAAATTGCGGATGGTGCTTTTGCCTCTAGCTAAAGAGGCAAGCATCACCGCCCTATGACTGATGCTTTTATCGCCTGGTACCCTTACTTCCCCTTTAATAAAAGCAGCCGGCTCTACTATAAGATAAGAATTCGTATTAGCCATCGTTTCTAGTCTCTACCTTATTTATATTTGTTTCATCGCGTTGTCCTCTATATACATAGTCATTCTAAATTATTTATCAATAAAGATAAGAGAAGAAGCTGTTAGCCTTTTCTTTTTCTTCTAAGAGACAGCAATGCCTTATCCACACTTTTAAGCAAGGCACCTTATTTCTTTCTCTCCTCACTTTTCTTCTTTTTGCAGGTTTTTACTACCTCTAGCAGCCCCAGCAGAACCGCCGCTCAACAACAATATCTACAACAGACAAGAACGGACACCCTTGCTTTCACTGTTACTCTGCCTATTTGAGACTATCCATTAGCTCAGTGCGCCTGTTCCTATTCTTCTACAGTAATTGGAAATAAAATTGGCTTGCTATAGCCAGCTTTCTACCGAAACTGTCTCTGGGATATTTTGCGATAGAAGGGTATAGATTGCGTTAAAATACGGAATTCAGAGCGCACAGTAAGATTATATAAGATGCACTTATCAATTAGAGAAGCAAAGCGTTCTACGCTTCCCATAGAATCACTTTTTATCTTTCCATTCCTCTATCGCCGCATACACTCCTCTGCCTATTTCAGACACAGAGGGGATAACTTTTATTCCAGCCTCCTTAAATGCCTCAATTTTAGCCGCAACAGTTCCTGACTGTCCAAGAATAATTGCCCCGGCATGTCCCATCCTTTTACCGACAGGAGCTGTAAGACCAGCAACAAAAGCTGCCACGGGTTTCTTTGGATTTTCTTTTATCCACTTGGCGGCTTCTTGTTCTTCCACCCCTCCAATTTCTCCAATAATAAGAACCGCTTCTGTCTGTGGGTCTTCCCAAAACAGTTCCACAACTTCCCGAATGGACAGGCCATGAATCGGATCTCCACCTATGCCTACGCAACTACTCTGTCCTAATCCTAACTGTGTTAGTTGCCATACCGCTTCATAGGTTAAGGTGCCACTCCTTGAAACAACCCCTACCTTTCCCGGCTTATGAATGTATCCAGGCATAATGCCTGCTTTTGATTCTCCCGGAGTAATTATTCCAGGACAATTAGGACCAACAAGTCGGGTATTTTCTTGAAAGAGTAGACGCTTGACTTTTGCCATATCAAAGGTTGGGATTCCCTCCGTAATACATATAATGAGATCCATCTGACAATCTACAGCTTCCACCATCGCATCAGCGGCAAAAGGAGCTGGAACAAAAATGAGAGCAACATTGCAATCCGTTTTTTCTTTTGCTTCCTTAAGCGTATCGAAAATAGGGACATTATTTTCGAAAAATTCTCCCCCTTTTCCTGGGGTTACCCCTGCGGTTATCTTTGTCCCATATTCCATACAGAGTCGCGTATGAAACGCTCCGTATTTTCCAGTAATCCCTTGAACAACTACTCGATCTGTTTTTCTTAGCAGAATAGCCATAGGAATTTATAATTATTTTTTTAAGAATTGGACGGCTTTTCGAGCCGCATCTTCAAGATCATCGGCGAAGAGATACTCAAGGGAGGAGTTTTCTAAAATTGCTTTTCCTTCTTTGACTCGTGTCCCTTCCAGCCGTATAACCAAAGGAATAGAAGGTCGATGAGTCTTTGTTGCCTCTACGATTGCCTCCGCAATAAGATCGCAGCGCATGATCCCACCAAAAATGTTAATTAAAATCACTTTTAAATTCCGATTTGATAATAAAATACGAAAAGCATTCTCCACCTGCTTTTGATCTGCCCCCCCGCCAACATCAAGAAAATTAGCGGGTCTGCCTCCAAAACGATCCAAAATATCCATAGTAGCCATAGCCAACCCGGCTCCATTGACCATACAACCAATCTGACCATCTAGTCCGACATAGTTGACTCCAGAACGAATCGCTTCCACTTCTTGTGGATCATAAATCGTTTCGAAACGGTAGGCTAAAAGCTCTTTCTGCCTAAACAAAGCATTGTCATCTATCGTTATTTTGGCATCTAATGCCCAAAATTTCCTTTCCCTATCCATCGCTAGAGGATTGATTTCGCAGAGACTTGCATCGTATTTGATAAAAGTCTTATAAAGCGATTTTAGGATGCGAGAAAGCTCAACGAGTTCCTTACCTCTGAATCCAAGATCTAATCCAAACTCTCTGGCTTGAAAATCCCAGAGGGAATAATCAGGCAAAACAAATTTTTTAACAATCGCTTGAGGATTTTCCACAGCAATCTTTTCGATTTCGACTCCACCAGCACGGCTTCCCATGAGAAGCAACGAAGCAGTCGAATGGCTATAGGAGATAGAGAGATAAATTTCTGAGCTTATATCGATAGATTCGCTAACAAGCACTTTTTTAACTAATTGTCCCTGCTCTCCAGTTTGAGCAGTCACTAAAATAGAGCCAATCATCCTTTGGGCAATTTGTTTGACTTCTTCTGGACTTTGACAAATCTTCACTCCTCCCTCTAGTCCATTAAGAAATCTTCCTTTACCTCTCCCCCTGCAGCTATCTGTGCTTTAACAACCAAAGGTCTTTTAGTAAGCTTACAAGCAATGTCGAAGGCTGCCTCCGGGGTTTCTGCAACCCCATATTGAGCAACAGGGACCCCTTCTTTTACTAACAGCTCTTTTGCAGCATACTCAAGTAAGTTCATAAAGCCTAACAATTAACCAACTTTCAAAACCTCATTATGCTCTTTTTGGTGTTGTTGTACCTCTCTCCCATAAGAAGCAGGAACAATAATCGCATCTTTCATCCCATGAATAATTTTTTTGTCCGATGGGCAGATCGTCACCAGAACCCCACAAAGGTGCACCTTTGAGTCAAAGACAAAATAATAAGGGGAAACACGAGCTCTTCCTTCCATTTCTTCTATTTTTTCGCCTTGAGCATAGGGATGTCTGACAAGTTTGCCACGAATGAATTTTTGCATGATCCAAGGATGATGAGGAAAATCAGCAAGAGCTGTAGCGATTTTCTCTTGCCACTGAGAGGCAGGCATATCGGAGCCGATATAAACACCCCTAGAACCCCACGCTAAGGGGCTGAAACCAGAAACTTTCAATACAAGTTCTCTTTGCGATTGGCTAAATGCCCCCACTTCCTTCCAACTTTGCACCTCAAGTCCTGGCAGCACCGCATTATAAGGAAGAGGCGATGGATCAACTATCCATGTATAAGGAATTATCTGCTGTAAAAATCGCATCCCTTTTTCGGTAAGGTATCTTTTCCAAAAGTCCGCCAAAGATCTGACCCAAAAAAACCCCAACAGGAGTTTTTCTTCTAAATAAGGCTTCAAAGGAGGAGTAATCCTGTGCTTAGCTGGAGAATAACTTTTTCGGATTTCGGTTAATTTTTCCCAATCAAAACATTCGAAAAACCGATAGACCGGTTCAGAATCAAACCGGAAGCTTTCTGCATGACGCATTCTGTCTTTGCCTACAAGATATTCAAATTCTGGCCAATAAGTCATCGCCTCTTCAGAAACAACGACCACTCCTTCGGGGAAAATACTGTTGAATCCTCGCTTCATCCCATCGCTTCCACCAATCAAGAAATCATTCCATCGCCCATAGGTCTCCTGAAGCCAAGCAGTCAATCCAATGCCTCCCGGCACGCTATCAAGTTCGCAAAGCGCAAATCCTTCGTCAGTCAATATGAGATCAGGCCGAATGACAACAGGCAAAGCGTTTTTTAGCTCTTCACTTCTGGAAATTTTAATAAGATCTGCCGGTTTTCCTTTATCTAAAAGTTCAGCAATAAATGCAGGAGACTTTCCTTTTACGCTCCATTTATAGAGAAGGTCGGCGGCTCCATAAAACTTTTGCAAATAGAAACCTAATCGGTAGAGAATCTCCACATACCGCTCTTCTAAATAGAAACTATAAGGACTTATTTTCCACTCTTTGTCTTTAATTAATCCCGACCGTGGAACATGATCCCGAATAAATTGAATTTTTTGAAATAGAGCGTTCAATGGTATTGAAGTCACTAGAAGTTTAGATTCAAATCAAAACAAAAATGAAGTCAATAATTTTTTTTAAATAAAATACTAAAAATTTCAATATTTTAATTTATCTTAAAATACATTTTATTAAAAAAATGTTTTTAATAACAATGTACTATCTTTATTTAAATACTTAAAAATAATCTATAATATCGGTTCCATGGAAGAAGTAATCATTATAGGTTCAGGATGTGCTGGTTGGACAGCGGCCATTTATCTTGCACGAGCCAAGCTTTCCCCTCTCCTCGTTACGGGCAGTGAACCAGGCGGGCTTTTGACAACAACAACTCTTGTTGAAAATTATCCTGGCTTTCCTTTAGGAATACAGGGGCCAGAACTAATGGAAGCGATGAGAAAACAGGCCGAAAGATTTGGAACCAGGGTCAAATATCTTTCCGTAGTAACCGATTTTCAGTGTAATGGAAAAATAAAGAGAGTCAAAATAGATGATGAATGGCTTGAAACAAAAGCAGTAGTTATTGCAGTTGGGGCGAGACCTAGAAAACTTTCTGTTCCTGGTGAATCTGAACTTGAAACAAAAGGTGTTAGTTATTGCGCAACGTGTGATGGGGCATTGCCCGTTTTTAGAAACCAACCTCTTGTGGTAGTAGGTGGAGGAGATTCAGCTTGTGAGGAAGCCCTTTATCTAACCCGATTTGCTTCAGTCGTTTATCTGATACATAGAAGAGATGCCCTGAGAGCCTCATCTATTATGGCTGAACGCGTACTGAATGAACCAAAAATAAAAGTGATATGGAATAGCGTCATTGAGAAAGTTTTAGATCCAAAAGAGGATAGAGTTACCGGTGTTTTGTTGAGAAATGTGAAAGAAGGAACAACCAACTTATTGGAATGTCGAGGCCTTTTTGTAGCCATTGGACATGTACCAAACACGCAAATTTTTGAAGGAAAAATAGAACTGGACGAAAAAAAGCTCATTAAAACCACCGAAGGAACTAAAACAAGTGTGGCTGGAGTATTTGCCTGCGGCGATTGTGTAGATGGTGTTTACAGACAAGCCGTCACCGCTGCTGGCATGGGTTGTATGGCTGCCATAGACGCTGAAAGATATTTAAGAGAGAAAAGTATCTAAGATAGTGTCAATCAGAGGTTTTGTAGCCCCTCATTGGAATTTAAACGAGCAGTATTCTGACTGAACTTCCAGAGTATTGCTAAAGTTGATAGTTCCAATTATTAGCCTACCCATGTCTTTTCCCATCCTTGATGATTCGGTTAGTTTTTTGCACGGTTGATTTTTTCGAATCTCTTTGACCATCTTAAAAGAAGCCTGATTGCAAGCACTTTTTTGTTGGTTTGCTTCCTGCTAGCTCAATGGGATGCAATCCCTGTGAAAACACACTGAGAATAGGCAGAGGGGTCACAAACCTAGACACAGGCTAGAATTGTAGGAACATTCTCATCTATCCATAGATAATCGCAGGGGCGCATGGCGCCTTTACATAGCCTTAACTAACTAAAGCACACCGATACAGGCTTTTTTTTTACGTTGGATAACTGGCCAAATAGCAATGCATCCCCACAACATTAAGTTGTAGCCGTCAGCAGCGAAGCAATCGATACAGTTTTTCTCCTACTTGCAGTCAATGGATAGGATATTTCTACACCATTCTACAAAAAAGGATCAAAATTAATTAATTGTATAGCTTTAAAAGTAGGCTATTAATAAATAATAAAAAAGTCTACTCTCTACTGATAACTTATCAATTGAGTTGACTAAAACAAAAGAGCAAATAGGGGTAATTAATTCCATTTAGGTGTAATATTTTTTAAGTATTATCTCTAAAGAAAACAGGCTAACAATGTTAAAAATAGTTCCATGGTCTTTTGGACGGCTAGCAGTAGCGATCAATCTTTCTATGCTAGCAAGACAGAACTATGGCCTGGAAATTAAAGAACTCCTAGCTATTAATGTTCTAGGAAGGCTTATCAAGCAAAGATTTATATCTTATGAACTAGAGCATACAAGCTCTAAAGGTCGATGAAGTTGTTTAAAGGGTTACTCTTAAGCATCAACACGGAGGTTTATGGGAATGACTGAGAATGTTATGGAAAAACCCTCTTTGGGTTGTAAAGTTGAAGATATTAAGGGATGTCGGAAACGGCTTTATATTGAAATTCCTTTTGAAGAGACAATCCCAGAAAGAGAGAAAATAGTTCTTGATTTTGCTAAAAAGGCTAAAGTCGCTGGTTTTAGGGTTGGAAAAGCACCAAAGGAAGTTGTTGAAAAAATATATAAAAAAGAGATCGACAGAAAAACTGAAAACGAACTACTCAAGCTTGTTTATGAAAAAGCTATTAAAGCACATAACATAGACGTGGTTGCATTAATCGATCTAGAAAACATTCGATACCAACCAGGAGAACCTTTTTCTTTTTCAGCTATTATTGATACCAAACCTGATTTTACTCTCCCTAAATATACCGATATTCCCGTTCCTAAAGAAGATACGGAAATCAAACCAGAAGAGATCGATCAAGCCATCGAGTCAATAATGGAATCGAAAGCCACTTTTGTCGATGTTCATGGGAGAACAGTAGCCAATGGGGATTTTGTAGTTGTCTCTTATGTGGGGACTCTGGACAATCAGCCACTTTCCAAGCTGCTTCCAACAGCGGGTGTGATGGCTAAAGGGGAGAACCAATGGATTTTGATTAAAGAAGGAGTTTTTTTACCGGGTTTCACAGATCAATTGATTGGAATGGAAGCTGGGCAGAGCAAGACCTTTGCGATCAGTTTTCCTGAGGATTGGTTTTTAGAGCCGTTGCGAGGAAAGGAAGTAACCTATACTGTACAACTTCACGCCATCAAATCAAAAATCTTACCTGTTCTTTCAGATGAATTGACCCAGGAGGTTGCAGGTCTCAATAAAAAAGAGTTTGTGGAAGCGATAGAAAAATCCATAAAACAAAGTAAAGAGTCGCAGGCTCGTCACAGACAGAAGTTAAAAATTATTGATTATTTGTTGTCTTCTTCCGATTTCTCACTTCCAGAATCTGAAGTAGAAAAAGAAGCCGAGTGGCTTTTTAGAAAGGTGATTGTTGACATGCAACAAAAAGGGACTCCTCTTGCTGTTCTTGAAGAAAAAAAGGAAGAGATTTATTCTAAAGCTCTGATTCAGGCAAGAAGAAAAACCAAATTGCATTTTCTTCTTGAAGAAATAGCGAAAAAAGAAAACATTTCCGTAACCAAAGATGATTTAGCAATTGCAATTCATAACCAGGCATTAAAACAAAGGATGGAACCAAAACAATTTTTAAAGAAACTTCCTTCTGAAGAGTTAAACGCTCTAGTGAATGAGGTTTTTAATCAAAAAGTTTTAGATTTTTTATTGGAAAAAGCAAAGATTGAAAATTGAAAATTATGACTAATCCTATTATTTCCCAAGTCATTCCCATGGTTGTGGAACAAACTGGCCGTGGGGAAAGAGGCTACGATATATTTTCTAGGTTGCTTAAGGATAGAATTGTATTTATTGGCACACCGATCGATGACAACATTGCCAATTTGGTCATTGCCCAGCTCCTTTTTCTTCAAATGGAAGATCCAAAAAAGGACATTAGCCTATATATCCATTCTCCTGGAGGGTACGTGACAGCGGGTATGGCCATTTATGATACAATGCAATTTTTAAGTTGCGACGTTAATACTTATTGTATCGGTCAGGCTGCAAGTATGGCAGCCGTGTTACTTGCTGCCGGAACAAGAGGCAAACGGTTTGCTCTACCCAACGCCCGTATTATGATCCATCAGCCTCTTGGTGGAGCACAGGGCCAAGCCTCCGACATCAGCATTCAAGCTCAAGAAATATTAAGAACCAAAAGGTTGTTGAACGAAATCCTATCGTATCATACTAAACAGCCCATTGAACGATTGGAAAAAGACACGGATCGAGACTTTTTTATGTCCGCTGAAGATGCAAAAGCCTATGGGCTCATTGATGAGGTGGTCAAAACCAGAGTCAGTATTAGACCAGTCCCCCAACCACAAATTATAATGGGAGATGGGAAATAGAGTATAGTCATGGCAAGATCAGTGCATATAACTATGTGCTCTTTCTGCGGGAGAACCCAAGCAGAAGTGCGTAAGCTGATTTCTGGACCAGGGGTATATATCTGTGATGCTTGTGTTGAGGTTTGCCATAGTATTCTTGAAAGGGAACTTCGCGAAGAGCCAGCTAAAAATCAAGTTAAGCCAAAAATTCCAAAGCCTACTGAAATCTTTGCTCGACTCGAAGACTATGTCATAGGTCAAACCACTGCAAAAAAAATTCTTTCCGTGGCTGTTCACAATCATTACAAAAGAATATTCAGTGGTGAATTGACTGATCTTTCTTCTCTGAATCAAATAAAAGATGTCGAAATTGAAAAAACTAATATTCTCCTTGTTGGCCCCACAGGTTCTGGTAAAACACTCCTTGCTAAAACCTTTGCTCGACTTCTTGATGTCCCCTTCTGTATAGCCGATGCCACTTCCCTCACAGAGGCAGGTTATGTAGGAGAAGATGTGGAAAGCATTCTTTTAAGACTGCTTCAAAACGCTAATTTTGATGTTAAAAAAGCAGAAATGGGTATCGTTTATATTGACGAGATAGACAAAATATCTAGAAAATCTGACAGCCCATCGATTACAAGAGATGTTTCAGGAGAAGGTGTCCAACAAGCTCTTCTTAAAATGCTTGAAGGGACTATTTGCAATGTTCCTCCTCAAGGAGGACGCAAGCATCCTCATCAAGAGTTTATTCGAATCAATACCGAGAACATTCTTTTTATTTGTGGTGGCGCCTTCATTGGTTTGGACAAAATAGTTGCCCGAAGACGGGGCAAACAGGTGCTTGGTTTCCAACATGCTTTACAAACAGAAGATTCCCAATCGAATGGACAACTTGAAGTCGAACCTGAAGACCTCATCTCCTATGGCATGATCCCCGAATTTGTGGGCAGATTTCCAGTGATTGCTACCCTTTCTGAACTAACTGAAGATGAACTGGTTAGGATCTTGACCGAACCTAAAAACGCGATAATAAAGCAGTATGTAAAACTTTTTGCCTTGGACCATATCAAGCTGACCTTTGCAAAGGAAGCCATTAGGTTTTTTGCTCAAGAAGCAAAAAAGAAAAAAACGGGTGCCCGTGCTTTAAAGAACATGATTGAAAAAATCATGCTAGATATCATGTTTGAGCTTCCTTCTAGAACAGATATTGAAGAAGTTATTATTTCGCGTCTAGTAGCTGAAGGAAAAAAAACCCCAATTTTGAAACGAAGACAGGAAAAAGAAGCCGCCTAAAAAGAAGTTTTGCCTTTTCTCGAGAAGAGACTTCTCAGGTAGATAAATTTTATTTTTATTTGGACCCATGAACATTCTTTTTCCTAAGAAGCGCTGTCGAGTAGTCGTTGGCATGAGCGGAGGGGTTGATTCTACTGTGGCTGCTTTGCTTTTAAAAAAAGAAGGATTCGATGTTATAGGAATCACTCTCAAGATATGGACAGATTCCTGTATGAGCCGTTCATTAGAGAAATGTTGTGGACCGGAAGCAATCAATGATGCTAGAAACTTGGCCGCTCAAATTGGTATTCCTCATTATACAATTGATGAGGCAGATTTTTTCGAAAAAGAGGTTATTCATTATTTTTTAGACGAATATAGACAAGGAAGGACTCCTAATCCTTGTGTGAAATGTAACGAAAAAGTAAAATTTGGGAGGCTCTGGTCTAAAGTCAGGTCTTGGGGAGCAGAATATATTGCAACAGGTCATTATGCGGTTGTGGAGCATCAGGATACTACTTCTCCTAGGTTAAAAAAAGCAAAGGACAAAACAAGAGACCAATCCTATTTTCTTTTTTCTCTTTCTCCTATCCAGCTTTCGAGAATGCTTACTCCATTAGGCTATCTAGAAAAGAAAGAAGTAAGGGCTATTGCAAAAGAAGCCGGTCTTTCTGTATGGAACAAGGAAGAAAGTAGAGACATATGCTTTGTAGCTGGAAAAAATTACAAAGATTTTATCGAAGAAAAAATAGATCCCAAAGAATCGAATGCCGGCCCAATTTTAGATGAAACAGGAAGGGTGATTGGTGTCCATCAAGGCATTGAACGCTATACTGTAGGCCAAAGAAAAGGGCTTCCAGGTGGCCAAGGCCGTCCACTCTATGTGGTTGATATCGATCCTTTATCAAAAGCAGTTAAAGTTGGAAGCTGGCAAAGTCTACTTAAAACTCATTGTTATGTGGCGGGAGCCCATTGGATTGAAAAAGAAATTCAAACTACCCGAAAAGTTACAGTAAAACTAAGATATAATTATCCGGAGGTTCCTGCTTTTATCACGCTTTTGGAAAATGGTCGATTCAGAGTAGATTTTGAATCCCCACAATTTGGAATTTCTCCAGGACAAGCAGCCGTTTGTTACGAGGGAGATACCGTGCTTGGAGGCGGATGGATAGAAAGGGATCCACCTAAGGATTGATCTTTTACTTGGAGAACGACAAGCCTTGACGTTCATGGTGGGGAAGGATAACGCGGGAGGGGGACGAAGCCTTCCCTGTCTTTCGTTTCAGTGTGGTGTCTGCTATTGGCGCACGATCGTAGCTTGAGACGCAGTAGGCAGCGACTACAGAAGGCCTCTGCAATAGCGTTTCTGAAGGCCTAGAAGATCGTTGCGCAGCAAACAGTTGGACACGCCTTTAAGGCTGTTAGGAAAATGGAGAGGGCGACCTTGGCCGGGTATTCTACCAACAGATGGGCGTGATTATCCTTGCCCCCATCTTGATCAGATATGCTTTGAAACATTTAACGCATTCAAGCTTTCCAAAACGAATAGATGCCCAATGGCCATCAAGAGCTGCAAATGCGCCGCTTTGCCGGCTTGTGGTTTTTCGTGTTCAACGAAGCGCTGGCATTGTAAAAGGAGCGTTACGAGTGTAGAGAGAAAAAGCTCGGCTACACATTTTTTTTCTTGAAACCTTTCGCTTGGTGATAAGCATTGTTCAGCTCTTTTCTGTTTATTAAAAAATAGAATTCAGAGAAGATTCATTTTATAAATAGAATCATGAAGCCGCGTGTCGTTTTGATGAGCTGTTCAGATAAAGAAGAAGGAGAAAGATTGGCAAAACTTATTGTTAAAAAACGACTTGCTAGTTGTGTCAATATTATCCCTCTCGTTTATTCGTTCTATTGGTGGGAAAACAAACAGGAAGAAACACAAGAGGCTATGCTTATTGCCAAATCTTCAGAAGAAAAGTGGGAAGAGTTGATGCAGTTCATTAAGGAAAACCACAGCTATGAATGTCCAGAAATTATAAGTTTTGAACCATCTCAAGTTTTTCCTCCATATTTACGTTGGTGGAAAAAGGAATTAACATAGACTCAAAAAAAATCCCTGCAATACCTCTCTGCCTATCTATTCAATGAATTTGTGGGAGCACTTTCTCCAACCAACTGCTCATCAATGAGGGTAGGAGTAATCTTTGTCGATAAATATTTTTCCAGCTCAGCCTCATCTTTTGGCAACAAAGGAGGCAATTTATAATTTTTGGGAAGAATCTTCAGTCTCTTAGCTGCCTCAATAAATTCTGGAGTATAGAAATAAATATTTCTATGTTTGGTAATACTCTCAACCACCCACTTGGAAGTATTTTTTAATCCTATAGAGTTTATTTTATGCATTAAGTTGATCTTTTCGATCTCAACAGCGATCTCCCATGGTATGCCCATATTTGTCAAAGGAGGAATGGGCGATTCCGAATTCCTATCTTCGTATAGGAGATAAACCTTTCCATGAACAGATTGGATATAATAGGTAGTTCCTATATGGGTTTGGTCAGGTGTTTCTATTTTTTCTAGAATATAATAGAGCGAACCGTTTTTTGATTTATGCTTTTGCAAAAGAATCACTGGCTTGTCATCGAAAAGGTAATGCCATATTTTAGGATCAAATTCAAAAGGTGCTTTAAGGTATTCAACTGATTTGTTTTCCACGGCTTCTAAATCAGGAACAAGAAAAAAAAATACTGTGAACCAATAGTAAAAGGCCAATAAGGGTTTAGCCATTTTGTGATAATATGCCACCATTTTCCCATTTATCTCCTATGACAAGCATTGCTTAAATGATGCTTTTCTAAATAGTTTTGATGATACTCTTCAGCGGGATAAAAAGGAGCAGCAGGGAGAATAGCTGTAGCAATTTTCTTTCCAAAATATTTCGATTTTTCTAAATTTTCTTTGGATTGAAAGGCTTCTTGTCGCTGTTCTTCATTATAATAAAAAACAATAGGTCTGTATTGCGGGCCAACATCAGGTCCTTGTCTTTCAGCCGTTGTTGGATCATGGATTTGCCAAAACAGCTCCAAAAGTTTCTTATAGCTAACTATAGTGGGATCATACAGCAGATAAACAGTTTCGGCATGGCCGGTCGTTCCCGTACACACTTGTTCATACGTTGGAAATGGCACAGTGCCTCCCGCATATCCCGCAACCGCCCAGATTACTCCTTCTACTTTTTTGAAAGAATCTTGAATGCCCCAAAAACACCCTCCAGCAAATGCGGCTTGAGAAAGCTTCCTACCGTCAGTGGTAACTTTGTCATAAAAAGACTGTGGAGTGAAAACAAGCGAAGCGGAATTAACACAATAACGAAGGCCAGTTGGCTTAGGTCCATCTTCAAAAACATGTCCAAGATGAGCTCCACAGCGGGCACAAAGAATTTCGGTACGAATCATGCCTAAGGATAGATCGACTCTTTCCACGATGTTTTCCTTTGCAACAGGAGAGAAAAAACTTGGCCAGCCAGTGCCAGAATGAAATTTGGAATCCGAAGAAAACAAGGGAAGTCCACAAGAAGAACACTTATAAATTCCCTTTTGATGTATATCGAGCAAGTCTCCACAAAAGGGAGCTTCCGTTCCAGCTCTTCTTGTAATGCGAAAAACTTCTGCCCCCAACAAATATCTCCACTTGGCATCATCAAACTGAATTCTTTGAGAAGACACTGGACCAACGAGCTTCCCATCAATATCGATAAAATATAATTGCATGCTATGTTCCTTCTTTGGCTTCAAAATCGCTTTAAATCCAAAAACCGATCCTACAACAAAAATAATAAATATAAAAATTATACTCCTATTGCTTCCTATGCCCCCAAGTCGATTGAAATTCATCAAATTTAATAATTTTTAACTTTATTCTTCATCCACTAGTGTATAAGTAGTTTAGCCATTATTGGTCAAAACTGATAAAATAACAGTTTCAATTTTTTCCGTTGACGATGAAATTCACTATTTATAGTATATATAAACTTAATTTGTCTTCAACTAAGACAAAGGGAGGAGATATACGATGCCGAAAGTCGCAATCAATGGATTTGGGAGAATAGGAAGGCTGATTTTAAGGGCAATTGCTGAGCAGAAGCTTTTAAACGAGTTAGAAGTTGTTGCAGTCAATGATATAGTCTCAGCAGACAACCTTGCTTATCTGCTAAAATACGACACAAACTATGAAAGAAGTCCTTTTCCGGTCAAAAGCTCAAAATCAAAAGACAGCTTAGAAGAGGACGATTTACTTGAGGTCGATGGACATACCATTCAGTGTCTTTCCATAAAAGAGGGTCCTTCGGCGATGCCCTGGAAAGAATTAGGTGTGGACATCGTATTTGAATCGACCGGTTTATTTACAGCAGCTAGCAAGGCCATTGGTCATATCAAATCTGGAGCTAAAAAGGTTATCATTACTGCTCCAGGAAAAGAAGCAGATATTACCGTGGTCATGGGGGTCAATCATGAACAGCTCGATATGGGAAAGCATACGATCATTTCCAATGCTAGTTGCACTACTAACTGTCTGACTCCTTTGGTCCATGTGCTCCTGAAAGAAGGGTTTGGTATAGAAGAAGGATTAATGACAACCGTCCATAGCTATACGGCTTCCCAGAGACTTCAAGATGGTCCTTCGAAAAAAGATTGGAAGGGTGGAAGGGCCGCAGAAGGCAACATTATCCCCGCAACGACAGGAGCTGCCAAGGCCACTACACTAGTTATTCCTGAACTTAAAGGAAAGCTGACTGGAATGGCCTTTAGAGTTCCAACACCGACAGTTTCTGTAGTCGACCTCACGGTGAGAACTACAAAAGAAACAAATTATGCTGAAATTTGTGGGGCAATGAAAAAGGCCAGTGAAAGTTATTTAGAAGGTATTCTTGGATATACGGAGGAACAAGTGGTTTCCAGGGATTATTTGAAGGATTCACACTCCAGCATATTTGATGCAGGATCCGGAATTGCCTTAAATAGCCGCTTTTACAAATTAATTGCCTGGTATGACAATGAATGGGGATATTCCTGTCGTTGCGTTGATCTTGCTAAGTACATTGCAAGTCGGATCTGAGCGTTAACTATTTAAAAAAAAACAACTCTTTGATTTCGATCAAAGGAGGGTACTTATACCCATCAAGAAAGGATTTATTGTGAAAACCACTATTCGTGATCTTTCTTTAAAAGGCAAAAGAGTTCTAGTCAGAGTCGATTACAATGTACCCTTGGAACTAGACAAGGCCACCAATAGTTATGTGATTACCGATCAGACACGAATCCTTGAAACACTGGAAACACTAAAGTACTTAATAGATCAAAAAGCCAAGATTGTACTGATCAGCCATCTTGGTCGACCTAAAGGCAAAAAGAATCCAAAAGAAAGCCTTGCGCCTATTGCTCCTCTTTTAAGCAGATTACTCGGTGTTCCTGTCAAATTCGTAGGCGACTGTATTGGGCCAGAGGTAGATAAAGCAAAAGAACAATTAGCCGAAGGAGAAATTCTGCTTTTAGAAAATACAAGGTTTCATCCTGAAGAAGAAAAAAATGATCCAGAATTTTCAAAAGCACTTGCTTCTCTCATTGATGTCTATGTTAATGATGCTTTTGGATCAGCTCATAGAGCCCACTCCTCCACTGAGGGCGTCAGTCATTTTGTGAAAGAAAAAGCCATTGGATTTTTGATGGAAAAAGAACTGAAATACTTAGGTCAAGAGTTAGAAGCCCCAAGAAGACCTTTTGTTGTTATCTTAGGTGGAGCCAAAGTTTCAGACAAAATAGAGGTTATCAACCGCCTTTTAGAAAAAGCTGATAGCCTGTTGATTGGCGGGGCAATGGCCTACACTTTTCTCCTAGCTCTAGGACACAAAGTTGGCAATTCCCTTGTAGAACCTGATAAAATCTCTGTGGCCACTGAAGCCCTAGCAAAAGCAAATGAAAGAAATCTAAAGTTTTTGCTCCCCATCGATCATCTTGTCGCCACATCGATCGATTTCGAACAAAAAATAGCCAAATCCCTCGAATGGACTACTGGGATTGACATTCCTGAAGGAAGGCTTGGGGTAGATATTGGACTTCAAACCATGCAGTCTTACGGTCAGGAAATCAAAGGCGCAAAAACCATTTTATGGAACGGGCCTATGGGCGTTTTTGAAATCCCTGGTTGTGAAAAAGGAACTTTTTCGATAGCTAAAAGCATCTCTGAAAATCCTTCAGCTATTAGCATTGTAGCAGGTGGAGATTCGATCAAAGCATTGCACCAAAGTGGATTATCCAATAAAGTAAGTTTCATATCAACAGGAGGTGGAGCTACACTCGATTTTCTCAAAGGAAAAGTACTTCCGGGCATAGCATCTATTCCGGATAGATAATCAAATAATGCCTATGAATACCCGAAAAAAAATTATCGCCGGAAACTGGAAAATGAATAAAACTGTTTCCGAAGCAAAAGCTTTTGTCCATGCCCTTCTTAAGGAATTAGGCGACTATTCGGCTGCTGATATAGTGATCTGCCCTCCATTTACGGCTCTTCAAGCCGTTAGTGAACTACTAGATCATTCTTCTCATGTGCGTCTTGGAGCCCAAAATTTATATCCGGCTTCTCACGGTCCTTATACCGGAGAAATTTCTCCTTGGATGCTTAGGGAATTTTATTGCCACTATGTCATTGTTGGACACTCAGAGAGAAGAATTCATTTAGGAGAATCAGACGAGTTTATCAACAAAAAGGTTAAAGCCGCTTTAGCAGCCTCTCTGCATCCTATCCTCTGTATCGGAGAAGCACTTGAAGAACGACAAAGAGGCATTTGGAAAGAAAAAATAGGATCCCAACTAGAGTTAGATTTAATGGCTATAGAAGAAAAACAGGTTGTTGATTGTATCATTGCTTATGAGCCGATCTGGGCCATAGGAACAGGCAAAAATGCTACTTCAGAACAAGCTCAAGAAGTTCATTTTTTTATACGGGAGCAGCTGACAAAACTCTTTTCTGATCAAATTGCTCAAAAAATCCGGATCCAATACGGTGGAAGTGTCACTCCGCATAATGCCCAAGAGCTTCTTGCTTGCCCTGACATTGATGGCTTACTTATAGGAGGGGCAAGCCTTGACGTTCTCTCATTTTCCTCGATAATATTGAACAAGAAATTATAAAATAATATGTATGACTTTTTAATCGGTTTTTTTCTGGTTATCTATGTTATTACCTGCATTTTTCTTGTATTTGTCATTTTGATGCAAAGAAGTAAGCAGGAAGGATTAGGTGCTGCATTCGGTAGCTCTGTCACCGATACTTTATTTGGAGCTCACACCTCTTCAATTCTCATTAAAATAACGGTTTGGCTTTCTGGCACTTTCTTTTTTCTTTCGATATTATTAGCCTTTCTCTATGCTCATCGAGCCAGTAGCCATACAACTATTCAACAAAAGCTACATAAAGCCGATGTGGAGCAACACCAAACGCTTCCATCGAAAAAATAACCCAACACTCTTGTTGTTAACTAGTCTCAAAACTCTTTTATTGCTTTTTCCTTTGTTGAGCTCTTTTTTCTTATCCGCTTGCAAAGTAAAATCAACATCCGATCAAATCGTTATCATCAATGGGCCAGAACCTGAATCTTTAGATCCTCACGTTATAACAGGCCAATTAGAGGGAAGGATTGTCAAAGCCCTTTTTGAGGGACTGACTACATGGAATGCAAAAGGAGAGATTATTCCAGGAACTGCCGAAAGATGGGAGTGCTCGCATGATGGTAAATGTTATCGGTTCTATTTACGCAAAACTTTCTGGACTAATGGAAAACCAGTTGAGGCAAAGGATTTTGTCCTTTCTTGGAAGAGAGCTCTTGATCCCAATCAGGGATCTCGATACGCGGATCTTTTTTTTTGGATCGCTAATGCAAAATCTTATTATGAAGGTAAAATCAGCGATTTCTCATTGGTTGGCATCAAAGCTATTGGGCAATCGATATTAGAAGTACAACTTGAGGATCCGATCCCCTTTTTTCTTCAGCTTGTTGCTGAGCCTGTATTCTTTCCGCTCCCCATTGACACAATCAATGTCTATGGAGAGGATTGGATAAAAGTAGGAAACATCGTTTGCAATGGTCCTTATATTTTGGATGAGTGGAAGATCAATGATAGAATAGTCCTTAAAAAAAATCCTCGTTATTGGGCGCAATCCTCGATTAAAACAAAAGAGCTTGACTTACTTACCACCACTAAAGCTTCGACTGCTTTTAATCTTTTCTATTGTGGAATTGCCGATCTTATTCTTGACAAGGGACTCGTTCCTACCTTTTTTATAGAAAAAATTCGACAAAAGCCCTATTTTCACTCCTCTCCAATTTTTGCGACTTATTTCTATCGATTCAACACCCAACGCAAGCCTTTGAACGACAGCCGGATTCGCCGTGCCCTAGCTATGGCCATTGATAAGTCACGTCTTGTTAGAATAATAACTCGAGGGGGGGAACTGCCAGCTGGCTCTATCACTCCTCCCGGAATACCAGGATATAACACGCCTTCTGGTCTTCCCTATAATCCCGCAATGGCCAAAAAGCTTCTAGCTGAAGCCGGATATCCAAACGGTCAGGGGTTCCCTCCCCTTTCTATACTTTATAACTCTGGAGAATTAAACGAGCAGATAGCTACGGAAATTCAAGCAATGTGGCAAGAAAATTTAGGCATACATGTGGGACTGAGGAATCAAGAATGGAAAGTCTATCTCAATTCACTTTCTCAACTTGATTTTGATATTGCTAGATCAAGTTGGGTCGGGGACTATGCCGATCCCACAACATTTTTGAATCTTTTTACCCAATTTTCCTCTAACAATGAAACAGGATGGGTTAACAACCGATACGAAGAGTTGCTAACAAAGGCACAAAAAGAAGTTAATCGTTCCCATAGATTCCAAATCTTGCAATCTGCTGAAAAGATCTTGGTGGAAGAAGAACTTCCCATTGTTCCCCTCTATTTTTATTCAGGTATCTTGCTTTATGATCCAGAAAAAATTGGAGGTATTGAACCCAATCTTCTCGATGAACACCCTCTTTCAAAACTATTTCGCAAGAAGTAGCAAGAAAATAAATATTGGATTTTATGGTCTTGGTCCCGCCTCTTTCCCTTATGTTAATTATCAGCTGGCTGAATTAGGCAAAAAAAATTTGGCTCTTGTTTTCCCACCCACCTCTTTTTTGCGTCTTGACTGCATTGCAAGAGCCTGCAAAAGAACTGATTCCTCATTGACCATCTTTGGATACAGCAGAGGAGCCATATCAGCGATCAATCTCTGCAAAATGCTTCTAGCGAAACAAAAAAATGTGGATTTCCTATATCTTATTGATCCCATTGCCTACTTCACCAATCGTCTTAGTATCCCTGAAAATGTCATTCAGGGATTTGTGTGCTATCAAAGAAACGGAGCTAGAACCCCCTTTCTCTTTGGCCGCTTCGGAAAAGGAATAGCTGATTATGTTTTTTGTGGTCAAAAGACAAAGAATTTTATGATAGAACAAGCTTTTAAAATTGAACCATCAAGAGTAGTTATGCATGAAGATATGGTTGAGTATAGCTTGTTCAAAGCAAAAATAACCCTCGTCTCCCTGCTCAACGAAGAGTAGAATCCTTCAAAATACGTCTTACAACGTAAGGTAAAATCCCTCCATGAACGTAATAATTAAATTCAGCTTCATTATCAATCCGGCAGAGTAAGGAGATATTTCTTACTGTTCCGTCAGTTTTTTTTATTTCTAAAAGTACACGCTGTCCCGGCCGAATGAAATCTCTCGATTGAGGAATAGAAAACAGTTCTGAACCGTCTATACCTACCGATTTTATACTTTGACCGGGTTCAAACTGAAGGGGCAAAACACCCATCCCAATCAAATTACTTCTGTGTATTCTTTCGAAACTTTCTGCAATAACTGCTTTGACTCCCAAAAGTTTGACCCCTTTAGCAGCCCAATCTCGAGAGCTTCCCGAGCCATATTCTTTTCCTGCAAATACAATCAGTGGCACCTGCTCTTCTTTATAAAGCATAGCTGCTTCATAGATTGACATCTCTTTTCCATCAGGCATATGTCGGGTGATTCCCCCTTCTTTACCTCCAACCATAAAATTTTTCAGTCTTACATTCCCAAAGGTCCCCCTTACCATTACATGGTGATTTCCACGACGCGATCCAAAACTGTTAAAATCTTGAAAGGCTACTCCCTTCTCTAAAAGATAACGACCGGCAGGAGAATGGAGAGGGATCGTGCCGGCCGGAGAGATATGATCGGTCGTAACAGAATCCCCAAGCAAGCATAATGCTCTAGCGTTAATAATAGGAGCAGGCTTTGGCGTTTCAGAATAGATAGCCTCCTCAAAAAACGGAGGATACTGAATGTAAGTATTTGACGGATCCCAGCAATAAAGTATTCCTTTTTGATAGTCGATTCTAGACCAAGAATCATTTTTTTCTAAAAACTCTTCATAAAGCCTACGGCAGGTATCTGGTTGAATAGTTTTATTTATTACTTCACGGATTTCTTCAGAACTTGGCCAAATATCTTTTAAAAAAACCTCTTTGCCATTTTGATCTCTGCCTAGTGGATCTTCCAAAAGATTTTTGAAGATAGATCCTGCAAGCGCATAAGCAATAACCAAAGGAGGCGACATGAGAAAATTGGCTTTTACTGAAGGATGAATTCTTGCCTCGAAATTTCGGTTTCCAGAAAGAACGCTGGCAACCACCAGATCGTTCATTTTTATTGTCTGCTCAATTTCCTCAGAAATAGGTCCGCTATTCCCAATACAAGTTGTACATCCAAAGCCAACAATGCTGAATCCAAGCTGATCCAAGAATTCTTGAAGGCCGCTTTTTAATAGATAATCTTCAACGACTCTAGAACCAGGAGCAAGAGAGGTCTTCACAAATCCAGGGACCTTCAATCCCTTGAGAACAGCTTTTTTTGCTAATAGTCCCGCCGCTATCATTGCAATAGGATTAGAAGTATTGGTACAACTAGTAATAGCGGCTATGACAATAGAACCATCTCCAATTTCAGTCTGCTCATTGCTAGGTCTAAAAGGATAAGAATGGATTCTATATTTTTTTTCTATCTGTTGCGGGTCCTTACCGTAGCCCTGCGAAAGCGCTGGTCGAGTCAATAATGAGTAAAACTTTTTAGGAAGTTCTGAAAGAGAAATTCTATCTTGTGGTCTTCTAGGTCCGGCCACCGATGGTTCTACATTACCCAGATCAAACTCAAAAACATGAGAATAAATGACGTCGGAAGTTTCGGTAGGCACTCCAAAAAGATTTTGAGCTTTATAGTACTTTTCGATCAAATCAATCCAATGCGGCTCCCTGCCAGTTTGCTTGAAATAGAAAAGGACCTGCTCATCGATTGGGAAAAAACCCATTGTTGCTCCATATTCTGGAGCCATGTTTGCAACGGTCGCTCTATCTGGTACAGACAAAGAAAGAACACCAGGACCAAAAAATTCAACGATTTTTCCAACAACTCCTTCTTGTCTCAATCTTTCGGTAAGAGCAAGGACAAGGTCAGTTGCAATGACCCCTTCTTTGAGAGTCCCCACTAATCTGACCCCAACCACTTCCGGTATAGACATGTAGTAAGGTTCTCCAAGCATGGCTGCTTCAGCTTCAATGCCTCCCACTCCCCACCCAACGATTCCAAGTCCATTAATCATTGTGGTATGGGAATCAGTTCCCAACAAAGTATCGGGATAGAGAACCGTTCTCTGATCTTCTTTTTTGCTTAAAACACCCTTGGCCAAATATTCAAGGTTAACTTGATGACAGATGCCTATCCCAGGAGGGAAAATTCTAAGACGCGAAAAAGCTGACTGTGCCCATTTTAAAAAAGAATATCTTTCTTTATTTCTTTCTAATTCCTTTTCTAAATTATATTGAAGAGCCCCTTTGATCCCAAAAGTATCCACCTGAATGGAATGATCAACAACGAGATCTACCGGTATAAGTGGCTCGATTGAGCGTGGGTCCTTTCCCGCCTTTTGCACAACATCTCGCATCGCCGCTAAATCGACTAACAAAGGGACACCAGTGAAATCTTGAAGAAGGATCCTTCCGACATAAAAAGGAATTTCATCTTTTGAAGGAGACGGCCAAGCAAAGAATTTTTCAACATCTTCTTTTTTGGCTTTACCTTCGCAAGCATTTCGAAGAACAGATTCCAGTATGAATCTCAAAGACAGGGGAAGTTTATCTAAATTGGGGAAAAACTGACGCTGAAGCTCTGGAAGGCTGTAATAAGAATAAGTCCCCTCCAATCCCGCCACAGAAAAGGATCGTACAATTCCAGTAAGAGAAAAAAAAGAATTCATAGTTCTATAAAATATATCAATGTTATTTTCTTTTTGTTATGAATTTTACAACTTTATCAAGAAAAATCATTTTTCTTTTAAATTTTTAGGATAATCTAAATTATTAAAGTAACAATCAATGAAGAAAACAAACAGACAATCAACTATACAACTTAGCACTTCTCAAGAAGATTATCTCAAAGAAATCTTTCTCCTTTCTGAAAGAGGAGAGCCTGTCACCACTTTAGCGCTAGCACAAAAAATTGGGGTCAAATCCGCCTCTGTCACCGATATGATCAAAAAACTAGTGGAACTGGGGTTAGTTCAAAGAAAACCCTATCAAGCCATCTATCTTACTGAAGCAGGCAATCGCGTAGCTTTAGAAATCCTTCGACATCACCGTCTCCTGGAAACATTCCTAGCAGAAAAATTAGGCTACCGCCTCGATGAAGTACATGGGGAAGCTGAACGGTTGGAGCATGTCATAAGCGAACAATTTGAAAAAGCAATTGCCCGGATGCTTGGTCATCCTCGAAGGGATCCTCATGGTGATCCTATTCCTACTTTTGACCTGGTGATGCCAACCGACACCACTGAAAGAACGCTTTACTCTCTTAAAAAAGGAGATAGAGCTCAAATTACAAGAATCATGTTACAAGATAGACAATCCTTAAAAAATTTCAAGACCCTTAACTTGCTGCCAGGCACCCTCATCACAGTCTTAGACAAATTCGAAGACTGCATGCAGCTTTCCATCTTAGGGCAAGAACAAAAACCAATAAAAATTCCTCTATATATAAGTGAAAAGATCATGATTGTCCCTTCTTCCTTAACAAGCGGAAAAACCCAATAACATTTCAATATACCTTCTTGCTGCAGTCTTCCTTTTTAAAGATAAATGAAAAAAACAGAAAGAGAATTTCAGCTAAAACGTTCTCAAATTGATTCTTGGGTCATACAAAGAGCAAAAGAAATTCTTGAAGGAAAAGAACCCAAAATAATAAACAGGTTTTTTCCGTTCATTGGACCAGCCTTCATTGCAGCCATTGCTTATATCGATCCTGGAAACTATGCTACCAACATAGAAAGTGGCTCAAAATATGGATATACTCTTTTATGGGTGGTCTGTTTTTCTAACCTGATGGCAATATTTATCCAATGGCTTTCTGCTAAAGTAGGGATGGTTACTGGGAAAAACTTACCTGAATGGATAAGAGATTCCATTCAAAGCCCCTTTTTTAGATATTTTTACTGGATTCAGGCTGAAATCATGGCTATAGCCACAGATCTTGCTGAATTCATTGGCGCCGCTATCGGCTTTAAAATTCTTTTTGGCTTTCCTCTCATTTGGGGTGCTTGTCTGACAGCAATCACCACTTCCATCATTCTTTATCTACAAAAAAGAGGGTTCAGACTGATGGAACTAATTGTTGGTGCTTTTGTGGGGATAGTCGCCCTATGTTACCTGCTCGAATTGTTTATAGCTCACCCAGATAGTGGTTCTATCCTTTACGGATTATTTATTCCACATTTTCAATCTACTGAAAGCATCTATTTGGCAGCCGGGATTCTTGGAGCCACCGTCATGCCTCATGCTATCTATCTTCATTCGGCCTTAACCCAAGATAGAATTAATACAACTGATTGCCTAAGCAAAAAAAAATTACTTCAGTATTCCTTGGTGGATGTTTTTTTGGCCATGGGAATTGCTGGTGGTGTTAATATGGCCATGCTGATTGTTTCCGCAGCCATTTTCCATCAAGGCAATATTGCTCCTAATGGTTTGGAAATGGCTTATCAAACCCTCATTCCTGCCCTTGGTTCTTTTGCATCGACCATTTTTGGACTTTCTTTGCTCGCTTCGGGAATTTCTTCATCCGCCGTAGGGACGCTAGCTGGACAAGTAATTATGCAAGGCTTCGTTCATTTTACCTTTCCAATATGGTTTAGAAGACTTTTTACCATGTTGCCAGCGGTCTTTTCCATTTTACTCGGCATAGACAGCACCAAACTCATGATTTTTTCTCAAGTGGTACTAAGCTTTGGGATCGGCTTTGCGCTGATCCCTCTACTCCTTGTGAATCAAAATAAGGCCATTATGGGAGTATTTAGCGCAAGTCCTTTAGTATCCATAATAGGATGGGCCATCGCTCTTTTTGTCATTCTGCTAAATATATTTCTTTTAGTAGATTCGATATCGAAAATTTTTTAAAATTACAAACCGGTGATGATTTTATCTGTTCATTCCATACAAATAATAACTCAGTGAGAGTAATTTAAAACAATCTGATATGAATAACACCTCAAAGCCTCTTTTGCCTTCTGCTAAACCCCATTCTCCTAGCCTTTTTAGCGAGCTAGACATCCATCATTTTAAGAATGGAACCCTTTACAACCTTTACGAAAAATTAGGATCTCATCTTACAAGTTGGCAAGGAGAAAAGGGAGCGTATTTTTCGGTGTGGGCTCCCAACGCTGAATCAGTCTCTGTGATTGGCAGCTTTAACCAATGGGATCCAAAAGCAAATCCTATGGTTTTCAGGGAGGATCAAAGTGGCATATGGGAAATCTTTATTCCAGGGGTAGTCAAAGGAGATCTCTATAAGTACTATATTAAGTCCAAAGCCAACGGAATTGTTACGGTCAAGGGTGATCCTCTTTCTTTTTTATGGGAAACCCCTCCCAAAAGTGCATCTATTGTTTGGCATTTAGACTATACATGGCTCGATAAAGAATGGATAGATAACAAAGAAAAAAACAATTGTTTAAATTGTCCATGGAATATTTACGAAGTGCATCTTGGATCCTGGCAAAGAAAAAAAGAAGAAGCCAACAGATTTCTGACTTATAGGGAGATTGCCCCTTTGCTAGCCAACTATGTCAAAGAAATGGGTTTTAGTCATGTCGAATTCCTCCCAGTAATGGAACATCCATACTACGGATCCTGGGGTTACCAATGCTTGGGTTATTTTGCTCCTACCAGTCGCTATGGGACACCTCAAGATTTTATGTTTCTCATTGATTATCTGCACCGAAACGGTATCGGAGTGATTCTAGATTGGGTGCCTTCTCATTTTGCCACTGATGGGCATGGGTTAGGATTATTCGATGGCACACACCTTTATGAGCATGCCGATCCCAGACAAGGCTATCATCCAGACTGGGGAAGCTATATTTTCAATTATGGAAGATATGAAGTTAAAGAATTTCTCATTAGCAGTGCCCGTTTTTGGATCGAAAAATATCATGCAGATGCTTTGAGAATTGATGCAGTCGCTTCAATGCTTTACCTCGATTATTCAAGAAAGCCTGGAGAGTGGATTCCCAATAAATATGGGGGCAACGAAAATCTCGAAGCCATAGCTTTTCTACGCACCCTAAGCGAAACCCTTTATCAAGAATTTCCTGGCATACAGCTTATTGCTGAGGAATCGACGGCTTATCCGTTGGTCACACGACCCGTATATGCCGGAGGCCTTGGGTTTGGATTCAAGTGGAACATGGGCTGGATGCATGATACTCTCTTTTATTTTTCTCTCGATCCCATCTATAGAAAATATCATCAAAATCGGCTAACATTCAGTGCCTGGTATGCTTTTCAAGAAAACTTTATTCTTTCTCTATCCCATGACGAAGTAGTGTATGGAAAAGGCTCTTTGCTAAGGAAAATGCCTGGAGATAACTGGCAGAAATTTGCAAATTTACGTGCCCTATTTTCTTACATGTACTTTTTTCCTGGGCATAAACTTCTCTTTATGGGTGGAGAATTTGGTCAATGGGATGAATGGTATCATGAAAAAAGCCTTGATTGGCATTTGGCCTCTGAAGGATTCCACAAACAGCTACAGTCAATGGTGAAATATCTTAATTTCCTTTACAAATCCGAAAAAGCCCTCCACGCTAATAATTTCTCTCCCAACGGCTTCTATTGGATAGACTTTTCAGATTATGAAAAAAGTATCATAAGCTTCATAAGAAAATCTCCTGACGAAAAAGATCATATTCTTTGTGTTTTTAATTTCACTCCTGTTCCAAGGCTCAATTATCTAGTAGGAGCCCCTTTTGCTGGATTTTGGAAAGCAATTTTCAACAGCGATGCCCCGGAGTATGGCGGCAGTGGTTTGGGCCTTACGAAAGGAGAAATGGCTTCACCTCTCGTTTGGCAAGGCCAACCCTATTCTCTTTCTCTTACCCTCCCTCCCCTTGCTTGCATCGCCTTTAAAAAAACGCATGAAGATAAGCTCGAAAATTAAACTTGCCGCTTTCCTTCTTTTCTTCATTATCGGGACGCTAGGATTTGAAATGGCTTGGGTCTCTGCTTTATCCTTAAAAAATATCCGACAAATTCAGCTTCTTTCTGAAAAAATTCGATTGCTAAACGACATCAAATTGCTTGGATACAAGTTAATAAAAGAAATATCCGATTATATCGATGGCCAGAACCCTTATGACAAAACTGATTTTCTCTATTTTTCAACGCTCATAAACGAAAAGCTTGTTTCGATTGAATCTCTTTTTTCAGACAATGAAGAAAAGACTTCCTTTGAGGCTATTAAAGAGCAGTGGAAGAACTTGAATAGCTGTAGCTTAGGAATACTCGAAGAGGCTACAAAATTAACTAGAAAAGAGCTATTGGAAGCCAAAAAAGAAGAAATAGAAAAAAAGGAATATTATCAGTTTGACAAAGTAATCGCTGATTTTCAAAACAAGGTCTATTTACAAGCAATTAATAGTATCACAGAGAAAGAACAACAGTTGGTGAGCTTTAGTCAAACTGTTTTCCCTCTCAGCTTCCTTTGCAGTGGAGTTATTCTATGGTTGGTCTATAGATGGCAAAATCTCGGCATTTCTCTTCCTTTGCAAAAACTGATCGAAGTTGTTGAAAATGGAAAAGCAGAGCCTAAAAAAATAATTTTCCCCTCATTCCATGGAGAAATAGGAAAACTGTCTGAGGCCTTCGCCCATCTTTTTGAAAAGATTGACAAATTTCAAAGCAAACTTATTGAATCAGAACGAATAGCATCGATTGGAGCAATGTCTGCAGCTGTTGCCCATGGAATTAAAAACCCTCTTTCGAGCATACGGGCTTTAGCTGAAGTCTCTTTGCTTCAAGACAATCTGGATGAATCTGCAAAAGAAACTCTTAAAGAAATCATGAAAGAAACGGACACGCTTAACAACAGGATTAATCATCTTCTTTCCTACACAAAACCATCAGTTCCAAATCGCCATCCAACCAATCTAAATGATCTTTTAAAGGCACTCATTCCTAGTGTTTCTCGAACACTTCCAAAAGCTATCACCATCGATTTGCAACTGGATCCTTCCTTACCACCCATTCTTTCTGATTCCTCGCAAATTGAACAAGTGATTCTAGAGCTGCTTGCTAATGCTATCAACGCGAGTGAAAAAGGTGGTTTAATTCAAATAATCACCCGTTCTGATCTCGTTCAGAAAGCAGTCCTTCTTGAAATTATTGATCATGGTAAAGGCATTCCTAGTGCTATCATGGACGCAATCTTCCAACCATTTTTCACCACATCTACAGAAGGAACTGGTCTCGGTCTTGCTATTGCTAAAAGATATTCAGAACAAAATGGCGGACTATTGACCATACAAAGTGAAGTAGGCAAAGGCACTACTGCAAGTATTAAGTTTTCAAGCTTTAATGGCTAAGGACAAAACCAATGGGGCTTACAGTTCTTGTTGTTGAGGACGAAAAGAATCTGGCTCTTTCTTTAAAACGGTTTCTGGAAAACAAAGGCCATGAGACTACCGTTTGTTTCGATGGCAATAGAGGCTTAAGCCAATGTCTGGAAATGAATCCTGAACTGCTCCTTGTTGACTGCCGCCTGCCAGGAATAGGAGGCATTGAGTTATTGAAGAAAGCAAAAGCCGTTCATCCAAATCTCTATTCAATTGTTTTTACGGCTTTTGGATCAATCGAAGATGCTGTGGAAGCCATTAAGTTGGGATCTTTTGATTATATCCAGAAGCCGATTGATCTCCAAAGATTAGGACAATTAATTCTAAAAATAGAGGAAACCATTCGGTTAAAAAGAGAAATTGACTATTATCGAAAAAGAGAAGAAACTGAACTAGTGGGCTCTTCCCTAGCCATGACTCGTGTTAGGGAAATAATTCAAAAACTTGTCGCCCTTCCTTTGGACAAGTCGCCTCCCACCGTATTAATCACCGGAGAAACTGGAACTGGTAAAGATGTCGTCGCCCGTCTGCTCCACCGAAAAAGTTCCCGATCAGACAAAGCTTTTATTCATGTCAATTGCATTTCTCTTCCAGAAAATCTTGTCGAAGACGAGTTGTTTGGACATGAGCAGGGCGCTTTTACGGGAGCTAAAAATGCAAAGCCTGGCTTGATGGAAGCAGCCGATGGGGGAACGCTTTTTTTGGATGAAATCGGAGATTTTCCGATTAATCTGCAGGGAAAATTACTAACAGCCATAGAAAGTAAAAAAATTCGTCGCTTGGGCAGTGTTAAGGACAGGGAAATTGATCTTTGGATTATTGCTGCGACAAATAGAAATCTAACAGAAAAAGCCAGCTTAGGATCATTTCGCCCTGACCTTCTCTACCGACTGAACGTTGTCTCCATCTATTTGCCTCCTTTAAGAGAAAGAAAAGAGGACATAGCCGAGCTTCCCAACTATTTTCTTAGAAAATACGCTGCTCATTATGGAAAAAATATTCAAGGATTAGAAAAAGAAGTAATAGAGAGTTTTCAAAACTACAGTTGGCCTGGAAACGTTCGCGAACTTTCACATAAAATCGAGCAAGCCGTCTTATGGTGTGAAGACAATATTATTAGTTTACGGCATATTGATGCAGTTTTAAAAAATAGGTTTCAAGACAATAGCTTCTTCCCTCAACCTTTTGTTGATAAAAAAGAACTCATAAAGTGGCTACTTAATGAACCATTCTCTTTAAAAGCATTTGAAGGAGAATTAATAAAAACGGCTCTGGAAATGACGCATGGGAACTTTTCTCAAGCAGCACGCCTTTTAGGGGTTACTCGAGACTGGCTTAGGTATAGAATTGAAAAAAAAATGTTCGATTCTGATTGAGCTTCTGCTTTCCTCCAGTTTTACGATATTGGCAAAGTATGAGACATACAAGAATGCCAGGGCAAATAGGTGCTCTCCTAAAAAAGATTTCGGGTACCCATTCACTAAATGGGAGCTATCCTCTATATTCCATCTATTTTTTTGGCTTGAAAAAAGCATTCATAGATCTAGTATAAAAAAATTGAAAGTAGTGTATGCCTCCTGCCTCGACAGGAACAACGGATATAAAAACCGTATCGTGTGCTAGCTAAATGTTCAATTCCTATAAGGAATGTGGAATATTAACTAATGATTGAAAGTTTATAGAAAAAAGCCGATTGTCTTTTATGCACTCGTGGCGGAATCGGCAGACGCGCAAGCTTGAGGTGCTTGTGGGTTTTCCCGTGGGAGTTCGAGTCTCCCCGAGTGCACTTTTTATACAATAGATGTTTTTCTTCCCTTCAAATTCATTTCTCATTTAAAGTATAGTCCTGCTGACATGTATGGACAGTCAATCCTTCAACAGAACAACGCATAGACAGCTAGGAGAAAAATCGGAATATGCTCCACCTCCGCTTTGGTGGAAGGATGCCATCATCTATGAAGTCCACGTCAAATCATTTTTTGATGGCAACGATGATGGGATTGGTGACTTCATAGGAATGACTCAAAAACTGGACTACATCAAATCGATTGGAGTGAATGCCATTTGGTTATTGCCTTTTTATCCTTCTCCTTTGAAAGATGACGGATACGACATATCTGATTACTGCGCTGTGCACCCTGATTATGGTGAGCTAAATGATTTCAAAATTTTTTTACTGGAAGCTCACAAGAGAAACTTAAGAGTGATCACCGAGTTAGTTATTAATCATACTTCTGATCAGCATCCATGGTTCCAAAGGGCCAGAAATTCTCCTCCGGGAAGCAATTACAGAAACTATTATGTCTGGAGTGATAATCCGGAAAAATTTAAAGAAGCTCGAATTATTTTTAAAGATTTTGAATCATCCAATTGGACATGGGATCCTGTAGCAAAAGCTTATTACTGGCACCGCTTTTATTCTCACCAACCGGATTTAAACTTCGATAATCCTGAAGTTAAAAAAGAAATTTTTAAAATTATCGATTTCTGGCTTGGAATGGGAGTCGACGGGTTGAGATTAGACGCAGTGCCTTATCTTTTCGAAAGGGATGGAACCAGTTGTGAAAATCTGCCTGAAACCCATCAATTTCTTAAAGAACTCCGCAGCTATGTTGACACCCATTATGCCAATCGGATGCTTCTTGCAGAAGCTAACCAATGGCCAGAAGATGCCGCAGCTTATTTTGGCCAAGGGGACGAATGCCACATGGCCTTCCATTTCCCACTGATGCCAAGGATTTTTATGGCGATGCGAATGGAAGAAAACTATCCTATAGTGGATATTCTAGAACTAACCCCCCTATTCCTGATTGTTGTCAATGGGCCACTTTCCTTCGTAATCATGATGAACTGACCTTAGAAATGGTCACCGATGAAGAAAGAGACTACATGTACAGGGTCTATGCGAAGGAGTCTCGAGCAAAACTCAATCTAGGAATTCGGCGAAGACTTGCTCCTCTTCTCGATAACAACAGAAAAAAAATGGAACTCATTTTTACGATTCTCTTTTCTCTCATGGGTTCACCAATCATTTACTATGGGGATGAGATTGGTATGGGAGATAATATCTATCTGGGAGATCGCAACGGAGTTCGAACCCCAATGCAATGGTCTGAAGAAAAAAATGGGGGCTTTTCAAAGGCTAATCCTCAACGACTCTATTTGCCACTGGTCATAGATCCTGAATATCACTACCAGGCCGTTAATGTGGAATTGCAACAAAACAACCTCTCTTCCTTTCTTTGGTGGATCCGGCGTGTGATCAGCATGCGGAAAAAATATCTAGCATTCAGCCGTGGAACCATAGAAATCATCAATCAAAGCAATCCTAAGGTTTTAGCTTTCATTCGAAAATACAAAGAAGAGATCCTATTGGTTGTTATAAATCTTTCCCGTTTTACTCAAGTTACGGAAATCAGTCTACCTGATTGTATCGGCTACATTCCAACAGAAACATTCGGTAAAGCTACTCTACCAAAAATAACCGAAAACCCTCTTTTATTTGTCCTTTCTCCCTATGCTTATTTCTGGTTTTCTCTCAATCCCTCCTATGACTCTTCTCAGCAACAATTAGAAAGAGTTTCAACGATTGCTCTTGAAGAGGTCCCTTCGCCATCCTTTTGGTTAAGCTCAGAGGGGGAACGTTTTGCTTCTAAAGTCCTGCCCTTGTACCTTTCTCAGTTTAAGTGGTTTAACCTTCTGGGCAAAAAGCTGCTGCGGGTAGAAATCCAGGATGCAATCGAATTAAAAGCCCTCCGGTTTTTAGGAGAAGATATACAGTGTGTATTGTTTGCTTTTTATTATGATGTAGGGAATCCAGAACCATTTTTCTTTTTTCTGAAAAAAACTGAGAAAAAAGACGTTGATGAAATCGGAAAGAAAAATCCAGAGTGCGTGTTTTGCAAATTCAAAGAGAAGGAACAAGAGGGACTGCTTATAGATGCCATGTATGAATCGACATTTCGTTCCTGGATGCTTGATTGGATTGCCTCTGGAAGACATATAAACTTAGGAAAAGGTAAAGTAGTGGCAAAGCCTTCTTCAAAACTTGAAGAAACTTGTAGAGAAGGACAACTCCCCATCTCCTCTCAAGTGCTTCCTGACAAACAAAGAAATTTGTTGATCAACTTTGAAAATAAAATAATGTGCAAGTTTTACAGACCACTAAACGAGGGGATCAACCCTGAAATAGAAATTTTAGAATATCTAGAATCGAAAGAAAGCCTTCCTTTCTTCCCTAAGTACCTTGGAAACGCTGAGTTTTTATCTACAGACGGGACAGTCCATTCTTTATGCTTGATAGAAGAATTCATTCCTAATCAAGGGGATTGCTGGCAGCTGACCATCGATTCTTTAAGTCGATATTATGAAAGAGTCCTCGAATCAAAACAGTTGTTTTCAGCTCCTAGAGATCTCCTAAAGATGGATCCTTTACAGTGGCCTTCCGAATGTAAGGCAATCTTGGAAGGAACATATGTAGAAAAATTACGGTCGATCGCTGAAAAAACTGCAATGATGCATAACTGGCTTTCCGCTGAAAACAAAGATCCAAACTTCTCCCCTGAACCGTTTACAACATGGTACCAACGCAGCCTCTTCCAATCAGCTATGGAATATCTTTTGCGTCTTCAAAGACAATTGTCGAAAAACAACAAGGATTTAAAAGACAAAGAAATTCTAGGTTTTTATGAAAAAATAGAGATCATTGAAAAACAACTTCAACAGATTCTGATTGCTGGCAATTACGGGTTAAAAATACGGATTCATGGGGATTTTCACTTACAACAGCTTTTGTATACAGGAAAGGATTTCGTAATCATAGATTTTGAAGGAGAAACAGAAATACCATTTAGCCAAAGAAAGTTAAAAAAAACGCCGCTAAAGGATATTGCTAGTATGATCTTTTCTCTCTATTTAGCAGCATTTTCGGCTCTTGAATCCTCCCTGCTGATTTCTCAAGATAAGCCATGGCTAGAAGATATTTCGCTCTGCTGGCATAGGTATGCTACAGCCGTTTTTGTGAACCGATACTTAGAAGTGGCAAAATCTGAAATTCTCCCACAAACAAAAGAAGAAAAAGAAAGGTTGCTCCACTTTTGCTTGCTAGAAAGGGTGCTCTATGAAATAGAATATTCCTTGAAAAGATCTCTGATGAAAGAAGCATCTTTTTTATGTAAAGCAGTTCTGTCTTTTCTTAATTTTCCATTGACCTTGATCAGCCAAACAAAAACAATACCTATGGCTAAGAATCAATGAAGGAAGTAATTCAGTAAGGACCGTTCTTTTTTCTCTCACAATGGTTCTCTCACAATGGCAGAAGAACAACTTTTTTTATAGGACAGAGTTCAAGGATAATGAACATGTTGTCTTCTATAATTCCAGTTGGTTCCATTTGTTCTAATGATGCAGTCTCTTTTGTTGTATGGGGCCCTTTCCTTTCGGATTGCGCTGTACACATATACGAACCAGAAGATCTAATCATCCCAATGGAAAAAGATAGTCGTGGATATTGGAGAGGCTTACTAAAAACCTACGAGAAAAAAAACAAAATTAGGTATAAATACAGAATCAACAAGCTAAAAGAATATCCCGATCCAGCTTCTCAATATCAGCCTTACGGCGTCCATGACCGATCCGAAGTTATCGATTTTTCAGCAATTAAAAAAAGCGAAATCACTGAAAAAAGACCCACTTTAGATGATTACATTATCTATGAATTGCACGTGGGCACATTCACTCCACAAGGCACTTTTGAGGCAATCATACCCAGACTACCAGTCTTAAAAGAATTAGGAATAAATGCTCTAGAACTTATGCCTGTAGCGCAATTTCCAGGAAAAAGAAATTGGGGTTATGATGGGGTTTATCCTTTTGCCGTTCAGAATAGTTACGGAGGACCATGGGGATTGCGCAAATTAGTAGATAGTTGTCATCAGATTGGCATGGCAGTGATTCTTGATGTTGTATATAACCACTTAGGCCCGGAAGGTAATTATCTTAGTCAATTTGCTCCTTATTTTACCCAAAAATATAAAACACCCTGGGGAGAGGCCATTAATTATGACGATGCTTATTCTGACGAAGTTAGAAATTTTTTTATATATAATGCTCTTTTCTGGTTTTCCGAATATGACATAGATGCTTTAAGGCTGGATGCGATTCATGCCATTTATGACGAAAGCGCGTATCTTTTTCTTGAGGAATTAGCCGATAAAACAACAGAATTTTGTCATACATTCAATAAAACCCATTTCCTTATTGCCGAAAGTGATAGGAATGACCCCAAATTCATTTATCCGAAAACCTTTGGAGGCTGCCATCTCCATGGACAATGGTGTGATGATTTTCATCATGCTCTGCACGCTTATATAACCAAGGAAACAAAAGGATATTATTCTGATTTCGGCTCCCTTTCACATATTGCAAAAGCTTTTAAGCAAGGATATGTCATTGATGGGTGCTATTCTTCTTATAGAAAACGCAAGCATGGAAGAAAACCTCAACATGTCAAAAGAAGCCAACTGATCGTTTTTTCTCAGAATCATGATCAGATTGGAAATAGGTATTTAGGAGAAAGACTTTCTTGTCTAATTGATTTTAGTGAACTCAAAATAATTTGTGTATTGACTCTTCTTTCAGGCTTCATTCCGCTTTTGTTCATGGGTGAAGAGTATGGAGAAAAAAATCCTTTTCTCTACTTTGTCGATCATGGGGATCCCAATCTTCTAGAAGCCGTTCGAAAAGGAAGAATGAAAGAGTTTGCAGATTTTCATGGAGACAAAGAAGGATATGATGCAACAAAACAAGAAGCTTTCAATAAATCTATTATTAATTGGGAATTAAGGACTGAAGGGACACACGCCATTCTATGGAAATTGTATCAGCATACGATTGCATTACGCCAAAAATATAAATCTTTAATATGCTCTGCAAACATCTCTCCTACGGTAAATTTTAATGAAGAAGAAAAGCTCTTTTTCTTTTTTTTTAACAATAAACAGGAAAGCCTCCTTGGAATAACTAACTTCGACTCAGTAGAAAGGAGATATTTGATCGAGGAAGAAGTTGTCTATCCATTGGAAAAAATTCTTGATCTTGCTGACGAAAAATGGAGTGGATCAGGATCTATTTCTCCTGACCAAATAGTTGCCTCCTCCACCTCTATTCCGATCAGTCCAAAAAACATCGTTCTTTACTATAGTTGTTGAGATCTCTTACCGTTAAATACGGTAGATCTTCATCCATTCTACGCTTTGACATAATGCGCCCAAAGTGGTGAGATGCCGAAGGCACTGCAGACCGCCGAACGATCGCCTATGCCTACTTTTTATCCATAATCAAAAAGAGGTTTGGAAGGGTGGATCCTCGAATGTTGTTGTGTCAGGTAGGATCTGACGTTCGAAGGCATCTGGCGCAGATCGTACGGTGTGCCTAAAATCAGTCATGGCAAAGCAGACAATCAGCTTAGAACCAATCTAGACAGCTTTGAGTAGATTGGAGGGAGTAGCAGAGAAAAACAGAAAGACCTTTTGAATTAGCTTATAGTTGAACTCTTTAGAAATGGCATTATCTACTAAGGCCAAAATCACAACTTTTGCATACTCCAAGCTGCACTGCAGGAATCGACCAGTGTGTTCCATGACATTGATGTTCATTTCAAGATCAGCCAGAAACTCATGAGCTTAGTTCGGTTACGGTTGGCTTTACTCTCAATTTCAAAAAGGATATTGGTGACCCGTTTGGTCGTAGCGGCTTGCATTGCCTTCAATTCGGTTAATCTAGTTTCGGACACATGCAAATATCGGGAAGCCGATAGGGTTTTTAAAAGCCGGTTCTTTGACAATGATCTCCCACTGGTGTCTGTTCAAAGGAAAATAGCATCTTTCCTTTCCAAATCCAATACGAGATAGTTATCTAGAAGATGTCCTGCTTTCTTATTGCTTAACTTCTTACAGATTAACAGAGTTAGTCATTTTGTGTTCTAAGTCTAGTGAACACTCCATTCTGTCTACTCTCTCTTCGTAGTCTGTCCAAACCATAAACCCACAGGGAGTATATCTAATGCTTCGCCAACATTGACTTTCCGATCCCATTTTCTTTTTTCCCCATCTACCAGCAGAGAAGACCATTCCAAAGGCGCCTCTTCAGGCAACATCAAGATAGTATCATGCCAAATTCCACCTCCAACAGGAAACTGGCCTTCTTTGCATAGCTCCGTGCAGAACCTTGGGACTATAGCTATAATCCAGCAGTTGGCTTGTTGCCTAAGAAAAGCAAAAGCATTCCTTGCTTTCGACCCTTGAAAGGTCAATGGAATGTAGGATTTAGAACCGAAAACTTCAGGAAATTTCTTTCTAGCCTGCAAGCCCTTATAGGTGAGCCAAAACTTTATGCGGCCATCCGCACTGTTCATTACAAGTTCTTCGACCAAAGCCTTTTCATCACTTACCTCTATAAATTCCATCAGAATTTTTTTTCGCCAATCGAAATCAATGGGTCTGCGATTGTCTGGATCAACAAATGAAAAATCCCACAGCTCACAACCCTGATAGAAATCTGGAATTCCAGGAGATGCAATTTTTAAGAGCAGCTGTGAAAGAGAATTAATGATTCCAAAATGGGCAATTTTCTTTTGAAAAGGAAGAAAAGAGTCCCAAAACTTTGAATTCTTCGGATTTAAAAGACTCTCAATAAACTGGCAACATTTTTCTTCATAAGCGGTATTGGGATTCTGCCATCCAGAAAAGCTTTTTGCTTCCCTGCTGGCCTTTATGAAATACTTTTTAAATCTGTCCAAAAAAGAATCGATTTCCGAAAGGTCAAAAGGCAAATGTCCAATAAGAGATTGATAAATGAAATATTCCGCATTATAATCCGGAACCATGATGTTCCCCACTTTGGACTTTTCCGGTTCATTGATTTCTGTCCATTGATATAGAACCTTTTCCCATTCTTGTGGAATTTCTGAAAGTACATTTATCCTTGCCCGAGCATCTTCCCCTCTTTTGGTATCATGCGTTGAAGTGGCATTGAAAGTAAAAGGCCACCACAGCGCTCTTTCTTTTAGAAAGGAATGAAATGTTTCTGAAGAAATCCCTAGGATGGATGGATCATTGCCAACTTCGTTAAGAGAAAGTAACCTATTGTAGACATAAAAAAGACAATCTTCGAGTCCTTTTGCCATCAGTGGGCAACTTAGTTGCTGGAAGCGTTTGATAAAATTTTCTCTTTCCCGTTCTTCCTCCTCGGAAAAAGAATGTTCTATTTCCCGAAGAAAAAATTTGAGGATAAAATCCAATTCCACTGAAAGTTCTGGAAGGGTTTCTTTGGCAATATTGACAGCTTCTTCCAAAAACATTCTATCTTGTTTACTCATTTGACCATTTGAGATATATGTTCTGTAAACAGGAAAACAGGAAAGGACCTCAACAAGAGCTCTCCGGATCCCATAGATAGTGACATCTGGGCCAAACCAGAGACGAGAACAAAGAGAATGCAGGATCAAAGCAATTCGGTCAAGGTCGCCAGCAAGCCTCCTTCCAATAACAAATCTTTTCTTTTCTCTTAAAAGTTCTTCATATTCTTGATCTATCCCAGTGTACCTTCGATAAATTCGATCCATAATGGGACCATTTTCTGGGTTACAGAAAAGCTGAGTAAGAAGAGCTAAAAAATCGTACCCTGTCGTTCCTTCAGTCTGCCAACCAATAGGAAGTGTTTCTTTTAACGGACGCAGAATCTTTTCAACAATGGTATAGATCCCTGGAATTCTTTTTCGTAAAGCGCTTAAATATTTTTCAGGATCAAGCAAGCCATCAATGTGATCGATACGAAGTCCAGTAATTTTGCCTTCCTCTATCAATCGGTAGATAAGACAATGGGCTTCTTCAAAAACTTCTTCCCGTTCCATACGAACAGAAATAAGATCGTTAATGGTAAAAAACCTTCTGTAGTTAATTTCCTCCGAAGCCACTCTCCAATGGGAAAAGCGAAAATATTGTTCGGTAAGCAACTTGTCCATGAGAAGAAAATGCCCTGGCTCTGTCTTGTCTTCCGAATTGAATAGTTCAATAGTCCTATCCACGCACACTCTGATCAGCACATTTTTCGTGTAAAGTTCATTCAATATGTATTTAATGAAAGAAACCTGTTCGATACGTTCTTGTCTAGATTCGGAAGCTCCAATATTCTTAAGGGTATAAACCACACCGAGGAGTTTTAGATAATCTGGATCTTTTGTATCTACCCGCTTTCGAATCGTATTTAGGACGGAAGTCAGAATGGTTGCATAGCTCTCTATTTTCAGAGGAAATTGAATATCATAATAGCGGACGTAAAAAGAACCCAAATCAAAGACCAGCTTTATTTCTCCCTTGGACAAGGCTTCTCCATAATGAGGTCCAAGAAAGGGAGCAAGCACCCTTCCCTTCAAAGATTCATAAGGATGGTTCCATTCGATATCAAAAAATTCATAGTACCGGGAGTAAGGTCCATGCTCGAATACATCCATGAGCATGGTGTTTTCCTTGCTGTAGGCCATGTGATTAGGCACAAAATCTTGAATCCATCCCATTCCTTTTTCTTTCAACTTTAAAACTATATTTTCATAGACAAGAAAATCTCCTAACTCAGGATTAATCTTTGTATAATCCACTACATCATACCCATGGGAACTGCCTGGCTTAGCTTTGGTAATGGGAGAAGCATATATATCTGAAATTCCCAATTGCGCAAGATAATCGATGATCTTTGCCAGTTTTTCGAAATTAAATGACTTATTCAATTGAACTCGATAAGAGGCTAATGGAATTCTCATAACGATCATTCATTAAGATAAAGAAGTTCAACATAATCTATCTTCTGTTTTCGAATGAGAAAAGCAATTACAATGAAGGGTATAAGACAAAGAATTTCCTTTAAAGCTTTTAGAAAGATTTAGCCAAAACACAAGTCCCTGCAAGCTAGCTTTTAGCCTGCCGCCCGTGCTGAAAGAAAGGCTTTCAAAACTCCTTCCTTTTAAGTGCAGCTCATCAAGGTTTAACAAAAGTGGTTCTTTGCCAACAATTTTGAAACGACAAAGAGAGGTTTACAAAAAGAAAGAGAGACAAATTCCTTGAGCAGCTGTGGCAACATCCAATGAGATAGCTCAAGGAGTGGCATGATTGTCTTGAGCCTATTAGCCAAAGCTAAAGACAGCAAGAATAGCTTTCTAAAAAGAAACTTCCTTTTTATTTTTTAGTTTTATAGAAATAAAAGCATTGTTTTAAGAAAGTAGAAGGAAATAACTCTTTTTCTACCTACAAACTTTATAGGGATAAACGATCATTCTATCCATTCAAAAAAAACTTTTAAAGGAACTACTTATGAATAGCTCACTTTCCCCTAGGCTATGGCATGCATTAAGTGAACACTATCAAAAAATTTCTCCACTCCACATGCGGGATCTTTTTCATTCCGATCCTCAAAGATTTGAGAAATTTTCAATTTGTTGGGGTGATTTCCTTTTCGATTATTCAAAAAATAGAATTACTGAAGAAACTCTTTCTCTGCTTTTGCAAGCCGTCACAGAAGTCGATCTTCCTGGATATATAGAAAAGATGTTTTCAGGGGAGAGAATCAATTTTACTGAAAATAGGCCAGTGCTTCATGTCGCTTTAAGGAATAGATCTGATCGGCCAATTTATGTAGACGGAAAAGATGTTATGGCCGATGTCAAAAGGGTTCTAGAAAAAATGAAAAACTTTGCGGAAGCAGTCAGATCTAAACGATGGAAGGGATATAGCGGAAAACCCATAAAAGATATTGTAAATATAGGTATCGGAGGATCAGATCTAGGCCCTCGAATGGTCACCCATGCCCTAAAACCTTATGGACATAAAGAGCTTAACGTTCATTTCGTATCGAATGTGGATGGAACAGATATTGCAGAGGTACTAAAAGCAATTGAACTAGACTCGACCCTTTTTATCATCTCCTCAAAAACATTCACTACCAAAGAAACCTTAACGAATGCACATACGGTAAGAAAACGGCTGATAGATTATTTTGGCGATCCAAAAGCAATTGAAAAGCATGTCGTAGCTATATCAACCAATGAAAAAGCGGTGAAGGATTTCGGTATTAGCCCAGAAAACATGTTCGAATTTTGGGACTGGGTTGGTGGGAGATATTCCCTGTGGTCTGCTATCGGATTATCTATCGTTCTTTATATAGGAATGGATCAGTTTGAAGAACTACTTTATGGGGCTTATCTTGTGGATGAGCATTTTCGAAATAGCCCTCTAGAAAAAAACATCCCAGTGATCATGGGGCTTCTTGGATTTTGGTATGGCAATTTTTTTGGAGCTCAAACTTATGGCATTTTTCCCTATGATCAGTACTTAGAACTTTTTCCAGTTTATCTCCAACAATTAGACATGGAAAGCAACGGGAAACGAATTCGCCGAAATGGAACCGTTGTGACCTATACCACAGGACCTATTCTGTGGGGAAATCCCTGTACCAATGGTCAACATTCTTTTTTCCAGCTTCTCCATCAGGGCACGCATCTCATTCCTTCAGATTTCATTGCTCCCATCCAAACGCATAATCCCATTGGGAATCACCATCTTATTCTTCTTTCCAATTTTTTTGCTCAAACAGAAGCCTTAATGAAAGGTAAAACAGAGCAAGAAGCTAAAGAAGAAATGCAAAAAGCGAAGATGAATCCTGAAACTATCGAAAAACTGCTTCCACATAGAACTTTTCCGGGGAATCGGCCATCAAACTCCTTTCTTATCCAAAAAATAACTCCAAGGACTCTTGGTAGTTTGATCGCTTTTTATGAACACAAGATTTTTGTTGAAGGATTGCTCTGGGATATTAATTCCTTTGATCAATGGGGAGTAGAACTAGGTAAGCAGCTTGCTACAAGGGTTGAAGAAGAGTTAACCGCTGGTTCATTACTCTATGAGCATGACGCTTCGACAAAAGGACTGATTGAATTTTATTTGAAACAATCCAAATAGGAAGATAGGAATTTTCTAAAAAATAATAGAAAGAAGCTAATTAGCAGTTGCCGAAGAAAAAAAAGAAATTAATCTTTAATGTTAAAAAACATCTACTTGATGTGGATGTATTCATAAAAATAATGAGAAAGAAAAAGAAAAAAACAGAAGAAAAGACCGAACCTGCCGCAAATGAAAAGGTAGCAAAGCAAAAAGAAAGTACTGTACAATCTAATGCTATGTCAAACTTTGAGAATTTAAGCAATGCATCTAATGAAGTAACTATCTCCTTTGACAAAGGAGATAATATTAATCCAAATCTTAAAATTGCTGATTTATCTGAAGAAGAAAAAAAAGCATTTTTGCAGCTTCAAAAAGAACGGCTTTTAGACTTGAGGGAACAAATCATTGAGCAAATGGAAGGGGTTTCTTCGGATGTTTTAAAATCGAGGCCCGAAGGTGGAGAATCTACTGGGTTTGGTGTCCACCAAGCAGATGCTGGTACCGACGTGTATGACCGAGATTTTGCACTTAGCTTGCTATCTCAAGAAAATGATTCTCTTTTTGAAATTGACGAAAGTCTAAAGAGAATAGAAGAAAATACCTATGGAGTTTGTCAAATGTGTGGCAAACCAATTCCTATCATCCGCCTGCTAGCTATTCCGTATGCCCGGTTTGATATCGACTGCCAACGTCAATTTGAAAAAGAAAAGATGTATCAACTTAGAAAAAGATGGGAATCTGTACCTCAATTTGCAGATACTGAAGAGCTCTTAGAAGAGGAACATGGAGAGGAAGAAGAAGAAAAAAAAGAAAAAAATGATTAAATAAAGGTGGTGCAGCTATGGGTAGAAACAGTGGTAATTTAAAGGAAAAAAAGAGGAAAAAGAGAGCGTTAACAACTCCCAAAGTTGTTAAAAAAAGAGTGGACATCGATGCAGAAGCTATAGATTTTAGAAATGTTGAGCTACTTAAAAGATATGTAACCGAAAACGGAAGAATTCTTCCAAGAAGAATTACAGGGCTGCCTGCAAAACTTCATAGGCGACTAACTAGGGAGATAAAAAGGGCTCGAAACGTTTTGTTGATGAAATAAGGAGAATTTCTATGTCTAGAATTTGTCCAATTCATGGTATTCGACCTGCTAAAGGTAGGAGAATCATCAGAAAAGGGAAAGCTAAAAAGAAGGGAGGTATAGGCTTACATACCACGGGGAATACGCCACGGTTGTTCCTTCCAAATTTAAGAAAAAAAAGTATTTTCGTTCCAGAGTTGGGAAGGAAAGTTAAAATACGGGTCTCTGCAAAAGGATTAAAAACCATGATGAAAAGAGGAGTTTTTCCTCTCCTAAAGGAAAATGGATTGATTTAATTTTCAACGAAACTTAAAAAAAGGTGCTTTTATGGCATACCAAGTTGTGAGCAAAAAATCAGGAAAAACCTATTACCTTCATTCAAGGGAACAGGTTCTTAGAAACGGGCATAAGGTTACTCTTTACTATTTTTCTACCCAGATTGGAGATGGGGCACTTGATGCCTTACCTAATGGATATGTTGTCACGGAAAGCGAACGGACTGGGCTTCCTATTTTAAAGAAAAAAAGATAAAGATAACCTACTAAGTGCGTTTTATGGATATTTATTCTTTAGAGCATCCTGTCATACAATTTGAAGCGGACCGTTGGGATGCGGAATTTTCAAAAGAGATACAGGAAAAGGCAATAGAATCCCTGGAAAATGGCTCTGTCCTCTTTTTTCCCAGGCTCAATTTTTCTCTTTTACCTGAAGAGACAAAATTTCTTGAGCCTTCTTGGGTTAGTGGAGCAAAAAATATTAGCTATGATCCAAGGAATTCTAGCCTCAAAGGTGTTGAAGGAAAGACAGAGGATCTTAAATTGCTCAGTGGGATGCTCAAACGATATGCCCAAAAGACAAAGGAATTTCTTCATCTGCTTTTCCCTTTTTATGGCTCTTCATTAAGAATAGCCCGCACAAGTTTTCGGCCGGTAGAAATTTCTGGTCGACCAACTTCGCCAAGAAAAGATGATACAAGACTTCATGTGGATGCCTTCCCATCTAGCCCCACGGGAGGAGAAAGGATATTGAGAGTTTTTTCTAATATAAACCCCAGTGGTAAACCAAGAAGTTGGAGAATTGGAGAGCCTTTTCCGCAATATCTCAAACACCTTCTTCCTCAACTAGAATCCCCTACCCCTGGTAAACGCTTTCTTCTTTATGCTCTTGGAATAACTAAAGGATATAGAAGTCTATACGACCATTACATGCTCCAGCTTCATGATAAAGGAAAACTCGATTTGCAATATCAAAAAAATTCTCCTCAGGTGGCCTTCGATTTCCCAGCAGGAAGTACTTGGATTGTTTTTACAGATCAAGTACTACATGCAGTAGATAAAGGGCAGTTTCTCCTAGAACAAACATTTCATATTAAAATAGAAGCTTTGAAACATCCTGAGAAATCCCCTCTCAAACTCCTGGAAGCTGCGCTCAACAAAAAGTTAGTATCAGTTTAAAGCTATAAAATGCCCCATTACGTTTCTCACGAAGCTCTATATCCATTAGAGCTCAGACAAAAAAGCGCTCTATCTATCTCGGAGCGATTTGGCTGTGCATTCGCACTTTCCACTAAGAATCGAGCCTTCCTCAACCTTTAATCGGCGGGTTTTAACATCCCCAAAAACCTCAGATCCATTTTTAAGCTCTGTTAAATCAGCAGCATGAATGTTACCAGAAAATTGTCCTGAAATTAAAACACTGCCTACCTCAACTTGAGCATGCACAACTGCCTTTTCTCCAATAATAAGTGTTCCCTCATTCGAATAGATCTGGCCTTCAAAATGACCATTTACAACTAATTGATTTTGAAAGGCAATTGAACCTGAAAATTTTGTTCCCGTTGCCAACACATTAAATAGTTTTTCGGAAACTTGTGCTTCTCTAAAACCTTTTTTTGGTTCACTACTGGTAACTTCCCTTTTGATTTCGATTGTTTTTTCTTGTTCCCTTTGTTTTTCTTTTTCTTGCAGGGATTTTTCCAATGGAACAGGGGTGGGAGGAGGACTACCGAATGGCTCAGGAGGCGTAGGAGGGATTATTTTAGTTTCCTGCGGTTTGTTAGGTTCGCTTTTTCTTAGAAAATTTCCAATCATAGATCAACTTCCTTGTTATCTATGAAATTAAAAAACATAAGCTTCTTTGCCAACTTTTTTCTCCTTTTAAAAAAGAGTTTTTTGGTTTTATTATCTAATCGTCATTAAATAACATTTTTACTTCTATGATTCATCATCTATGTTTTTTATCTTCTCAAAACGTTTCGAGTCCTGAACAAATCGATAATCTAATGATTGAAACTCGAGTAAGATTATTGAAAATACCAGAAATAATGAATTTAAGAGTAGGCAAAAATATTTCGCCCAATGGCTCTTATTTCTTCTTTTTTTCTTTCGATGTGGATTCCATAGAAAAACTGGAGCTGGTTAAGCAAAGCCCTTACTATTATCAATTTGAAAAACAGATATTGGCTCCACTTTCCGCCATCAGAACCGAATATGATTTCGAAATGGAACCTAGGAGCAAATGATCCTTCCCTATCCCCTAAAGAGAATGGACTTCTAACCTCCTTTTACACGTTTTAGACCATTCTAGGGGGAATCCATACCATTTTCTAGAGTGGCGCTTGCCGTCTGCGACTAAAATTAGATAACGCTAGCCCTTTTCTAAGCTCCTATTACATTAGAGAATGCCGGGAGGTAAATAAAAAAGGGGATGAGATGCAGATTCAGCCCCCCAAGACATTCCTAGAGCCTTCAAAGCTACACTTCAGGCATAGAGCTAGTTCTTATCTGTAGGCAATGGCCTCCTAAGGGAACATCGCAGAATATTACGCCCAAGGAAGATTAATCCTTCTAGGAATGGAAAGATTTTGTATCCGCACTGCCTCGATGGGTGCCTGCCCACCACGTGTGCCTGGTAAAAGGAGATACATCAAGGAAGTTGCATGGGCAGTTTCCCATGCTCAAAAAGGCAGGCAGTGGCGAGCAGCTTTGAATATAGGCATACTATGTGGAAACAACAGAAAGTATGACAAAAGAGGTTATCCAACTATACATCTATAAGCGCTATGGTAAATAGGCGCTTTTAACCTATATCAAGCAAGGGATCGTTCTATAAAAAAATACAGCGATATCCATAATATATTGAAAGACATGAGAATCTGAGCAGTCTGGGCCACTTTTCTAATGGGTGTAAGCTTTAATAATTTCATTGCTAGGACCACTTGTAACTTAGCTCCATTTGGTTTCTTTTAGAACTATTGTAATGATTTGTTCCAAAATTCGTATCACAGAGCCTATTTGTTTAAAGGTGACAATCAATGGAGGGGTAAAACTGAGAACATTCCTACAAGGTCCTTCCGTGAGAATTATAATTCCTTTTTGAAGCATCTTGATAACAATTTTTGCGGCAATCTCTGGGGCAGGACAACCTTTTTCATCAACGATATCGACCCCCAAAAACAAACCTTTGCCACGAGGATTTTTTAAACAGCTAAAACGTTTTGATAAGTTATTAAGCAGCGATAAGAAATATTCCCCCTTTTCTTTGATGAGAAGCTGTTCATGCTTTTTTTCTAATTCCTTGATCTGTTCGATAGCCATGCGACAGCCAATTGGGTTACCAAGAAATGTGGAAGTATGGATCGCTTCCCCGTCATTTTTAGGCCAGCTATCCATCACATTTTCTCTTCCAATACATGCTGAAATAGGAAAGGCACCAGCCATAGATTTCCCAAGACATATGATATCTGGTACAATCCCAGCTACATCACAACCAAATCTTTTTCCGGTCCGATAAAGGCCAGTAAAAATCTCATCGGCTATGAGCAAAATATTGTGTTTGGCGCTTACCCTACGCAAAAGAGGGAGGAACCAATCCGGTGGTTCAACAACCCCTCCCCTTCCTTGAAGCGGTTCGAAAAGAATAGCTCCATAGCCCTCGTGCATCATTTTTTCTAATTTTTCTTCGAAAAGTGGCTCACAAGGACAATTCTTTAGAGTCAAACTTTGAGATTTCTCAATACAATAAAAACAACTAGGATAGGGAAGAAAAGAAGCAACTGGAGCATATAATCCTTCCAAAGGTTTTCGAAAATTATCTAGTCCATTGACTGCTAATGCTCCCAAAGAAAGCCCATGATATCCACCGTAAAAAGTAATAAATTTGTTTTTTTTCGTATGGAAAAATGCTGTTTTTAATGCAGCTTCTATTGCATCGCTCCCAGTACAGCCCAAGATGACTTTCCCTCTTTGATGTTCCCATTTTTCAAAGGTAATTTGAGAGAGCAATCGACAGAGCTCTACTTTTTCTTTTGAAGGATAGACATCACCCAGCACATGCCAAAGTCTGTCTAATTGCTTTATAAGAGAACGATAGATTTTTGGATGGCTATAGCCTAAAGCGGCGACACCAAATCCTCCACTGAGGTCTAAATATTTATTCCCGTCGACATCCCATACGTGAACCCCTTTTGCTTTCTGCCAGAAAATAGGACCGTTAGAGGAAATAGCAGTGATATTATGACACTCATAACTGGAAAGCTCTTCAGATAATGCCCTTGACTTTTTTCCAGGAATATTTTTTTCTTTTCCCATCAGACTTTATTTTTCAAAACTTAGTGGTACATTTGCTGCTTATTAGATAAGATGCAATATTGAACTATCTTCTTTTTTTTAGGTGAAGTAAATTATAGAGTGAATCCATAAAAAAGGAAACATTATGGTTGACAATATATCCTTCTCAGAACAGGTACACGAAGACTTTAAAAGTAGTGGTCTTTCAGAATTACCCAAGGAAGTGAGACTTGAGCTGTACAAGACGATGGTTTTGATACGAAGATTTGAAGAAAAATCTTCTCAATCTTTTATGCAGGCAAAAATTAAAGGCTTTTGTCATCTTTGCATTGGACAAGAAGCCATCGCAGTAGGTGTTTGTACAGCTATAGGGCCTGAAGATGTTGTTATCACAGCCTATAGAGATCATGGCATAGCCCTGGCTCGAGGAGTTTCCCCTAAAGCATGCATGGCTGAACTTTATGGAAAATCAACAGGCACATCCAAAGGCATGGGGGGGTCGATGCATCTTTTTGATAAGAAAAAGAAATTTTTCGGTGGTCATGCTATCGTAGCGGCCCAATGTCCCATAGCTGCAGGCGTTGCCTTTGCTCAGCGATATCTTAAAGAGAACACTATTACGGTGTGTCTTTTGGGTGATGGAGCCGTTAATCAAGGGGTATTTCATGAAACTCTCAACCTTGTTTCCTTATGGAAACTTCCTGTCGTGTATGTTATAGAGAATAATCAATATGCAATGGGCACCGAAATTCACAGATCGACTGCTGGTTTGCCCCTTGTAAAAAAATCTGTTGCCTACGACATGGCGGGCATGGTTATTGATGGGATGAATGTGGAAGAAGTAAGGAAAAAAGTGCTAGAAGCAGCCAATCTTGCCAGAAACGAAAACTGCCCTGTTTTAATTGAAGCAAGGACTTATAGATTTAGGGGTCATTCAATGTCAGATCCTGATACGTACCGAACAAAAGAGGAAATTGCGGAAGCTAAAAAAAGAGATCCAATAGCCCTTTATAGCCAACTACTCTTAGACCAGGGGATTTTAACAAGGGACCTCATTACTCAGATTGATAAAGAAATCAAAAAAGTGATTCAAGAAGCTGTGCAATATGCTGAATCGAGTCCTGAACCTGATCTTGATTTGGCAAGGAAAATTTGTTTTGCAGAGGAAGATCTGATCGAGCCGCCTCAAAGGCCCTTGTATGGACTTATTGTCGACTAAGATTTTAAGCACAAACAGCTTAAACTATTCAATAAGAGGGAAAAATCATGGCTAATCTTACTTATCGACAGGCTCTCAATGAAGCATTGAGTGAGGAACTTGAAAGAGATCACACTGTATTTTTAATTGGCGAAGAGGTTGGAGAATACGGAGGAGCTTTTAAAGTTTCTCAAGGACTCTTAAAGAAGTTTGGACCAGAACGGATCATTGATACGCCAATTTCAGAAGCAGCCTTCACAGGCTTAGCCGTTGGAGCGGTAATGTATGGTCTAAGGCCAATCGTTGAGTTCATGAACTGGAGCTTTGCATTGGTTGCTTTTGATCAAATTATAAACAATGCTGGTTCCATTAGATTTATGTCTGGAGGTCAATTTAAATTTCCTATAGTCTTTCGCGGTCCTTCTGGTGGCGGAACTCAAATAGGAGCCACCCATTCTCATGCCCTGGAAAATTGGCTTGCCAATGTTCCTACCTTTACTGTCATTAATCCAGCTTTTCCTGCTGACGCCAAAGGACTATTGAAAAGTGCCATTCGGTCGAACAACCCTGTTTGTTTTTTCGAAGGAGAAAGACTTTATGGGATTCAAGGCGAGGTACCCGAAGAAAAAGATTTTCTTGTACCAATTGGTAAGGCACAGATTGTTACCGAAGGAAAAGATGTAACTGTGCTTTCTAGCGGTTTTTCAACACACGTCGTGCTTCAAGCCTTAGAAACACTATCCAAGGAGAACATTTCGGTTGAAATTATCGATCTAAGAACCATTAAACCCTACGATTTCGATCTAATTGCTTCTTCCATACAAAAAACCAACAGACTTGTCATTGTCGAGGAAGGGAAACCTTTTGCTGGCTGGGGAGCTCAAATTGCTTATGATGTGCAACAACTTCTGTTTGATGAACTCGATGCGCCCATTTATCGAGTTTCAAATTTAGACATTCCCAATCCATACAATGGAAAACTAGAACAAGAGATCCTACCCAATCCCTTAAGAGTAATACAGGCCGTTCACAATGTTTTAAAATAGAAAGACAAATAATTATCTTTGGGTTGAGTATCCGATTTTTTGTTCTAGTCGTTCATCCTTAGGAACTCCCAATGAAAGAGCATCTCTATAGTGCCGTTTCGCTTGAGCTATCAAGGGAGGATTATAAGAGACATATACTAAAGCTAAATCGAAATGAGCCATTCCATCATATGGGTTCAATTCAATAGCTTTATTCAGCTCTTTGGCAGCCAATAATTCTAATCCCCTTGCCTTGTAAATTTCTCCAAGCTCTTTTCGAAGTTTAGCATTTTGAGGATCCAGTTTTACGGCTTTTTCGACCATTTCAGTCGCAGCTGCTAAAGAACCATTCTGAAAATAAAGCTGTCCCAACAAAGCGTAGGGCATTGGATCTCTAGGAAGGAGTTCAACTGCTTTTTTCAAATACAGAGAGGCTTCAGAATTTTTTTCCATTGCTAGAGCTACAAGGCCTAAATTCAACCATCCAATGCCGCTTGATGGATCAAGACTAAGAACTTTATGATATACCTCATAGGCTTCCTTATATCTTTTCTCACTATAGAGCCTTGCTCCTCGATCAAAAAGATTTCGAATCTCTTCCACGACCGATTCCTTTCTGAAAGCCAAGCTTTGCGCGGATGGCTCAACTTGCGTCTTTTGCTTCAAGGCTGTCATTGATTCTTTAGTAACTTTAGAAGCCAATCTCTCTCCCAAAACCTCTTCTTTTTCTCCTATAAAAGCCAACAATTTATTTGCTTTTTCTAATTCTAAAGCCAAGGCTTCTTTTTCCTCCTCAATCCGCTTTTGTTTGTCCAAAAGTTGGCCAAGGGTTTTTTTAAGAACCATATTTTCCCTCTGAAGAATAGCTAACTGACTGGTTTCGTTTGGCTTTTGAGAGATTTCTTTTTGATTATGTAAACTAGATTGGACATCTTGAAGCTCTTTTTTCAATAGGTTATTTTCTTCCTTTAGCTGTTGAGCGGTTTTTTTTGCTTCCTCCAGAGCTTTTTCCAATTGGTAGGTAAGACTTTTTCGATTCCTTTGTTGGTCTTTGATTTGGGGAAGATGGGAGAGTTCTTGTAATGTCATTCCCTGAAAGGCTTGGTTTTTTGTTGATTCGGTTTTGAACGTTTCCGTTCTTGACTTCGGCTGATTGTAAGGGAGATTCTCCAGAAGAGCTTCCTTTTCCTTTCTCAATAATTCTAGTTGCTTGGAGAGGTTGGCTATCTTGTTTTTGAGAGCTTGCAGTTCCTCCAGGCTTACGGGAGGTTGGGGATTGATCAACAGACTTAGGTCGTTGTTTTGTTCGAAGTCTTCCTGAAACTTTTTTTTTTCGGTAGTAGTATTCTGAGCATTTAAACGAGAGAGATGCTCGAGCTTTTCCTTAACATATTTGGTTCGATAGCGGACAATAGCTGTTTCCCATTCTGGATAAGTAGCTCTTAATGAACCAAGTAAACTGTAGGCGATTCGATATTTTTTTTCAGCTTCTAGATAATTTTTAGAAGAAAGAAGACCATCAGCTTCTCTTGTGATAAAATAAGCTTCCAGAAACCAATCCTGAGGCGTTGACACCCCATCTGTTTTTGGAGTAGGAGTTGATTTTTGTATTCTGCCGTGGCTTTCTAGAGGTTGAAAGAAAAAAAGGAAAGAAGAACAAACAATTAAAAAAAAAGTCCTATTAATATTCAGGATAGGCCCTATTCTTTCTTTATTTTTAATGTCTGGCATTTTTGCTTATTGAAAATTGTCTAAGCAATAAAATATCTTTGGAAAAAAAGAAGCTTCAAGCTCTTTCTCCAAGAGTCAGAAAGAGTAGCCTCTTTTTCCATTGGTTGTTTTTTAGTTGTGATAAAAAACAACTTTGAGTTAATTTTGTTTCTTTAAAGTAAAAAGATTCAATACTTTCACATTGATAATAGAGAGAGAACGACATTATGATTTTTAATGATTGAATAAAAAAAAAGCATTCTTTACATAAAAAATAACATCATTTAAAAACAGATTACTAATCCTCAATGAAAGAAATTACTATGCCTTTGTTGAGCCCTTCGATGTCCGAAGGGCAGATTGTTAGATGGTTAAAAAAAGAAGGAGACCCCATCCAAGAGGGGGAAGTGATTGCGGAAATTGAAACAGATAAAGCAATCATGGATTTAGAAGCTTTCGAATCTGGTGTCCTTAAAAAAATTCTTCTTCCAGAGGGGGGAAGAGCTCCAGTCAACGCTCCTATTGCTTTAATAGAATCGGAATCGGAAGAAGCCATTTCGGCTCCACAAGTTCAAAAAGAAGCGATGGAGACGAAAGAAACTAGTTCTTTGACAAAACCAATCGGCCAACTTAGAGAAGTTACTACAAAAGAGCCTTCCCAAAGGATAAAATCTTCTCCTTTAGCCAGGAAAATTGCTCGAGAAGAAGGTATTGAACTTTCCTCAATTCAAGGAACTGGTCCTGGTGGCAGAATTCTAAAAAGGGATGTTTTGGGGTCTTTAGAACAGAAAGCTCTAGAACAGAAAGAAAAGCTCCCTGTTCAAAAGCCTCCTGGTATTTCTGCTACACCACAACTCGGTTTGTCCGAGACCAAAATTCCTCTTTCAATGATGCGGGAAAAAATCGCAAAACGTCTTTTAGAGAGCAAGACTACCATTCCCCATTTTTATCTAGAAACAGAAATCTTCGTTAGCTCTCTTTCGCGTTTGAGAAATGAGCTTAACCTTTATTATTCGCAGCATGAGCAACCATGGAAATTCACTTACAACGACTTCTTCTTAAAGGCTACCGTTGAAGCTGCAAAAAAAGTACCTTCCGTCAATGCTTCCTGGAACATTGATTCTATCTTAAAACATAACGTTATCAATATTGCTCTTGCTGTGGCATTAGAGGATGGACTCATCACCCCTGTCATCAAAAACGCTCAAGATAAATCTCTCATGACCTTATCGAAAGAAGCAAAGGAACTTATACAAAAAGCCCAAGAAAGAAAACTCTCCCCAGAAGAGTACATGGGAGGAACCATTACCGTATCAAATTTAGGAATGTATGGCATTGATAACTTTTTTGCCATTATTGACCCTCCTCAAGCAATGATACTGGCGATAGGAGCAGTTGTAAAAAAGCCCCTAATCGATTCTCAGAACAATATTATTGTAGGGGAAGTTGTAAGAGTCACTGCCTCATGTGACCATAGGGTAATTGATGGAGCAACGGGAGCAAAATTTTTAAAGGAATTTAAGTCATTGTTGGAAAATCCGCTCTCCATGCTAGTCTAAAAAAAATCCATCTATGAATAATACACTAGATTTGATTATTATTGGTGGAGGCCCTGCTGGCTATGTCGCAGCGTTGAGAGCCTCTCAGCTAGGTAAAAAAGTGGCTGTTGTCGAAGCAGATAAATTGGGAGGGGTGTGTTCCAATTGGGGATGTATTCCTTCAAAAACCTTACTTAAAACAGCTGAGTTTATTGAAAAATGCAGAAAAGCTGATGCCTTTGGACTGGAAATTTCAGGACTAAAATTCGATTATAGTAAAGTGATTGCCCGAAGTAGGCAATCTGCTAATCGCATGTCCTCTGGGGTAGAATATTTATTTAAATCAAGAGGAATTCAATGGATTAAAGCCAAAGGCAAAATTAACAAAGATAAAAAAATAAGAATGACTTTCCCTGATGGGAAAACTGAAGAACTTTCTGCCCCCTATATTCTTCTTTCCACTGGATGTAAAGCAAAAACTTTACCTTTTATCAAAGTCGATGGCAAAATGATATTTACAAGCCGAGAGGCTTTAGAAACTACCAGACTTCCCAAAAAAATTATCATTGTCGGAGGAGGCGCTATAGGGGTAGAATTTGCCTATTTTTATAAGTGTATGGGATCTGAAGTCATTATCGTTGAAATGGCTTCGGAAATACTCCCTGGAACAGACAGTGAAATTTCTAAAGCGTTGCAAAAAAGTTTCTCTAAAAAGGGCATCACCACCTATTGTTCAACGGTTGTAGAAAAATGTTGGAATATTAAAGAGAAAATTCATGTAAGATTGAAAGGAGCGGTTAACGAAACAATCGAATCTGAAGCGATGCTTCTTGCTATTGGAGTATCAGCTCATCTAGCAGATGTTTTGGAACCCGGTTTTGAGCTTCGAACCCAAAATGGATTTATTGCTGTTGACGAAAAATACCAAACGTCCGTAGATGGCATCTTCGCAGCTGGAGATATTATTGGTCCACCTTTACTTGCTCATGCTGCCTTTAGAGAAGGATGGGAAGCTATCGACTGCATCTTTCTTGGAAAAACCTCCACAAGACCTCACTTTGTTCCTTCCTGCGTTTATTGCCAACCTCAAGTGGCTACGGTAGGGATGACTGAAGAGGAGGTTAAAAAAGCAAGTATTCCATATAAGGTTGCTAAATATCCATATAGTGCTAATGGAAAGGCTGTTGCCTCTGGTGAAATTGAAGGATTTGTCAAATTACTCATTAGCGACCCTGAAGGAGAAATTCTAGGAGCACACATTATTGGAGAGGATGCAAGTGAACTTATTGGTGAATTTTCTCTAGCAAAAACCTTAGAAAGCACAGCCGAAGAGCTATTCCTAGCCATTCATCCACATCCAACTTTATCAGAAATGGTCGGAGAAGTTGCACTTCTGGCAGAAGGTAAGGGACTCCATCTTTAGTTTGGTTGTTACTAGAAATGCCAGCTAATTACACTTGACTTAAAACCGAAAAAAATTTTTAACTGGATAGAAGACTATTCTTAGTGAAAGAAAATTAGTATAATAATTAATCGAATAGGATTATTAAAAAAGGAGCGAAGTATGAGTAAAAGAATTGGTTTTGTAGGTGTAGGAAGAATGGGAGCTAATATGGCAAGACGCCTTCATGATTTAAAATATCCTGTTACTGTTGTATACGACATTAATCAAAAAGTCGCAGAAGAAGTAGCAAAAGAAATAGGAGCAGAAGCAACAACCAAACTTGCTAGAGTAACAGAGCTGGCTGATGTGATTTTCACAGTGGTGTCTGATGACGCTGCGATGTATAAAATTTTTGCTAAAAATGGGGACAGTCTTTTGATTGGTGCCAAAGGAAAAATATTTATCAATACCGCTACTGTTTCCCCAAAAACTCACATAGAGATTGGCAAACTTTGTGAAGAAGTAGGCGCCGAAGCTATAGAAGCATGCATGGCTTCAAGTATTCCTCAAGCAAGAAATGGTACTTTATATTTCATGCTTGGTGGCAAAAAACAGGTTATTGATGAAGTCGAACCTATACTCAAGGACATGTCGTCCTCGAGGCGTTATTGTGGTGAATTAGGTTCAGCAGCAAAAGTCAAAGCCCTTGTGAACATGGTGATGAACATCAATACTGCGGCTCTAGCTGAAGGCCTGGGACTTGCAAAAGCACTTAACCTCGATTTAAATATGATTAGAGAAGTCTTTTCGCAAACTGGGGCAAACTCTAGAGTGTTGGAGACAGATGGAGAAGATATGCAAAATAGAGAACATACTTGTTTCTTCTCTGCCGAACATGCCTTGAAAGACAGTGGCATTGCTCTTAATTTAGCAAAAGAAGCAGGATTGAACCTCCCACTTGCCCAAGCCACCTACAATCAATATCAGAGATTGGTTAAAAAAGGATTTGGTCAATACGATAAATCCGCCATATCCGAGTTGACATTTCCAGATCGTCACGGATTGGATAAAGACTAAATCTAAATTGGTATTCTAAACCCTTCATCCTAGACCAGGAATAAACAAAAAGGGAGGGATGAGAACATTTTCTGGCTTCAACCACCCTCAAAAAGAGTTTAGGTTGTGGCTAGAAAAGTTTATAGCTTGTGAAACGGTGCGAGTACCTTATTTCCTTGAGTGGAAATAGGGGAGTTGATGGAAAGCTCGACCGGAAGCCCGAAAAAGATACCTTACAAACTCATAGGGGAGGGAAAAGCCTCCCCTATTTTTTTCTTGGTTTTGTAGCTAGAATAAGAAAGAAGGAATCATCACTAAGCAAGGACAGAAGCGACGAGGCAGAGCTTAACGATTTGATGATCCCTAGAAGATTGTAGCTGCTGCGAATAAAGATCCAATCGCCAATGATCAAATGATATCATCACAGCCCTCTATCTGAGGAATCTCTGGAGATATAGTAAACCAAGGGACGAGTCACCGTTTTCTAGTTTCAAATGGAAATATCCAGACCACACAAGCACCAACTTGGATTATCCACATGAAAACGATCTACAGCCTCTAAAATAAGAAGCTTTTTCTCTTCAAACGATCCGAAAAGAAAATGTCACGATTCAATATAATCTTTTAAAAGTGGTTGATAGAGGCTATCTGTTTTTGCTGCCATAATAAAATCGTTACGATGTAATCCGTTGATCTTGTGGGTCCACCACCAGACTGTAACTTTTCCCCATTCCGTCAAAATAGAAGGATGATGTTTTTCATTCTCGGCAAGTTTTCCTACTCTTTCGGTAAACATCAAAGCCGAAGCAAAATCAGGGAACTCATATTTTCTTTCCAACATTTCTACCCCATTTTTTTCGACAATTTTCCATTCAGGAATTTGCCTACTTAGCAGTTCCTTCTCTTCTGGTGTCACTTTGGGGGCATCTCCACGGCAAGCAACGCATTTTTCTTCAGAAAGATTCTGTCCCATAATACTTACATTGTATCCAATGTCCAAAACTAAGCAATAGCCTTGAACAATACAAAACCAACAAACTTTAAAAACCTTATGAACCTCTCTTTTCTTTATTTTGGAGCTACGTTATAGACTTTTAGTACATTGAGTAAGGCTTCAGCGCATTTTGTTACATAAACCATAGAGCTTTGTTCTTGACCTTCAAATCCTTTAGGTGCGGGATATGCTTTGGAAAACGCTATCATTTTAAGTTTCCTTGACGAATCCAATTCCATTGTATAAAAAGCAGCCAAAGGAGCCCATAAGATAGCCCCATCTACTTTCCCTGCTAAAAGATCTTCTACTGGTTTTCCTAGTTCTCTTTCTTTGTCAGGATATACTTTAGGTTTGGCATGAAGCAAACTAGCTATTTCTTTTCCAGAACTATTATCGAGAATAGCAAGTGTAGCGCCAGCAAGTTTACTGTCTTCTGCAGATGAGAAATTCTTTGAAGAGCCATCAAAAACTAAAACGTATTGGTTTTGATATCCCGTCAATTTAGGAAGAACAGCTCTGAGCCAATGAGGGTCAGCTTCCACTATAGCACATGATTTCTTATCTATATTTATTTGACCCGATGCTCCAGCGGCCTGTTCGGAAGCTGCAACTTTACAATACCTTACAAAGGTAATAACCTTCCAAATTTCGTCATCAGTCAGTACCCCACCAAACATTCTTGGCATCGTTTGTTGAGGAATCTGTCCTTTAATGAGTTTAAATAAGGTCTGATCGTCGCTACCAAAAACCCATGTGTCATCTATAAAAGAAGGACACATGCCACCTCCTCCCCCTGCTCCATGACAGCCGTTACATCCCATCTTAAAGTATAATTCTTTACCCTGAGAAACGACCGTTTTGTCTGAGGGAGTATAAGGATTTTTCGCTTGGGCAAAAAGACTGCTCAATGGCAACAAAGACAACATTAAATAAACAATGCTAATTTTTTTCATTCTTAGCTCTGATAAATAAAAGTTAATATTGTTAGTTGACGGTTTTTGCTGAAACTTCGTGGCTTTTTCCGATATTCGTGTTTTGTTCGATATCAGCTGTAGTTTTCAGCAATGGAACACCATATTCTTCCAGAACCTGTAAAATTTCTCCACGTTTCGAATCAATAACCTGATCAAGTTTGTTTTTAAGCTCTTGATCCCCCTTTTTGACCCCCATGGAAATGTCAAAGGCCATTGGAATTCTCGGATTATTGCTTGTCAAAGGAACCATAACAATGGCAGCACCTTTCTTTTTGATGTAAAACCCTGCCACTGGCCCCCAAACAAGACCAATATCAATTTTATCACTCAAAACCTCTTCAACGATTTTTCCAGGGAAATCTTCAGGATGAAACACAGGATCAAAGAATGGGGAATATCCAACAACATTTTCTATAATCCCTTTTTCAGCAAGAAGTTGATGGGGCGGACTGTTTATCAACACCCCTATTTTTAAATGCTTCAAAGCGGGATCATCCAAGGATTGAATGTTTAAACCCTTGTCCTTCTTATAAACCATTACATAGGAAGTCCTATAATAAGGTTTTGTAGTTAGCACTTGCCCCCAAGTCGACGGCACTCCAATAATCACATTGCATTTTCCTATTTTCAATGTATTTCGAACAAGACCACGTTGATGAGCAAACCAATAATAAGATAGAGGAACATGCAGGGAATCGGCTACGATTTGAGCGATTTTATTCTCAAATCCTTCCAATTTTTGATTCGAAAAAGGAAGATTTCCTGGATCCGCGCAGGAGCAGAGTTCCTCTGCCTTGCATACGAACCCTATGCAAAACACAAAGAGGAGGCTAAATGATAATATCTTTAGCCTATGTAAAAAATGAAACCTTAATCCAACCATTTTTGCTCCTTTTCCTTTTCTAGAACCTATCCCCTGTCCTCTATTTCTTCAAGGATTATATCCACTTTTCCCTAGAAGCTTAGACTGATTAAAAAAAGCCAATCCGATTCTTCTAAAAAGGATTGGTTTGTAAGCTGCTTCTGCCTTTTTTGCAAAACAACCAATCGCTTTGATCAAGGCTATCCAGCCGCTGCCATACAAACACATGGGTTTTTAGACAGCGGCTGGATAAAGTGAATTTTCAATGGAAGATTATTCTAGCGAAAACACGTAGAGCTCTCCTCCAATTGTAGTAGCTTTTGGAAGGCCGGCTTGATAAGCAACTCCAACAGCCCCAAGACCCGCATAAGGATCATCGGGAGGAAGATTTTGAGCCACTGCAATCCCAAACCATCCTCCAACTCCTGAATAGACAGCAACGTATTGCTTTTTATCAGGACCCAAAAAGGTAATTGGATTCCCAATAATTCCAGAGCCCAATTTCTGTTGCCAAAGAACCTTGCCAGTCTTGATATCTACTGCCTTAAACCATCCATCCATCGTTCCATAGAACGCAAGCCCACCGGCTGTAACCACAGGTCCACTCCATACGGGAAAATGCTCATGAATCTCCCAAACTCTCTTCCCTTTAAGAGCATCATAGCAGATAAAAGCTCCATAATAATCATCCTTGCCTTCATGCCCAGAATACATGAGCACATTCGCACCCACATACGGTGCCCCAGCCGTATAGGTAGCCTCAACCCCTTCGTAGTTCATACACATATTGTTGGTGGGCACATAAAATAACCCTGTTTGAGGAGAAAAGGCCGCAGGCTGTTGATCCTTGCCTCCCATTGAATTCGGACAAATCCCTTTGGTATCAACTCCCTGTTTTGTCCTTTTTTCTGGGATTTCAACAGGTCTATCGTTTTCTTTACTTATTTCTTTAGCCCAATTTTCATAAACAAAGGGTTGTGCTTCTATTAACTGACCTGTCCTTCTATCCAAAACATATGCAAATCCATTTCTATCGAAATGAACAAGACAGGGGGTTTTCTTCCCTTTTACCGTTAAATCAGGAAGAATCATTTCGTTGATCCCATCATAATCCCAAGCATCCCATGGAGTCATCTGATAAGCCCATCTAGCCTTCCCAGTATCAGGCCTTCTAGCAAAAATAGTGCAGGACCACTTGTTGTCTCCTCCTTTCCTTTGTTCTGCATTCCAAGTTCCAGGATTGCCTGTCCCATAGTAAAATAAATCAAGGGCAGGATCGTAACTGTACCATCCCCATGTAGTCCCTCCACCCAGTTTCCATTGTTCCCCTGGCCAGGTTTTAGTTCCATCCCCTGGACCACCATGCTGTGGAAACTCTTTATTGAAGTCAGAATCTATCAGAACCTCTTCATCTGGGCCTTGGCTATAAGCTAACCATACCCTATTGCCTGTATTGATATCATAGGCTCCTACTCTTCCTCTGACTCCAAATTCTCCTCCGGAGACCCCAACCAGAACCTTATCTTTAACGACCAAGGGGGCTCCTGTAATGGTCTCTCCCTTAGTCACATCTGCATGCTTTGCTTTCCAGAGTTCTTTTCCGGTATTCGCATCAAGGGCAATAACTTGACCGTCCAATGTTACCATGAATATTTTTCCATTCGCATAGGCAAGACCTCTGTTCACCACATCACAGCAAGCAACTGCCACTGCTTGACTATTCTGCACAGGGGTATATTGCCATTTGATTGCGTATGGTTTTTGAGTCAAATCAAGGGCGTAAACATGATTAGGATAGGCCGAATGGACATACATCGTCGTGCCTACCACTAATGGTCCGCCTTCGTGTCCACGCAAAGCCCCGGTTGAAAAACTCCAGGCAAGTCGCAGATGGGACACATTTTTGGTATTGATTTGATTAAGTTCACTATACCGCGTATTTGCGTAATTTTTGTTTTGCATGACCCATTGGCCGGGTTCTTTTTCAAGTTTAATCAACTCGTCATTCGCTTTTGCAAGCGAAAAAGAACCAATCAAGCCAAAAGCAGCCAACAATGTCGCATTCCTAGCCACGGCATACTTTTTAGGCTTTTTTAATTTTACTGTCATCGCTTCCTCCTATTATTAATTCTATGGTGCCTTCCATTTACCACTCTTGTGAGTTAAGTCAATAACAAATGTAAGGTTTTCATTGACAGACAACAAAAAAGCTGTCTTTCCGTTTCATCAGGTCTTATTCACTTGAGTGTTTTTGTTAGCATTATCACTTATATAATTTTTTTCACAAAATGAAGCTTTTTTTTCGAGAAGGTTTATTTAGTTATAAATCCTATAGAATTGCCTTTATCGGTCAGTCGATCTCTTTTATCGGCAGCTGGATCCATTTTATCGGCCAGAGTTGGCTTGCCTACCAGTTGACACATTCGCCTATAGGGCTTGGAATGGTTGGTTTTGGTTCGACCATCCCTTCTCTTCTTTTTTCCTTTTTATCTGGAATGACCGCTGATAAGTTTCCAAAATTAAAAATTCTTATCTTGAGTCAATTTTCCAACTGCTGTCTTTCTTTCTTTCTGGGGCTATTAAGTTATCTAAGAATGATAAACTTCTACGAACTCCTTCTGCTTGCTTTTGCAATGGGTGTTTTCAATAATCTAGAGCTTCCCTCTAGGCAAACCTTACTGCTTTCTTATCTTCCAAATAATGAGATTAAAAGAGCCATTGCTATGAACGCTTTTCTTTTCAACTCCGCGCGGCTTATAGGACCAGCGCTAGCTGGCATTATCCTTCCATTGTATGGACCTTCTATTTGCTTTTTTATAAACGGAATTTCCTATATCCTTTCTATTGGTTCTTTTATTTGGGCTTCATCAATCAATGAACGGGTCAAAGACCAGCCCTCCGATCATTCAACAAAGAATAATTTTTTTGTCCTCATTTCTAATCCTGAAATTTTTTATCCATCTATCGTCCTAGGGATTGTTACTCTTTTTGGTTGGTCCTATTCAGTTCTTCTCCCTTATATCTCTTCGCAGATATATCATCAGGGTTCTAAAGGATTGGCTCTCTTCTACAGTGCTAATGGCTTTGGAGCTATTAGCGCAGCTCTCTTGATATCTTTTTTTCCTAACCGCTTCAATTCCTCAACCTTGCAAAGTCTCTCTATGATCATATTCTCTTTTTCTCTTTTTCTTTTCTCCTTTTTTCCCCCATTTTTCTTTTCCATTCTTATTGTTTCATTTCTGGGTTTTAGTCTTTCCCTTTTTGTCTCCGCTACTACAATGTTTCTTCAAGAAAGAACCTCCGATTCTATGCGAGGAATGACCTTTGGACTTACTACTTTTTTTTTCCAAGGTTTCTTTGCCATCGGAAATCTCTTAATGGGGTCTTTGGCTCAATTCCTTGGTACAAAATTGAGTCTAATGATTGGGTCAGTCATTTGTTTTACGGCGTTTTTTTCTTTGCGCATCCGTTCTGAATGATGAGGAAGTATTCCTTCATCGAGCCTCTCATTTTTTAGAGCAACTTTTTTTTCTTTTTATTTTTTTTCTAAAAAAATCCTTTTATGCCTTTCTCTCCAATTAACACGCTTTTTTTGGATGTCGGAGGGGTACTCTTAACGAATGGATGGGATAGTACTGGGAGAAAAAAAGCAGCTGAGGTTTTTGGGCTTGATCCTGTTGAATTTGAAGAAAGGCATCATTTAACTTTCGACACATATGAACAAGGAAAACTGACTTTGCATGATTATTTAAAAAGAACCGTTTTCTATCAAAATCGCCCTTTTAGCATGGATGATTTCAGGCAGTTTATGTTCAGCCTCTCCCGTCCTTATCCAGAAATGATAGAACTAATCAAGAGCCTGAAAAATAAATATAACTTAAGGATAGCGGTTTTAAGCAACGAGGGGAGAGAGCTGCAAATTTATAGAATTCAAACATTTGGTCTTTACAACTTTATCGATTATTTTATTGTTTCTTCTTTTGTGCACCTAAGAAAACCTGATGTTGATATTTTTCAATTGGCGCTTGATGTATCTCAGTCTCCTCCACAATCTGTGCTTTATATAGAAGATCGACCAATGTTCGTCGACATTGCCCGCAGCCTTGGTATTGAGGCTATTAGACATGAATCCTTTGAAAAAACAAAGGCTGCATTAGCTTCTTTTGGGCTTGTTTCTTGAATTTCTATTAATGGTTTATTTTTTACAAGCTACTAGCCCTTTCATGAAGTCTAAACCGCAATTGTCTGATTGCTTAGTTCTATTTGCAAGAAACAAAATGATTGACTATTGTATTAAAAAGATACCAAGGGGATGCCGCCGCTCGGTGCTTTTTCAAGCACCGAGAGGAAAGTCCGGACTCTTCAAGGCAACAATCCATTGGAAACAATGGGCTTGAATAGGCGAAAGCCATTCAAGACGGAAAGTGTCACAGAAAAAATACCGCCCAAAAGAACTTTGGGTAAGGGTGAAAAGGCGGGGTAAGAGCCCACCGCATGGATGGTAACATCCATGGCAGGACAAACCCATTGTGGAGCAAGGTCAAGCAGGGACAATGGTAGCCTTGCCATTCTCAAACTTAGATTTGAGATGTCCCAGGTAGACCGCACCGCTCCTTGATTGAGCGGATCCCTCAAGGATAGACAGATGGCGGCAAATCCAGGAGACTGGATTACAGAATCCGGCTTATTCCCCTCGGTATCTTTTATCTTTTTGCTATTCTACCTCTAAAATCCTCTAAGTAATTCGGAACTGCAACTTGCTTTGAGTAAGTAAGTCAAAAGGGCTATAAAAACTTGGTTTTTTGCTGCGATATGCTCCCTGTCTCATTTTCAAGGTTGAGAGATATAAAGAAAAAACAATTGATTAATCGATCAAACAGCACAAAGAAGCTCCTAGAGGGGGATAAATCAGATGGCTCTTTTGAGTTACATCTTCTTTACGTAGCTATAATGGGACCAGGGCTTAGGCTTCACTGAATAGAAAGACCGCTTTGGTTTCAGAGATCAGCCAATACTTACAAGAAAACAAAACCCTGGTTTACCAATAAAATAGTCGAATGCTCCTATTGTAGTCACACCCTACGCATCCCCTATCAGAAAGGCTTTGCTGGAGCCGTTCATTAAAAATCACTCTATAGTCTTTCTACTTAAAAATCTCTTTCTATCAAGTGTATTCCCCCGCCTTAAGTAAAGAACAAACGCTATCCCCTTCTCTTATTTTCATTTCAAAAAGAGCGTTATGGCTTATCAGTGCAGTTAAGACCATCCCACAATCTATAAAAACCTGTGCAAAACCTTCGTTGACTTTTATTTTTTTAATGATTCCAATAAAACGGTTTCTTATGCTGAACCCTTGTAGCCCGCCTGCTGAACTTGATACACCGTCCGGCTTACACAGAGAAAGATCTTCTGCACGAAAAACACAAAAGACTTTTTTTCCGCTCATGAATTTTCCTATATTTTCTTTCAAAACAGCTTCCACAAGCCCAATGGGTGTCTTCATCCTTACATTTCCATTGGCTATATCAAGAATTTCCCCTGGAACAATGTTTTCTATACCGATGATTTTAGCGACCTCAACCGTTTCAGGTTGCATAAACACATCTCGTAGCTCGCCAAATTGGAGGAGTTTCCCACGATCAATTATACCGACAAATCGAGCCATTTGGACAATTTCAGTTTTATCATGACTAATCAATACTGTCAGCCTACCGTTTTCAGAGGCAATTTCTTCAATGAGCTGTCTTAGGTATTCTTTTGATTTAAAATCAAGACCATTTAAAGGTTCATCGAGTAAAAGCAACTTAGGCTCTCTGGCTATTGCCCTGGCCAAAGCCACTCTTCTCCTTTCCCCTCCAGAAAGGGTTTGAGGCCATCGCGCGGCCAAATGTTCAATCCCAACTTTTCTCAAGGCTTGCCTTGCTTTATCCCTAGCTTCTGCTTGACTGAGTTTGAGTTGGTTTTTAAGCCCATAACCCACATTGTCTTCAACTTTTAGATGAGGAAAAAGAGCGTCTTCCTGAACCACATAACCTATACTTCTTTTGTAGGGAGGAATATTTATCTTTTTTTCTGTATCCAGCCATAGTTCTTCGCCAACTTTAATAATTCCGTGATCTGGAATATCTAGTCCAGCGATACAGCGTAACAGAGTCGACTTTCCGCTCCCTGATGGACCAAAGATCGCCATTAAAGAAGTTGGAAATAGAGGAAGGGTTAATTCTACTTGAACTCGACAATCTTGGGAAAGATCCTTTTCTATTTTTAGACAAAAATATTTTTTCTCTTCCATTGGCTATTTGAAGTTGAATATACAAGAAAAAGGACAAAGAATGAAAATAAGAGAAGTACGAGCGCCGTTGTATTTGCCTCTTGGTAATTGAGTCCTTCTACTTGGTCATATAAAGCTATAGATATAGTTCGAGTTTTCCCTGGTATATCCCCTCCCACCATGAGCACAATACCAAACTCTCCTAAGGTGTGAGTAAAACTTAAAACGGTCCCACGCAAAAATCCTTGTAAAGAAAGAGGAAAGATGACCTTAAAAAAGGTATTCCATGGGCTTTCCCCACAACACAAAGAAGCTTCAATAAGCTTGCTATCAACCAGACTGAAAGCTCCTGCTAAATTCTGAACCATAAAAGGCAAACTATAAATTATAGAGGCAATGAGTAAACCTTCGAAAGAAAACACTAGGGATTTTCCAAATAATCTGGAATAGACAGTACCAATACCTGAATTACCAAAAAGAATAAGCAGATAAAAACCAAGAACAGTAGGAGGCAAAACTAAGGGCAAACTGACCATGGAATCCACAAGTATTTTCCACTGTCTTTTTTTGCCAAAACTCAGCCAATAAGCAAGAGGTATACCTAACAGATACAGGCAGATGGTTGTCCAAAAGGCTAATTTTAAACTTAACCAAAGTGCTATCCAATCCACGCTTCCAATCCGGTTTTATGGGCAAAACCCATATTTTTTTAAGGTCTTCTGACTTTCTTCGCTTAAAAGATAATCTTTAAATTTTTTAGCAATGGAAAGATTCGCTGCCTTTTTTACAATAATGCCATATTGAAGGATTTTTGGATAAAACGAATGAGGAATTTCTACATAATCACCCTCATTTCTAGCTTTAGGTGACAAAGCAATTGCCAGGGGGATAAAGGCAAGTTCTGCATTTTTTCCTTCAGCAAATTGAAAGGCTTGAATGACGTTCTCTCCATAGACAAATTTGGAATTTAATTTCTCCCACAAACCTGCATTCTCTAAAGCAGTTTGAGCTATTTTTCCATAAGGAGCGTGCTGTGGATTAGCAAGGGCTATTTTCGACACTTTCTTGTTAGTGAGCAACTCTTTCCAATCTTTTCTCTCTCCAAACAAACCTTTTCGCATCCAAAGAACTAGTTTGCCTTCCGCATATTGGAACGGCTCTTCAGCTGCATAACCTTTGGTATATAGTAAAAAAGGATATTCTTTATCTGCAGAAAGAAAAATGTCAAAAGGCGCCTTTCTTAAGATCTGTTCATAAAATTTTCCAGAGGCTCCATAGATAACTTCTACCTTCACATCAGGATTGAGAGTCTGAAAAGGACTAACAATCTCAGGAAGAACAAACCTCAAATCCGCTGCAGCAGCGACCGTTAATGTAGCAGTCTGCAATGGCTTTTGACTTTGAGCAAAGCAATCCGAAAAAGGGTGTATTAAAAAGAAGCATAACAGACATGTAAAATATATAAAACGCATAGCTATTTTTAAATAACCTTAAGGGAATTGTCAATGAGGAAGCTAAACTCTAGTTATGCAAATAGTGCCGATAGTGTATTATTGACTACATGGAGAGCCCTATTAGAACGGGCAAATCGGCAAAACTGCTGGGGGGGGTAACAGTCAAGACGCTGCAACGATGGGATCACGAAGGCTGGTTCGTTCCGGTGGGGCGGACGAACAGCCACCGACATCTTTATACCGAAACGCAAATCGTGGAGTTTGTCAGCTTGCGCAAGGCGGTATCCGAGCCGACATGAGCATTTTGCCAAGGTCAATGGCTGCGAACGGATGGTACTCAATCAGGAATGGTTGTCAGCTGAACAGGAAAGGATGCAAGAGCGGATGACAATCATGCCTTGCTTTTCTTTGAGGTTATATCGGTTAAGAAACTACAGAGAAAAGCAAAGCGAGGCGCTGAGGAAGGAGGCAACCCATTAGGGGCTCTGCCGTAGTCGGGAAAGTCAGGCCTGTCAGATACGAATACGCTCAGCAAGACGCGGCGGGGCAGGACGAAAACTGTGCGCACGATTGCGCATGTTTTTGGTAGCAGAAATAAGGGACAAAATGTTGTAATTCTTTTAAATCCATTATTTTCTTTTCATCTTTTATTCTTTAGCGAATGTTTTTAAAGATTAGTAAGGTTTTGAAGCATGATGGAAGAACAAAGGCCAGGATCGAAAGTACCGGTTCAAATATGGGAATTTTCTGATTCGAACAAAAGGAACAGGTTGGACTATGTGATTACTGAAGAACCCTTAGAAATTCGACTTAGGGCAGGCAGTGAAGAAAAAACGCTCGCTGTTACTATGAGAACACCAGGTGCAGATTTTGATCTGTCCCTTGGATTTATTTTTTCTGAAGGAATTGTGACTGGTCTAGAGTCCGTGCATTCCATTTCCTATTGCATAAGAAAAGAAATTGCAGAAGCACAGAGATACAACACGCTTTTGGTTACCCTGAATCAACCCCATCTCCCAGCAATGGGACAGTTTGAAAGACATTTTATGACTTCCAGTGCTTGTGGGATTTGCGGAAGGACTGTTGTTGATCTATTGGACAAAAAAGAAAACGTTTCAAAAAGCTCCCAAAACCATTGGAAAATCTCAGCAGACATCCTTTATAAGCTTCCTGAGGAATTTCAAACACGACAAAACCTTTTTAAGACGACCGGAGGATTGCATGCTGCCGCTTTATTCGATATTGAAGGGAACTTGATCCAAATCAAAGAGGATGTTGGAAGGCATAATGCGATGGATAAATTGATTGGACATGCTCTTCGAGAAGGTCTTATTCCAATGGATAAACACATTGTTATGGTTAGTGGTAGGGCAAGCTATGAGCTACTTCAAAAAGCTTACATGGCAGGGCTTAAATTTTTCTGTTCTGTCTCTGCTCCCAGTAGTCTGGCAGTCCTTGTTGCCAAAAAATTTTCTATGACTCTTGTTGGATTCCTCCGTAAAAAAAGATTCAATGTCTACAATGGGATTGATAGGATAAGCTAAGCATTTTTCTTTTTTCTGCTCCTAATCTTTTTCCTACCATTGCATTGAATGGTTTTCCGAATAGATTTTAATTGATGCCTTCTCATTATAAGCGTGTTTTTTTAACCTTAACGGGCATTTTTTTATCCTTTTCTATCCTCTGGGGGATGAGTATTTGGCAAAGACAAAGTGACCAAAAACAAAATGAAATTACAAAGTTCAGATATGAACTGGGTAAGGAACTGGATAACTTATCCCCTTTAATGCAGCAAATTGAAACAGAAAAAAAGCAATTTGACACGCTCTATGAAAATACTTTGAGGTCCTCTTTGCCAGAACAGGTTCCGATATCCTTGATGGAAACTTCTCTCTTTAGATATCAAAACCTTGTGGATGAGCTTTCTGCAAAAATTGCCAAAATCAATACCGAGATTTCCTCCCTTGTAGCGAAGTGGAATTTATCTTCTCAGTCCGATTTATTCGATCCTGTTCTTCTGCATCGATGGACAGCCATCAATGCAAAAATAGACACCTATTCTTCAGATCTTCACTTGCTGCAAACAGATATCCAACTTGCTTATCAGAGAAGAAACGAACTTTTAGCGGCCATAGCCCAGCAAAAAGAATCATTAAAACGGCAAGAAGCCCTGGCCGCCTCTAAAGCTGCTGCTTATGCTACAACTACGGCTCCTGCTCTTGCCAGTGCCTCTGCTCCATCACCTCAACCCTATATTGGAAGCGAAGAAAACAATACACAATTAACCTATTCGGGCAACCCATGGGGAGGCTATGGGTATGGATGGGGATGGGGATGGCCCTGGTGGTGGTGGGGTTGGGGCTTTGGCTTTGGATTTGGTTGGGGATTGTGGTGGCCATTCCTATGGGGTCCCTTTGGATTTTTCCCGGTTGTAATTGAAAAAAATGTCTTTGTTACAAAAACTACCACCCATCAACATCCTGGCACCATGCAACATATGGGGAGCCATCCCATCCATGCGATTCCTTCTGCAGGCCATCCTTTTAACCATCCTGGATCTTTTCATGCTAACCAACACCAATTGGTCCATGCAAATGGGATCCATAACACGGCTCATGCACTTTCTCATGCTTCCACTCAAAACCCTCTTCATTCCGATTTTCATCAGCTGCTCCACCAGGATCATCAAAACCTTACTGGCTTACATCAGGCAAACTGGGCACATGGGCAACCTAATGGTTCTCTTTCCCCTGTCCATCCCCAACATTTAACCTACCATGGTCTTCATGATATCACAGGCCATACACTAAATACGCCTTCTTTTGGTCATCTGGCTTCTCATTTTAGAGGTGGAAATGGATCTTCTCATTTTGCAGGTCAGTTAGGCAATGCACACATCCATACTTTTTCAGGAATAAGCAGCTTTCACGGAAGTACTGGAATCCCCCACGGATTCATATTCCATGGGGCCAGTGGTCTAGGTCATGGAGGATTTTATGGACATCAAGGGTTTATAGGGCACCAAGGCTTTATTGGGCATCCGGGAATGTTTCATGGTGGAATGGGTGGATTCCATGGAGGAATGGGGGGCTTTCATGGTGGAATGGGTGGATTCCACGGCGGAATGGGCGGTTTTCACGGAGGAATGGGAGGCTTTCACCGCTAAAGTTTTATTTGGTCTTTGTGTCCTGTGATGCTTCTTCCATATCTTTTTGAATTTTTCCTGCTTCATTTCCTATAGCCTTTTCAGCTTTTTTCAGCTGCTCTTGAGCTTCTTTTTCCCATTGGTTCCATTGTTTTAAAAAATCCTGTTGTTCTCGAAGATATTCTTGATGAAGGGCTGCAGCTGCTTTCCGGTTTTGTTTAGCAACTGCTTGTTGCCAATCATTAAATATTTTTTCTATTCGACTGTGTTTTTTCTTTAAATCCGCAACCTTTCTATCTTTTGATGTATTAACAGTAGATGCATTAGTGTTCGCATTGGCGTTTTCACGTTGACGGTTTTGAATAGGGTCAGATGGATTTTTCCCAAAAGTTTCAAAACAAAGAGAGCTAAAAAGCAAAAATGATAAAGAAAAGGAAAAGATTTTCATAGGTAACAATTAAATCGAGAAAAAAGAAAAAATACAATGGCAATTGATCTAGCAGTGGTCTTTTTCGTTTTCTTTTTTTTCTTTCTTTTATAAGTTATTGATATGAATCAGACTACGTTACCATTGGAAATTGGAGCTGATGTTCCTGATATCATTGCTATTGACCAAGATGGCAATAGTATTCCTTTACAAGCTATTGCTAAAAAAGGAACCTTCTTATTTTATTTTTATCCCAAGGCGGATACCCCTGGTTGCATTAAAGAAGCCTGTAATTTAAGAGATAATTATAAAATGTTGATAGATCATGGAATTAAAATATTCGGCATTAGTATGGATACAAAAGAGGCTCAAAAAAAATTCAAAGAAAAATACCATCTTCCCTTTCCTCTTTTGGCAGATCCTGAAGGAAAACTCGTGGATAAATTTGGGGTTACCAAAAAAAATGGCCATGCTTCAAGACAGTCTTTCTTGGTTAGAAACGGGAAAATTGTATGGCGTAATCTAAAAGTTAAACCTGAGACTCATGCACAAGAAATCCTAGAAGAGATCAAAAAACTCAACGAATCAACAGAGTAGTCTTTACTAACTTTAAAATTTCACAAAAAACCCCTCCATATGAAAAAACAATTCTTTTAAAAAATGCATTATTCATTAAAATTCTGGATTCAAGCTCTCCTTTCTTTGTTATTTGGATGCATTCTTTTTGCTAAGCCCCATTTCCTCTATTTCTTAATTGCTTCTTATTTGCTTCTTTTTTCAATTTTTGGTTTCTTTTTCCATCTTCCTCTGCTGTTTTGCCTTTGGACGGCTTTATGCGGTCTCCTTATTTTCCTTTTTCCAAACTTGATAGCCTATCTAGTGGCTTTGCATTTTGTTCTGTTTGGGCTTTTGACATTTCTAACAATAGGGCCGTCCTTTTTCAGCTTTTTCCCTATGGCTATAGCTATTCTTCTTTTTGTGTTTCCAAATGCTATTGCCTATCTCATTGGTTCCTATTTGATTGTTAACGGCATAGGCGCTCTCTTAAGCCTTTTTATGCAACATAAAGGAAGATTTATGATATGAAATGGAATATAGTTATTTTTAAGAGATCCTTTGGATTGTCGTGCTTTTTCTTTCTTTATTTTTCTTTCGTATTCATTTGCCAATCACAACAGGAACCGGTTACTAGCATTGCTTCGATGGAAAAAAGTCAAACAATCGAAAAAATTGCCGCTCCTATAGCACAAGAGCTTCAAGAAAGTCTTAAAAATACCTTAACATCAAAACTTAAGGAAGTTGGACCAATAGAAACCCTCAAATTTTGCAACTTACAAGCCTTAGCTTTGACAGATCAAATAAAAGAAAAGCATGGTGCAAGAATCACCCTTTTAAAAAGGACCTCTGATAAAATAAGAAATCCTCTAAACAAGCCCGATTATCCAGAAAAAGAGGCTCTGGAAATTTTTTTAGAGGCTCAGAGAAGACATGAACCTTTTCCTTCTAGTTATGTCCAGAAAGTAGAACAAAATTGGACTACGAAATACCGGTATTATAAACCACTTTTTATCGGCAATATTTGTTTAAATTGTCACGGATCTCTAAGCCAGATGAGTCCATCTCTTAAAGAAGAATTGCAGAAAAGATATCCCTTAGATGAAGCGACTGGATATAAACTCGGGGATTTTAGAGGATTAATTACTGTAGAGGTCAGTTTATCTGAAGGAGACTGAAGGTATAGCTAAGGGCTTCCAAGGCCTATTCTTTCTTGTTGTCAGTGGGTAGCCTCTCTTTATAGTATCAACAAAAAAGCAAAGATGAAATGACTCTTTTTCAATGGTAATCGATTGGTTCAAATACTTCCTATGTTATTTTCTCTTCTTCTTTTATTCTGTGGCTTTGTAATTCTTTCTAGTTCTATTCTTGTTTTAGGCTTGTATTTTTTTGGAAAAATCTTAGCAAACCTCGCTGTGACGGTACCACCCGCAGCAAGCCCGAATCTAAATCCTGAGTTGATTGGGTTAAAATATCAAAATTGGAAAATCCTATCAAAAGACAACATAGGACTAGCGGCTTGGTTTATTCCTCCACCAAGCTCTTCTCCCAAGAAATCCCCAATCATTGTTATTCATGGATTAGGAGCCAATAAAGAATTTATGATGAGTTATATTCAGCTAGCGCATACTCTAGAATTTCCTGTTCTAGCCATTGATTTACGAGGGCATGGGGAAAGTGATCCTGCTGTAGTCACCTTGGGTTTGAAAGAAAGCATGGATATAGAAAGTTGGATAGAAGAACTAGAAAAAAAAGGATATAGTTCCCCTATTCTGTGGGGAACTTCTCTTGGAGCCGTCACAGCTCTTCTTGCCGGCTCAAAACTTAATGGAAAAATCAGTGCAATAATAGCCGATGCTCCATTCGATACTCTTTATAATGCATTAATAACCCATGCTAAGGTACTATTTAGACTGAACGAGTTTCCAATGGTTCCAATCGTTTCATGGCATCTCAAAAGAAGTTATGGCATCGATGCTCATAAAATTGATTGTGTACAGGCAGCACAAAACATTGATTGTCCTCTCCTCATTCTTGCTGCTGAACATGATGTCAGAATGCCGATTAATATGGTTCAAAGAGTCTTTGATGCGGCAAAAAATCCTAAATTTTGGTGGGTCATTCCTAATGCCAATCATGAATTAAGACTATTCAATGATGATTTTAAAGAAGTCATTACGAACTTTTTGTGCATCAATAAAGAATGCCAAATGACCTCTCAATGATAGAGCTATTAAAGGTGATTGGTCAGAATAATTACTTAGCGCCAATCAAAGTCGCACACAATCTACAAGCGTATTTTTGGGGATGAGGCTCAACTCTTGAGCCAAACTAATAAGAACATCGGCTTTTGTCGCAGGAAAAACCCCTGAAGGATCTGCCAACGATACCGGATGAACCATTATTTTGCCTTGGCAATCCTCTTCTTTTGCAAAATAGTATTCTGTTCTCCCAGGTTTTTTTGCTATATCCATCGCTAGATGCGCCTGAAATTTTAAAAACGGATTTCTAGACCATCCCATGAGTTTGGCAACAGCCTTTCTTACCAGTTCATAAAAACAGACCACAACCGCTGCAGGATTCCCAGGAAGAGCTATAAATGGAATTCCATGAAAAGACGCAAAGGAGAAGGGACGACCGGGCTTGATAGCAATTTTTTTAAAATAAATTTTACATTGTGTATCAATAAATTTAGCAACAAAATCTTTTTCTCCAACAGACAATCCCCCAGTAGATAATATAAGATTGGCATTGCACCTCTTGGCCTTATCCATTTCCTTTTCTAGTTCTTCCATATCGTCAGCTATTATATTTCCTCCAATCACCTCCACTCCAAGCTCCTTTAAAGCACTGAAGAGAAAAATCCTATTGCTATCATAAAGCTGACCCATCTCAAGAGTTGCTCCAACTGTTTTAAGTTCAGTCCCCGTGCTTAACAAGTATACAACCGGTTTGCTTTTTACTCTTAGGTGGGTAATGCCTAAAGTTGCTAAAAGATTGATCGTCCTGGGATCTACTTTTATCCCTTTATGAAAAAGCAATTCCCCTTTTTTGATTTCCTCCCCAGCTTTTCGGATATTTTCACCCTTTTTATAGGAACCTTTTATTTTGACGCGGCCATTCTCTAGATGAATCTCTTCTTGGACGACAACCAGATCAAAGGGCTTAGGCACAACCGCCCCTGTGGCTACTCTAACGCATTGATTGGGGTGGAAATCTTCCAAAATGGGCATCCCTGCATACACTTCAGCTGCCACGACAAACTCTTTTTCTTTATTTTCTAAAAGAGCTTCTGAACAAAAAGCATACCCATCCATCATTGAGATATCAAAAGGAGGAAAGGCCGTAGGGGAAAAAATATCCTCAGCAGTGACTGAATTTAATGATTCATCTAAGGGAAGAAGTTTATCCCCTTTGATTTCGTGAATGGTTTTCTCTATTATCTCCAAGGCTTGAGCGATGGAAACATAAGTAAAAGGTTGTTGATTCATCATTAATATGTATTTTCTTTCAACGACTTAAAGAAACTCTGGCATCTAACAAAAAAGAACTTATAGCCGTTACATCGTCTCTAAAAAAAACGGGTAAGTTTTTAAAAGAACTTATCGGTACTCTTTGTTCAGTAATGAACCCAAGGCAATTATCTGTTTCTCGCAACACTTCTTCCCCTTGTTCAATCCTATCGATAAAACAAAACTTCGGGAATGGATCCTTCTTAAATCCTTCGATCAAGATAAAATGATACTCAAAAGAGCGCATCAGATCAAAAAATGCATTGAGAATTATTTGTTGAGAACACTCACAATCCACAATCATTGCCGCTTGCTTTTCTGAAATGATGCAGACGCTTGAAGCTCCAGATTCTTTAAACTTGAAACTATCTTTTCCAGGACAATCCATTTGAAACCCCTTATGGGCGTGCTTTAAAGCCCCAACTTTATAGCCTTTAGAAGCAAGCAATGCAACAAGTTTACATATTAGTGTGGTTTTTCCACAACCGCTTCTTCCTACAAAACCAACAATAGCTAAAGCTTGTTTTTGCATTCACCTAGCTTTTTTCCATCCAATCAAACATCTTATTGGCTTCCTCAAATGCTTCAAGGGTATTGATGTTAAAAAATCTTTGCGATGCCTCAGTCCAATCCACTTTAAGCGCTGCGACTTTTCGATAAAAGCCTTCGACTCGTCGCTGTCCTGAGAGCAAATATTCTTCTAGCTGTGGCAATGCGGATTTTTTGAAAAGAGCAAAAAGAAACTGTTCTTTTTGTCCATCCGAAATATAAGCAACCGAAGCAGAAGAAGAAAGGAGTTTTTCAAGAAGGACTGTCTCCCATCCAACTTCAAAAAAAGGACAATCACATGGAAGAACGAACAACAAAGGACTTTGTATATTCAGAAGCACTGAATAGATCCCTCCTAATGGTCCAAGCTTTTCTACACAGTCTTTTATAACAGGCCACCCGTATTTTGCATATTCATCGAGAAAACGGTTGGCACTGATCCAAAGGGTTTTTACCCTAGGTGCAAGTTTTTCAGCAGCATAAACAAATAACGGTTTTCCTTTAAGCAGTAAAAGCCCCTTTTCTTTTCCTCCCATCCGTTTGCCTTGCCCCCCGCATAGTATGACCCCATCGCTGTCAATTTGCATTTTTTTATAAAGGATAAACGACTTTTTTCCTTGAATTAAATCGTGTCAGCTCCCTGTAACCAACCTCTTTGACTAGGCAAAGAGCTTTATCAAAGTCGCTGCCGACTTCGGCAGGACTGTGGGCATCAGAACTAATTAAAATAGGAATTCTTTTTTCATAAGCCATTTCTAGAAAGCGTTTTTCTGGATAAATTTCTTGAACTGGTTTTCTGAGACCTGCCGTATTAATTTCAAAAGCAAGATGATGATCAGCCATCGCATTAATGGCTTCTTTGTAATAAAAAGAAAGATCTTGTTGTGGTTTCCGGTTAAATTTTTTTACCAAATCAGGATGTGCTAAAAAATCGAAAAGGCCCGAACAAGCCATCTTTGTATACAAAGCAAAATATTCAGTCCAGACGGCTTCAACTGAATATTCATCCCATTTATTTAATTTTGAGGGATTATCAATGTCCCAATCCTTAGAAATATAGTGTACGGAGCCTATAAGATAGTCCCAGGGAGCTAAAGTCGCTAAAAACTGAATATGCTTTTCATACCCCAAAAGAAAATCACACTCTAATCCAAGCCTTATAGGATAGTTTGGAAATTCTTTTCTTGTTTCTTCAATCATTTGGAAATATTCTCCGAGCTGATCAATAGACATTCTCCAGTCATCGAAATAATGTGGCATAGGGTTATGATCTGCAAACCCCACTTCGACTAGTCTGTTTTCTATCGCCACTTTAACATACTCCGACGGTTCTCCAACAGCATGACCACATAGTGGAGTATGAAGATGATAGTCAAAAAGCATAACCTCTTTCCAATACAAAGGAAATCTCAGTCTTTATGGGATAAGATTTCAATAGCTCTATTAATTTCATCTTCGGTGTTATAAAAGTGCGGAGCAAATCGAATATACCAATTTTTATTCCTATCCATCCGAAAAGAAATTATTATTCCTTGAGATTTTAATTTGGCAAGCAGTTCTGTAGGATCAACTCCAGTTGCTGTTGCAGAAATTATTCCAGAACATCGCTCAAGGGGAAAATCGTCTGACAAGCATTTCCAACCAATTCGATTTAGACTTTCTCTAAGATACTGATGTAGAAAAAGAATCCTTTCTCTGATCTTATCAATACCGATTGCAAGCAAAAGATCCATCGAAGCCTCCATTCCAATAATGCCTAAAGCATAGAGAGCCCCACTTTCATAGCGTCGAGCTCCTTTTTCTAATTCCATTGTTTCCTGGGCAATAAAATGGGGAGACTTGACATTCCATGCGCCAAGCAAAGAAGGAGCTAGGTAATCCTGTAAGGATTCTTTGCAATAGAATATCCCCGCTCCAAGAGGACCTAGAAGCCACTTGTGAGAATCAGCACTGAGAAAATCAAAATATTCAGAGTCCATAGTTGAAATGCCTAAGGACTGTATCCCATCTAAACTAAATAAAATGCCCCGATCATGTAGCGCTTTGCCAATTTCTTTGTAATCCAAAAGATAACCTGAAAGATAATGGCAACTAGCCAGTGCCACAAGCTTCGTTTTGGAGCTAAGGACACTCAAAACTAAAGGCAAGGTTATTTTGCCTGGTTCTTCAGGACATAAAGGAACAGCTTTAACCCCAAATTTTTCAAGATTTTTCCATGGATAGACATTGGTTGGATAATCATCTGGATAATAGACAACTTCATCTCCTGGCTTCCATGGGATACCATTGGCTACCAAATTAAGCCCAAGAGCGGTAGGGCCTAGCAAAGCTATTTCGGAGGGCTTAGCATTGATTAATTTAGCAGCTGTTTCTCTGGCTTTTGTAATGGTTTCAAAAAACGATTCTGTTTCTTGACTCCAATCAGAAGACTCAAATGCGGCTTCTGATATCTTCTCTGCCGAAGGAGCGGGCAAAGGAGAAACGGCCGCATGAGCCATGAAAACTCTATTCCGTGTTACAGGAAAAAGCGTATTTCTTAAATTTTCTATGGAAAGAATATCTTCGATCGAACATTTTAGCATGAAAGTCTACTAATATAAGTTACATAAATAAGTTATATAAATATCTTACATTATCATCCAACTTTTTTTAATAAGGCACACTCCTATCCCCGAATACAGGCACTTTAACAACACCTCACAAATGACTTGAAAGGGTATTTCCAATGATTAAAAAAGCTGTAGCTTAAGAAAAAAAGATGAACTACGAAGATTTGGGTAATTTTTTTCTTATTTTTTCCACAGACTTTTTAATCTCGTCAACAGCTCTATGAATCTCTTCTTCAGTATTAGACCTTCCTAAGGAAAAACGAACACTTGATTTGGCTTCTATAGGATTAAGACCCATGGCTGTCAATACCCTAGATGGCTTCAATGAACCTGTTGTGCAAGCTGATCCACCGGAAGCATATATGCCTTTTTGGTCAAGATCAAAAAGAAGAGTTTCTGAATCCACGCCTTCAAAAAGAATATTTGTCGTATTAACAATTCTTTGCTCTTTATCGCCATTGACTTTTGTAAAAGGAATTTCTTCTAAGATTCTCGATTCTAAAAGATTCCTTAGCTGCAAAATCCTCTTATTATCTTCTTCCATGTTCTGAGAGAGGAGCTCGATAGCTTTACCCATTCCAATAATGGCCGGGACATTTTCTGTTCCAGCACGACGATGCATCTCTTGAGATCCTCCTCGCATAAAAGGTTCAAACTGTTTCCCTTTACGAATGAACAAGGCACCAATCCCTTTTGGTGCGTAAAACTTATGACCAGTCAAAGAAAGAAAGTCAACGGGAACCTTAGATAGATCAATCGGAATTTTCCCAATCGCCTGCACCGCATCGGTATGAAATAACACCCCTTTTTCTTGACACATCGCTGCGATTTGCTCGATAGGAAAAACTACGCCGGTCTCGTTATTGGCCCACATCACAGAGACTATAGCTGTATCTGCAGTCAGATGTTTTTCTATCTCTTCTATCTTTAACAAACCAGATGCATTCACACCAATTCTCAGAACTTCAAACCCTCTTTTCTCCAAATCAACGCATAACTCATAAATAGCGGAATGTTCCGTGGCTGTCGTAATGACTCTTTTTTTGCCTGTGGTTCGAAGCGCCGACAGGATCGCAGCATTATTTGATTCAGTCCCACAGCTAGTGAAAACAATTTCTTCTTCTTCGCAACCTAGAAACCGAGCAAGAGCAATCCTTGATTTTTTTACATACTGCTTGGCTTCCTGACCGAGTCGATATGGACTGGAAGGGTTCCCATAGTAGACAGAAAAAAAGGGAACCATTTCTTTAAGAACTTCAGAATCAACAGGAGTAGTTGCATTGTGATCCAAGTATATGAATCGGGTCATTTTAAACACCTTCTTTTAAACATTTCAGAAAACAACTAAAAACTTCATCTACGCTAAATGTTAGTCTTCTTTCCTTATTCCACAATATTTTGAATCTTTTGTCCAGTCTTGGGTACATCCAAGTGGTTGGGTCTGTAGGACCAAATAAAGCAATTGAAGGACATCCAACGGCCATAGCCAACTGTGTTATACCACTATCATGTCCACAGAATAAGTTACACAATTTGAGGATAGCACCCACCGATGGAAGATCTTGATTTATTATTCTTACATCGGCTGGAATCTCACTTAACTCTTTTCTTTCCATTTCAGCTGGCCCCATTATGAGGATAAGCCGACAGCCCATTTTTTGTATGCGCTGACAAAAAGAAAGCCAATTTTCTACTGGCCAACATTTTTTTTGACTTCCACTTCCAGGATGAATAGCAATTTTTACTTTTTCCTTTTCTATGCCACATAATAAGCCTAATGCCTTTTCGTCATCTTCTTTAGAGGGAAAAATCATTGGCGGGGGAAGACAGTCTAAAGAATTTATGATGCCTAATTCCATAATGGGCTTAGCAAGCCATTCCACAACATTTCCTACGCCTCTGAAAGGTGGACAGTAAATCACTTTTTTGACTCCTAAAGCATAGAGATTTTTTCTCAAAATCCCTTGTTCATCAGGGGTATAACAGAGAACAATGTCAACAGACGCAAAATAGTCTCTAAGAGCTAATCTGGGGATAAGATCTTGAGAAAAAAGAGGGGTAAAAAAAGCTTCTTCTATATCGTAAACCTTATCAAAATAATACCGATTTTCGCCTAGAATCCCAAATCTACGAGTTCCAAGGAGATCCAGCTTGGAAGGTTGCGCCAGATTCTTTAAAATATAAATAGCTGGTAAAGTCTGTATAAAATCCCCCAAGCCTCCAGCCCTGATGATCAGCATTCTGTCTTTATAAAAGATCTTATGCATCGATAAAACCAAGCAAAGATAATACCAGGCCAAAAAGGAGAGTGAAAAGGGCGATCAATTTAATCTTTCTTTCTGAAGAACAAAAGTACAATATCTTATCCCTAGCGAGATAAGGCATACCAACGAAAAGAACACCTACAAGTATCCAGCCGTAAGCTAAGAGCACAAGGAGAATCCGCCAGCTTCGCATACTTAAAAAGGTGCCATCTAAAATGACATTCGCTCCCAACAAAAGCAAAAGCGCTAAGGCCCTTAGGGAAATGAAGTCCTCTATAGCCACTATCACCAGTATTCCAAATATAAAAGCAAAAAGAATAAACCAAATCCTATACTGCGTATATTCACCAAGATCCATAGTCGCCAATAATATGATGACCCAGAGTACCGAAGTGCCCATTAGCACCTTGCCTAGAAAATCATTTCTAGGAAAATTTTTAAGGAATTGACAAAAAGAGGAGGGATATAAAAAAGCGATCGTCCCAAGAAGCAGATGTATGAATCCGGTTCCAAAGGCCACAGCTTTCAAAGAAAGATGATAAATCATATAATGGTTCTCTTTTATCTTTATCTTTTCTTACCAACCTGGTTCCTGTTGAGTGATGCAGTGAATGGCTCCCAATCCCCAAACTAAATCTTTGGCAAAAAAAGGACAGATTTTTCTTTCGGGAAAAAGACCTTGCAAAATTTCTTGAGCTACTTCATCCATTGGGTCTTCAAAAACAGGAACAAAGAGGGAATGATTTGTCAGATAAAAATTTAAATACGAAGCGGGCAATCGCATTCCATTTTTTATGACAGGGTTAGGCATTGGCACTTCGACTATTTCAAAAGGCTTCCCTCGGTAATCACATTCTTTAGCTAATTGTTCGATATTCTTTCGAAGACTTAGATAATTGCCATCCGAAGCATTTCGTTCAAATGCGCAAGCTATGGTATTGACACTCACAAACCTGCTGTACTGGTCGACATGGCCATCGGTATCATCCCCCATGATTTCCGCCTCTAGCCAAATTACTTTCTTGATTCCAAGAAATTCATAAAATATCTTTTCGATTACTTTTAGGCCAACTCCAGGATTTCTATTGGGATTATCAATACTTTTTCTGGAAGCAAGAAGCACTCCACTGCCGTTGGAATCGATAGCCCCTCCTTCCACAACAATCCCTGGGGAAAAAACCCGCATTCCTAAGTATTTTCCAATTCTTTCCGGAACACGATCATCCAGATCATAGGGAGGATATTTTCCACCCCAGGCATTATAAATAAAGTCCACAACGGCTATTTCCTCTTCGTTGCGAACAAAAATCGGTCCATGATCCCTACACCATGGTTCATATGCGGGATTTTCGTATAAAAAAATTTTTTTGTTGATTTCTCCCCCCCGCTCTTTGAAAAGATTCTCTACCTCAACAAACTGCGTTTTATCAAACACGTTTATTCTCACCAACTCATCCTGGGAGATAGCCAATGCCAGTTGAATCCAGATTTCTTCAGCTGCATGGGAAAGTCCTGGAAAACTTATACTTTCTTTTCTAGGCCAAGTAAGCCAAGTTGCTCTATGCTTTTCCCATTCGGCTGGGAATATAAAACAGCATAATGAAGCAGTTAGAGAATTTTTATTTCTGAAAGAGCCCGTATGCATGGATCTAGCAAATAGCTACAGAATTAAGGAAAATATCTTCGAGTGATTTGTTCATAAAGGTCGATCCTCCGATCCCGTAAAAAGGGCCAATTTATTCTCGTCTTCTCTATGAGGCTAAAATCCAGTTCTCCAACCAGAATTTCTTCTTTTTCTCCAGCTTGTTTGATGATTCTACCAAAGGGATCAACCAAAAAACTTCTCCCCCAGAACTCAATACAACGACTTTTTTCGTCTCCTTCTACCCCAGTTCGATTAATGGAAGCTACGAAAACTCCATTGGCAATGGCATGTGCTCGCTGAATAGTTAGCCAAGCTGTCAACTGATCTTGTCCAAAGGCCATTTTTTCTTCTACAAGCCATCCGATAGCGGTAGGATAAAAAATGATCTGAGCCCCCTTTAAGGCAGCAATTCTAGCAGCTTCTGGAAACCATTGATCCCAACAAATTAAGACTCCAATTCTTGCATAACGGGTCTGGAAAACAGGAAAGTCGTTGTCTCCAGCTGCAAAATAGTATTTCTCAAAATAACCTGGATCATCCGGAATATGCGCTTTTCTATAACAGCCCAAATAGCTTCCATCTGCATCCACTACAATAGCCGTATTGTGATATAATCCAGGAGCCCGCTTTTCAAAGATCGATCCAATCAATACAACCTGAAGTTTTTTAGCAATTTCCATGAAGCATTGAAGGGTAGGACCATTAATGTCTTCAGCCCAACTAAAAAATTCAGGATCAATTCGATTACAAAAATAACGGGTTTTAAAAAGTTCCTGAGTACATATAATCTCTGCGCCGAGTTCTTTCGCTTGGCTGATGAGTTCCAAATGATGAGCCAGTCCTTGAGTCGGATCAACAGCTCCAATGCTTTGAATAAGCGCCACCCTTACCATTTAGATCTTTCTTTTTAAAAATATTTTGATAGTTTTCTTTCACAAACGACGAAACGTCAATGAACTCTTTCATTAACCATACATTTCTATTCTATTGAAAGTGAATATTCTGATTGGCAACTCAAAAAAAATGTTATTTTTTTTTCTAAGCCTTTTCCTACTTGGAGGCTGTTCAATCAGCCCCATTACAGGATCCTATCGTCACAAAGCTAGTAAACAACCCTCATTTTCCTTACTATCAGCTCGTCCTAGCGCATTCATCGGCCAAAACGTTCTTTTAGGAGGAGTCATCCAACGATGTATGAACCATGAGGGAGAAAGTTTGATGTTGATTATTCAAAAACCTCTAGATCCCACAACAGACAAGCCAATAGTACAATCTCCTTCCAAAGGAAAATTCTATTTATGGTACAAAGGGAAAGTCGATCCCAAAGTCTATTCAACTGGCAAAACGATTACTGTTGCTGGAAAGATCGTCTCTCCATTTAAAACTAGTATAGAGAGCCCACATTATTTAATCGTCGAAGGGGAAGAGTTTTTTCTGTGGCCCAAAGAATCGCTCCCTTCTTATACCCAAAAAGTTCCCACAAAAACCATTCTAGAAAATGTATGGGAACCGGTTGGATTTGAACCATGGACCACAGGATGGGGAGAAGGATGGTGGTAAGAAGTAGTTCTAGCTTTAAACATTAAAGGTTTCCCTTATGGGATAAGACCCCAAAGATTTAAGCCAAATAGCATATTGTTCAGCCTTACGAAGAGCCTTTTCCAAAGGAACCGACTCTTTGCCTGCTTGAACCGATAACAAAAATAGATACGTATTCAATTTTCCAGGAATAGGCCTGGAAACAATCCTTTTGATGTTTAATTTGCCATCCCTGAAAGGTTCTAAAAAGGAACACAAACTTCCAGGCTCATCTTTTACTGAAAAAACAATGGTTGTTTCGGCAGTCGATCCTACGCAAGGAAAAGGACTTAAGACAAAAAATTGTGTGAGATTGACATTTCCTTCAAGTACAGGAAACTCTAGGATATCTAGCTTATAAATTTCTGCAGCTAAACGAGTCGAAAGTGCCGCAGAATAAGGATTTTCAGAAACTATTCTCGCTGCCTCTGAAGTACTAGCTGTCTTCTGTATTTTAGCCCGTGGAAACTTTGTTTTCAGCCATTTCCTGCAATAAAAAAGAGGAGTAGGATGGGAATAGATCTCTTTGATTTCTTGACCTTTTCTTCCAATCAATGCCAATTGAACATTCAACGAAAGCTCTTCTTGAATATAAAGATGGAAGTCTTCTTCCAAAAGCAAATCAACCGATTCAAGAATCATTCCTCCAGTGGAATTTTCAATTGGAATCAATCCAATCCTTTCTTCTCCATCGGCAAATGTCTTGACAAATTCAATAATATCCTCTATAGAGCCCAGAGAATGGTGTTGCCAATCAGGGAATCTTTTCTTGACTACAAGATGAGAAAACGTCGCTTCGGGGCCCAAATACCCGACCTTTTTATTCACCTTTTTTCTGTCGTCTATTTGCTCCACTTTCATAGTCTTTTGAAATTTAATTAAGGTTTATTCAAAAAAAACGGTTTAAAAATATAAGATAAAAAATGATTTTTCATATACTGGACTCATTATTATAAATCTTGCATGCTTTGTTATGTTTTTTTCTGCTAACGCCATCGACCATTTTTTAGTTCGCTTTTCAAAATTAAGGGCATTAGTTATTGGAGATCTCATGCTCGATGAATTTGTTTGGGGAAAGGTTTCTCGTCTTTCTCCTGAGGCTCCTGTACCAATCGTAGAAGTCCAGAAATGTTCCTATTTTCCTGGAGGCGCAGCTAATGTGGCTCGGAATCTGCTTGAATTTACAAAAGAGGTTTCTGTTTTAGGAGTTGTTGGAGAAGATGAGGCAGGGAAAAAATTGCTTCAATCTTTGGAAAATTTTGGATGCAACCTGCGTGGCATTCAAATCATCCAAAATAGGCAAACGACCCAAAAAACAAGAATTTTCGGCAGGCAACAACAGGTAGTAAGGGTGGACAGGGAAACAAAAGAACCAATCCCTAAGGAAATTACCCAGAATATTTTGCTTTACTTAGAAAAGGAATTGGATTCTAAAGATCTTATCATTATCGAAGATTATGCCAAAGGGTTGCTTGATCAAACGATCATCGATTTTATTTTAAATCATACCAAAGGTAAGGACATCCTTGTTGCTGTGGATCCCCATTCAAACAACCGCCTCAACTGGACAGGAGTGAGTGTCGTTAAGCCAAACAGAAAAGAGGCAATCGCTCTTGCAGGCTTTCCAGATGTTCACGAAGAAGATCTGACAAAGATTGTGGAAGCTGCCAGAATACTCCAAAAAAAATGGCACTGTTCCTACATCCTTGTCACTTTAGGGGAAGAGGGAATGCTTCTGTTGGAGAGGGAAGGAAAACCTAAAACCATATCGGCTGTTTCTAGAGAGGTTTTCGATGTTTCTGGAGCTGGAGATACAGCTATCAGTCTTTTTTCCCTTGCGCTTTCAGCTGGAGCCACTGGATTTGAAGCAGCTCTGATTGCCAATCATGGGGCGGGGGTTGTTGTTGGAAAACTAGGAACCGCCACCTGCACTCCTGCCGAACTCAAACAAAGCATTTTATCTTTCCCTCCTACGATCGACTCAAGACTATGAACAAGGCTGTTTTCTTTGATAGAGATGACACGCTGATTAAAAATATACCCTATTTAAAAAACGAAAAACTGATAGAAATTCCCCATGGCTTGGATCAACAACTTTTGAGACTTAAAAAAGCGGGTTTTCTGTTATTCATCGTTTCGAATCAATCGGGTGTTGCCCGAGGACTGCTAACAGCCGGGGACGTTGAAAAGGTCAATCAGAGACTATTAGAAATGGTTGGTAGCAGTTTTTTTGAAAAGATCTATCTTTCTTATGAAGGACCTACACAGGAAATCACTTGGGACAGAAAACCACAGCCGACAATGATTTGGAAGGCTACTAAAGAATATGATATCGATTGTGGCAGATCTTTTTTTGTGGGAGATAGACTAGCTGATGTCCTTTGCGGCAGAAACAGTGGATGCAAAACTATTTTTATAAACCTGGGAAGAAAAAACCTCGATGCGTTTGTAGCCTGTCGGCTTGCGACCTATGTGACCTTTTCTCTTTTTGAAGCCATTGATGTAATTCTTTCTGTTGAAAATGAGTAATCGCAGCCTTTTTTTGAAAGAAGCAAAATCTCATTCTGAGTCCTTCATGACAACCATCATTGTTATTCCTGCTAGATGGGGTTCCAGTAGGTTTCCTGGCAAACCATTAGCGATGTTAGGAGGCAAACCACTCATTCAATGGGCTTGGGAAAGGGCTATGGAATGCAAAAGAGCAAAGAAAGTTGTGGTAGCCACTGATGATCAAAGAATTTTTGACGTAGTGAAAGGTTTTGGCGGGGAACCATTGATGACTAAATCGAGCCATCTTTCCGGAACGGATCGAGTAGCTGAAGTAGCCGCTTTATATAAGGCAGACAGATATGTAAACTTCCAAGGGGACGAACCTTTTCTTCCTGGGAAAGAAATAGACAGGCTTATTGAGGGCATGGGAGCAGCTCCAATTGCCACCCTAGCAAGAAAACTTATGGAGGACTCCGAAAGGAAAAATCCAAATGTCGTAAAAGTTGTTTGCGATGTAGATGGTTTTGCCATTTATTTTAGCAGAGCACCAATACCTTTTCTGAAAAATAAAACGATCAATTATTCGCTGCAGGCGCATGTGGGTATTTACGCATTTTCATCATGGGCTTTACAAAAATTTATTTCTCTTCCATATGGAATATTAGAACAAGTGGAATCCTTGGAACAACTCAGGGCAATAGAGAACCGAATTCCTATTCGGGTGGTTTCTACTGCCTATCAAACTGTGGCTATAGACACCCCTGAAGACTTGTCGAAGGCCGACCAAATGCTTAAACATAATAAAGAGCTGCTATGAAATATATTTTTGTTACAGGTGGAGTAATTAGTTCTCTGGGTAAAGGCATTACAGCAGCAGCCTTGGGAACTCTATTAGAAAGAAGGGGAGTCAAAATTTCCTTACAGAAACTAGATCCCTACCTCAATGTTGATCCTGGGACGATGAACCCCTATCAGCATGGTGAGGTATATGTCCTTGAAGATGGAGCAGAAACTGATTTAGATCTTGGTCACTACGAAAGATTCACAAACGTCAAACTTTCCAAGCTTAATAATACAACCACAGGACAAATCTACGAAGCGGTCATTCAACAAGAAAGACAAGGAAAATATCTAGGCAAAACCGTTCAAGTCATTCCCCATGTGACCAATGAAATAAAAAACCGAATTATGCGAGTAGCCGAAAGTAGCGGCTGCGACATCTTGATCACTGAAATCGGAGGCACAACCGGAGATATTGAAGGCCTTCCCTTTCTTGAGGCTATCCGACAGATGGCTTTAGAAGTTGGTTCTGATCACGCTTTGTTCGTCCATGTCACCTATGTGCCTTACATCAAGGCTGCTGGAGAGCTCAAAACAAAACCAACCCAGCAGAGTGTTGCGAAACTACGAGAAATAGGCATTCAGCCTCATGTTCTAGTTTGCCGATCCGATCATCCCCTGACGGAGGAAGTTAGGGCAAAACTTTCTCTCTACTGTAATGTCTCCATTGAAGGGGTCATCGAAGAGTTAGATGTTCAACATACTATTTATGAAGTTCCTCTGATGCTTCAGAAAGAAAAACTAGATGCTCTTGTCTGCAAGTATTTGAAACTTGATCTGCCCGAAGCCGATTTAACAGATTGGAAAGCTTTTGTCGAAAAAATTATGCATCCTTCGCATCAGCTTTCTATTGCAGTGGTAGGCAAATATATCGGTCATCAGGACGCCTACAAAAGTATCTATGAAGCGTTGACCCATGCGGGAGCATTTCTTTCCTGTGGAGTGGAAGTCAAAAAAGTGGATGCTGAAGAAATCGAAGAAAAAGGGGCCGAAACGCTGCTTCAAGGATCAGATGGAATATTGGTTCCTGGAGGCTTTGGCAGTCGAGGCATTGAGGGAAAAATAGAGGCAGCAAAATATGCACGGCTTCATCACATTCCCTATTTTGGATTATGTCTTGGCATGCAGACCGCTATTATTGAATTTAGTCGAAATGTTGTTGGACTGACCGATGCCCACAGTACAGAGTTTGAAAGTATGACCTCAAACCCTGTGATCTGTTTGCTTGAGGAACAAAAAAAACTTTCTAGCCTTGGAGGGTCCATGCGGCTTGGTAGCTCTCTATGCAAACTCCTTCCCAATACAAAAGCTTATGAAGCCTATAGGCGGGATACTTCTAGAGAACGGCATAGGCATCGTTACGAGTTTAACATGGCCTATAAGCCCCTACTTGAAAAGTTCGGTTTGAAGATATCTGGTACAACAGAAAATGGAGAGCTGGTAGAACTGATTGAATTAGAAAATCATCCCTGGTTTGTTGGCTGTCAATTCCATCCAGAATTTCAATCCAGACCTAATTGCCCACATCCGTTATTTGTAGCTTTTTTAAAAGCCTCACTGGAACATCGAAAGAAAACCCATTCCTAGAGTAATATTCCTTTTATAGGAACTGTCATGAATACAAAAAAAGAGCCTTTTATTGTCATTGCCGGTCCCTGCGTGATCGAATCGATGGAACTTCTTATAGATACTGCCCTTGAACTAAAAAAAATTACAACTAAATACCAGCTTCCTTTTTATTTTAAGTCTTCCTTTGACAAAGCAAACCGCTCCTCCATTAATTCTTTTCGTGGCCCAGGCCTGACAAAAGGGTTAAACATGTTATCAAAAATCAAAGAAAAAACGGGCTGTGCCCTCACGACTGATGTGCATCTTCCAGATCAAGTAAAACCAGTAGCTCAAATTGTTGACATCCTTCAAGTACCTGCCTATTTATGCAGGCAAACCGATTTAATCTTGGCTTGCGGAGAAAGCGGAAAAATTGTCAATGTAAAAAAGGGACAATTTTTAGCTCCTGATGACGTTGATCTTATAGCTGAAAAGCTCCAATGGGCCGGCTGCAAAAATTTCTTTTTTACAGAAAGGGGCAGCTGCTTTGGCTATCATGATCTTATTGTCGATATGCGAGGGATTGTTCGCATGCGGTCTAGAAAACATAAGGTTATCTTTGATGCCACACATTCAGTTCAACGACCTTCAGCACTTGGTAAGCAGACAGGAGGGGAAGAAGCCATGGCTTTCCCTTTAGCCAGGGCCGCTGTGTCTATTGGCATTGACGGACTTTTTTTTGAAACGCATCCTTATCCAGAAAAAGCCATGTCAGATGCCTCGACAATGATCCCACTGGGCAAAGTGGATCAAATGCTTGAATGCCTTTTAAAAATCCATGAAGCCGTTCCTTAATGTTTTTCTTTTTGTTTTTCTATTTGTTCTAGAGGATGGTCTTTTTGCCGACTCTCCCTCATTACCTTTAGGAGCAGTGATAAAAAATTTCATTTTACCCCAGAGAAATGCAGAAGGAAAACTACAAGCAACCATACATGGAGAAGAAGCAGTTGCAGTGAGCGTAAATAGAATAGAAATACGGAAAATGAAAATCGAACTTTTCGATAACGATCGAGTCACTACTACTATCCTCTCTCCTCGATGCGACTTTTGGAAATTGGACAATAGGCTTTCCACCAAGAATGGAGCTGAAATTGAAAGAAAAGATTTAAAGCTTACCTCTAACATCATGGATTGGGAAATCGATAACAGAAAAGGAATTTTTCGGGAAAATGTCCGTATGGTTCTTTATAAACTACCCCTTGGAAAATCGAATCAAAAAAAAGAGCCTTCTTCTCCTAGCCATGCACCAACCCCCTCGCTTCGAACCGGGGCACTGCCTCTTCGTGGAAACCTTGAAACAAAACCATAAATTCCATAGAGCGATGAAACCCTTTTTGTTATTACTCCTTTTTTTCTTTCTCCGATTGAATGTTTTTGGTCAATTTCCAGAAGAAAACCCACCAGAACTGCTTTCCAACCCTGATGCTACAGTCGTCACATCGAATACTTTCCGAATGGATCAAAACAATCATCAAGGATTTTTTAGTGGCAATGTCATCACCATAGCGAACAATTTTAAAATGCGATCGAATGAAATGACCGTTTACTTTGATGAAAGTGGTTCTGAAATCAAAAGACTTATTGCCAAAGGAGATGCAGTGCTCGTACAAGAAAAAAGGACTGCCAAAGCATCTCAAATGGAATATATTGTTCCAGAAGATAAGTTAATATTAACGGGCAATCCCGAAGTGATTGAAGAAAATAAAGACCATGTGACAGGCAATGTGATTACAATATTTCGAAACACCAATCAGATGTTTGTGGATGGACACAGCCGCGTGATTCTCCTAAGAAACAGTCAACCACAAGAGCAGCAACAGAAAAAATAGTTTCTTTTAATCCAAAAGATAAGTGAAAAATTTAGAATCAATACGAGTTTTAATCCTATCAACAAGTGCCGGCACTGGACACGTTCGTGCTGCGGAAGCATTGGAAAAGGCTTTTCTTGAAGATCCAAGAGTAGGACAAGTGATTTGCGTAGATGCTTTAAAATTTACCAACAAAATCTTCAGAGACTTTTACTCAAAACTTTATATCCAGCTAGTTGAAAGAGCTCCTTCTTTTCTCGGTTGGTGGTATCGAACAACCGACGAGCCTTGGAAAACCGATAAAATGAGACTCATGCTCGATCGGTTAAATACCAAACCACTTATCGATTTTATTTCTAGGTACCGGCCTCAAGTGACCGTTTGTACTCATTTTCTGCCCGCTGAGATCATTTCCTATTTGATTTCTCAAAAAAAATAGATTGTCGGCTATCGATCGTTGTGACGGATTTTCATTGCCATGCAATGTGGCTTTGTCGAGTTTTCCACAGGTATTTTGTTGCCAATGAAGAAAGCAAAATCCATCTGATCAATCTCGGCATTCCCAAAGAAAGAATCATTTTCAGTGGTATTCCGATTGATCCCATATTCAAACCTTCTCCAAGCAAGATTGAGCCGAAAAAAAGCCTTGGCTTTGATCCGGAGCTTCCTGTAATTTTGATTTCAGCTGGAGCCCTTGGAGTGAGTCCTGCTGAGGCCATCCTCGAATCTCTAGAAACGTTGCAAATGCCGATACAGATCGTTGTGGTCTGCGGAAAAAACCCACAAATGGAGGAAAAGATCCGAACAAAAGCCTCAAAGCTTTCCAATCATACTATTAGAATATATGGTTTTACAGATTCAATGCATAAACTGATGGATGCGGCTGATCTTTTCATTGGCAAGCCAGGCGGATTGACCGCTTCAGAAGCTATGGCCATGGGCTTGCCAATGATTATTATTTCTCCAATACCCGGTCAAGAAGAATTTAATAGCGATTATCTGTTAGAAAAAGGAGTTGCAATAAAATGCAATGAATTTACAACATTAGCCTATAAAGTAAGTTATCTTCTTTCCCATCCCCAAAAATTGCAACAAATGAGAAAAAATGCTTTTAAACACAGTACCCCTAAGGCTGCCTACAAGATTGTCAAAATTTTGTTGGAAGACGAGCTTAATCCCCCTGAACCAGTTTGCTTGTCACCAGGACAAAAAGAACACGCATGACGCTTTTCCATTTATTCGACCAATTAAAAACCGAATATTTTAATTTATTTTATTGAGAATTGTTTGGTCAATACAAAGGAGATCGTTATGGTTAAGAGACCCGTCGCCTCCAAACACCCCTCCAGAGAAAATGAAAAAAATGTATCCTTTGAATGGCCCCATCATGAATTTTTATGGGGCGTGGCTACCTCCCCCTATCAACACGAAGGAGGAATGAATGGAGAAGGCGAACCGCTCAATAATTGGGCATGGGCAGAACGGGATAATCAGGTCGAACCTTCTGGGAAAAGTTGTAATTTTTGGAATCTGGCGGAAGAGGATTTAAAAAGAGCAAAAGCCCTTGGTCTTAATGCCTTTAGGCTTGGAATAAGTTGGAGTCGGATACAACCAGTCTATGATTTACCTCATCCTGAGAATCCTTCCTTTTTAGAGCCCCCTCCCTTTGATCCAACTGTTCTGGCTAGATACTCTGAAATCCTTGCCTATTGCAGAGCTCTTGGTTTGGAACCAGTGGTTACCCTTCATCATTTTACCCATCCTGCTTGGTTAGGACTTGATGCATGGATTCATCGATCCACTATCAATCATTACTTACGTTATGTGGAGTATACTATAAAATATCTGTTGGAACATCTGCCGAAAGATTTTCATTGTGAACCTCCAAGATTTTTCCTTACCGTCAACGAACCTAATATGCTCGCGACCTGTCATTATCTGTACGGATATTTTCCTTCCGGGGCAAACCGGGGAATTCATGCAGCCACCACCTGTTTAATCCATCTACTCGAAGCCCATTCCAGAGCTTATTTTCTGATTCACTCTCTGTATAAGTCCCATGGCTTAAAACCCTATGTCAGTTTCAACAACTATTCCAGTAACCTCTATTGGCTGGATTTAGCCTGGTTAGATCTTCTGCACGCTAACTATTTTGGTATCAAAAAACAAAAACTTTTCTCCTATCTTTGGGATAGAGCAAGACAGTTAGATTCAGCCTTCGATAAAGCACGATTTAGCTCTATATCTCTTGCTCGAAAAGCCTTAGGTTTTCTTCTCAAAAAAGCGCAACATTTTCTCGCTTATGCCTGTTCGTTCGAAAGCGCTTGGAAAGAACTACTTGAAGTTATTTATGCTTCCAAACAAAGGCCTTTTGATTTCATAGCATTTGACTACTATGATCCTTTTGTCGAACACGCCTTACGATGGCCAAGATGGAATGACGAATTACCAAAACGCAATAAAACTTTCCATGAATGGATGATGGAAGCTTTTACAAGTAAATGGTGGGATTGGAGAATGCTTCCTGAAGGATTGGCCTTTGTTACCCATCAACTTACTCATTATCAATTACCTTTATTGATTTCTGAAAATGGGCTAGCTTACCGCTATACTCCTTCAGGGATGATGGAAAAAAGAAGAGATTCTGTATTAAGAAGTCATTATATTCGAGCGCACGTCCGCATCGTAAACAAACTTCGAGAAGAAGGAGCACCGCTTTTTGGCTATCTTTATTGGTCTTTGGTTGACAACTACGAATGGGGCTCTTTTTCACCCCGATTCGGCTTGTATTCTGTAGATTTCCAAAACGGACTCTATAGGAAAGAAATTGATGTTTTTGGAGAAAATCCGGCAAAAATTTATGCTGAAGAGGTTCAAAAGGCCAGGATTAACAGGATCAGTTGGAAAAAATAGTTATTGGAAAAAATAGTTATGAAAGACCCAATTATTTATACAGGAGGAGAACTCCAAACCAATGCGTATCTCATCTCTGGAAAGCATGGTTATATTTGTATTGATGCTCCGCAGGGCATCACTTCATTTCTTAAGCAGAAGAAAATTGAAGTAGATAGTCTTCTTCTTACCCATGGACATTTTGATCACATATGGGAAGCTCGTTTAATCGAAAAATCTTTTCACTGCACTGTCTATGTTCATCCTTCCGATTATAATTTAGTCCAAAATTCCGGAGGTGTTGCCTATATGGGTATCAAAGGAGCCATAGCCCCTCCAGAAGAAATCATTGCTTTACCTGTACTTGCAGGCGGCAGTGTGCATTGGGGATGCAATGGAGTAGAATTTATCCTTTTTCATATTCCAGGACATAGTCCAGGGAGTGTTGCTTTTTATGTTCCAAGGATGCATGCTGTCTTTTGTGGGGATATTCTTTTTGCTGGTTCTATAGGGAGAACAGATCTTCCAAATGGAAATTTCTCGGCCCTTCTGGAAGGAATTAAAAACTATCTTTTTTCTTTGCCTCCTCAAACCGTTGTCTATCCTGGGCATGGCCCGTCAACAACCATTCAGAAAGAAAAAGAAACAAATCCTTTTTTCAAAGTGAAAGATTAAAAATTCTTTTCCTGTTTATTAGATAAAATAAAAATTGTCTTTTTATTCTTACCAACAAGCATTATTAGAAAAAATAAGATTTTAAAACAGGGAAAAGCTGATGGACATTAAAAAAATTATAGAATCTCGAATGGGTGAAAATTATTCACTTCATTATCAATATATCAATAGAACGCTCGTTCAGGTTCAAAGGATCATTGGGTTTGATAAAATTTATACCAGAGCACAAGGTGCTTATCTGTTTGATAAAGAAGGCAACAGATATCTGGATTTTCTTGGAGGTTTTGGCGTTTTTGCTGTTGGCAGAAACAATCCAAAAGTAAAAAAAGTGATCGAAGAGGTACTCGATTTGGATTTGCCGAATATGGTCCAGATGGATTCAGCTCTCTTGAGTGGTCTCCTTGCTGAAGCCCTTGTAAAACGATTTGAGGCCTGTGGAGCCTCTCATCTGAATGCCATCTTTATATGTAATAGTGGGACAGAAGCTGTAGAAGGGGCTATAAAATTTGCTAGAGCTGCAACAAGACGGCCTCGAATCCTTTCTCTTACCAACTCTTTTCATGGACTAAGTATGGGTTCTCTATCCGTCTCAGCAAATCCCTATTTTCATGAAGGATTCGGTCCTTTTTTACCCGGCTGTGAACATGTCGTTATGGGAGATTTAAATGGTCTAGAACATGAGCTAAAAAAGGGAGATGTGGCTGCTTTTCTTTTCGAACCTGTCCAAGGAAAAGGAATTTATTTTCCAAGAGATAATTACTTTGAGGAAGCTCAAAAATTATGTAGAAAATATGGCACTTTGCTGATTAGTGATGAAGTTCAAACAGGTTTAGGGAGAACGGGAAAATGGTTTGGATTTGAACATTGGAATCTTGAGCCAGACATTGTGACGCTTGCAAAAGCTTTAAGTGGTGGCTATGTGCCTTGTGGAGCTATAGCTACCCGAAGAGAAATCTATCAAAAAGTCTTTAATCGGCTCGATAGATGTATCGTTCATTCCTCAACGTTTGGGAGGAATAATCTCGCCTGTGCTTGTGGGCTTGCTACCTTATCCATACTAGAGGAAAACAACTTAATTGAGAACTCCAAAAACTGTGGAGAAAAGATTGAAACGGCTTTGATTGGTCTCCAAAAAAAATATGATTGGATTAAAGAAGTACGGGTCAAAGGGCTTATGATTGCCATTGAATTTGGTGAACCCAAGTCCATCACTGGAAAAATGGCATGGAAGACCATTCATTCAATGGACAAAGGGCTTTTCCCTCAATTAATTGTTTCTACCCTCATGTCTGAACATAGAATATTGAGTCAAGTTGCAGCAAACAATCTGGACATTGTCAAATGCCTTCCTCCTTTGATCATAGGAGATGAAGAAATCAACTATTTTATCACTTCCTTGGAATCGGTTCTTGAAGAATTAAAAAAATTCCCTGGGCCCTTGTGGAACTTAGGAACCAATTTCTTAAAAGCGATGAGAGCACAAAAAACAGATGGTTAGAATAACAAACAGGTTTTTCAACCCTCCGAAGAAAAAAAATCAGCCTCTTTAGTTGACTCTTTATTGATATTCCCAAAGCCCCCCCTTTTTCCAGAAAACGGAGCGAGACCAATAAAAAAGATACTGTTGGGCGTATCCTGCAAAAGGACCAAAATAGCTAGAAGAAAAGCTCAGAAGCTCCTTTTTCGATATTTTTCTTTTCTCAAGAAGATTGAAATAAAAGGTTTGCAATACTCTTTCCATCCATCTATCAATAGGAAAGACTTCCATTCTAGCGTATCCAAAAAGCAGAACACAATCAGCTATCTTCCTCCCAATTCCTGGTAGTTCCAAAAGGGTTTGTCGAATAGTGTCTGTTGAGGCAGTTGCTAGCATTGATAAAAATTTTTTATTCTCTTTTGCAAAAATGGAAGCCACTTTCCATACATAGTCGGATCGAAATCCAAGTTTACATTGTTCTAAAAGAGAAGGTCCTTTGGTTAAAATATCTTCAGGGGAAGGAAAAGAAAAAAATCCTGGCAAGACCTCTTTTCCATAAAATCGCCTTAACAATTGGGTGATTTTACGAATTTGAATGATAGGCTTGGCGGACGAACAAAGAAAGCTAAGGATAGTTTCCCAAGGATCCTGTTTTAAAATCCTCAGTTTTTGAGAAAAAAGCCTTGCTTGGTTTAAGATAGAATCATCGGAAGGAAAACTGTTAAAAACTTTTTCAAGATCGAATGTGGTTTGAAAATATTCTTGGAATTCATCCAATGATCCTAATGGACTATAAATGGATAATTGATCGCTTGCTGGAAAAATTGCATAAGGAATTGTCCCAGCTTGTCCAATCCATCCCCCCTTATCTAATCTTTTCCAAGAGAAAGTCTGTCCACAGCCTAAAGTGGCATCCAGGTTCAGACATTCACTGGATATCGTCCCAATAAAGGGCCAATCATTGACGATTTGATCCATTTGACATTAAAGTTTAATATTTTAATGCATTGTTAAAAACCAACTGATCATATTATTTTTGAAATCCCATTTATGAAGTTTAAAAATTATTACGAAACATTAGGAGTCGACAAAAACGCAACTCAAGATGAGATCCGAGCTGCCTTCAGGCGCCTTGCCAGAATTTATCATCCGGACGTCGCTAAAGACAAAAAAGAGGCAGAGGAGAAATTTAAAGAAATAAACGAAGCTTATGAGGTCCTGAGCGATCCAGAAAAAAGAAAAAAATATGATCAGATGTTCCTTTCTTGGGATAGAACCCAAGAAGAGTTTGTCCCTCCTTTCTGGTCATATCCTAAAGGTTGGGAACACCAAGGAGAGTATGGACCAAGTTTTGGAGGCACTGGATTTAGCGATTTTTTTGAGATGTTTTTTTCTGAACCTGGTGGATTGTTTTCAAATTTGTTCCATAAAAATGGAGAAACATCTCTGAAGAAGCAAAAAGGGAGAGATTTAACGGCTGAGATCTTGGTCAGCCTTGACGAAGTGCTTCACGGATCGGTGCGACAAATCACTGTAACTCGTCCTATGGATGGTGGGAGCCGTAAAGATACCTATCAAATAACTATTCCTGTTGGTATTGAGGAAGGGCAAAGGATCCGCCTAGCTGGACTGGGAGAACCTTCGGCTTATGGGAAACCAGGAGATCTCTTTTTAAAAGTTAAATATGCAAAACATCCTTTTTTTAGGGTAGAAGGCAAAGATCTTTATTATGATCTAGAAATCCCACCATGGGATGCCGCATTAGGCGCTACCGTCCAGATTCCAACACTAGAAGGCAAAGTTAATTTAAAAATACCAGCGGGGTGCAAATCTGGAACCAAACTTCGATTAAAAGGACTTGGCCTCCCTTACTTGGATGGGAAAAAAAGAGGAGATCTTTACGCTGTTATATCTATAAACGTACCCCAAGCAGTCAACAATGAAGAAAAGAAACTTTGGGAACAACTAAGCAAAAAGAAACACTTGTAAGAGAAAATGAACCCTAAAGAAAAGACAAACGACCAAAATCTTCTCTCCCTTTCCATTCCTGGAATGGGTGAAGGAAAATTAAGACTTTATTCTCTTGAAGCCTTGTCCAAGGAAACAGGCATAGATTTAGAAATTGTTTCTTTGTATCTACACCTTGGCTTAATTACTCCTTGGGAAACTGTTCATGATAAGCTTTATTTTAACGATGATGCAGTGTTTTTACTTAAGCAGTTTGAAAGATTAAGACTTGAACATCGGATGGGATTTCAAGCTTTACGCAGTTTTTATAGAATGTTCAAGACCTTGCAAAAATAAGATCACTGAGATCATGTTCTTTCTTTTTCTCTTTTCATGAACACTGCAAAAAAAAGCCAGCCGTTCTTTCTTTCTGAAATCTTCTCAATAATAAAGGAAAAAGGCCCTATACCCTTCAACGAGTATATGGCCTTACATTTAGGACACCCCAAGTACGGCTACTATGTCCAAGGAACAAAAAAACGCATAGGGAAAAATGAAGATTTTTTTACAAGTGTTTCTGTAGGAACGCTATTTGGTGATTTTCTTGCAATGCAATGCACTGAAGTTTGGAAGCAGTTGGGGAAAAGGGATTCTCTTTGGATCCTTGAGGCAGGAGCTGGAGGAGGAGAACTGGCCTGTGACATCGTTGATTGGTTGGACAAGAACGAATCGGAATTATCAAAAAACTTGTCCTACCTTTTTCTTGAGCCTTTTTCTTATAACCAAATTCAACAGAAAAAGGAGATTCATCAACGGATTGGCACTACTGACCGTTTCTTTTGGATTACTGAATGGGAAGACCTTCCCATGCTATCTGATTTCACTATCCTCATTGCCAATGAATTTTTAGACAGTCTGCCGGTAAAACGAATAAGTTTTCAAAAGGGAAAGTGGATGGAGCATTATGTCGGAATTAATCACGAAAATAAACTTTGCTTTATCGATCTGCCAGTTAAGGAAAATAGTCAGTTAGCATGGATGATTGACGAGTTAGGGATTCCAAAAATAGAAGGGTACACAACAGAAATTCATCTAGAAGCAATGGAATGGATTAAAAAAGCTAGTGCTAAAACCTCCTCTTCTCTGTTTTTCATCATTGATTATGGTTTAACCAAAGAAGAATATTTTGCACCGTGGCGCTCTAAAGGTACCCTTCGCTGCTACAAAAGCCATCAAGTTTTTGCCAATCCACTACTTTTTCCTGCCGATTGCGACATTACAACACATCTGAATTTTGGCTTAATTCTTAAAGCCGCTGAAGAAAGCGGGCTCGAAGCCATTGGATGGCTAAATCAACATCATTTTTTCATGGGATTATTAGATAAAATGTGTATTATAGACCCCCTTTTCCTTGTTAAAAATCCAAAAAGAGAAAGCTGGATAAGAAAATTTTTTATGCTTTCTCATCCTCATTTCATGGGAGAAAATTTTAAATTCCTTCTCCTTGTTAAAAACCCCTCCCAACCTCTCTGTTTATCGGGTCTCAAATTTTGTCGTTCCAAAAGGCCCTAAAAGAGGAGTTGAATTGTTTTGTTTCTATTCAAAAAGAATTGTATTCTAACACAATTAAATTGAAGACAATTTTATCCTTTTTTCTTTCGTTCTTACAAACGTTTTTACTTTTTCTATGCGACCAATCAATATAGATGAAAAACGGGTAGGACTTCTTGCCCCGGTTTTTTCATTAAGGAGAGAAAACGATTTGGGAATTGGGGATACCAAAGCGGTGCTTTCCACAATCGATTTTTGCAAACAGATGCATATAAACTACTTACAAATCCTTCCAATAAATGAGACCAGTGAAGACAATAGCCCCTACAATACTCTAAGTTCCATTGCTTACGATCCCATGCTCGTTACTATGGAGCCTGATTTTATTCCTGGACTTAGTTCAGAAGATTTAAAATTTTCGAATTTAGAAAAAGAAAGGCTTGAAGATCATTTGATTGACTATAAGACCGTAAAATCGATCAAGAAAAAACTTTTCGAAAAAGCCTTTTATAGGTTCATTGCTTCCTCTCACCTTGTCAAGAAAAAGGAATTTATACTTTTTTGTAAAAATAACCAAGATTGGCTTGCTACCTACACTCTTTTTAGGTTTCTTGTGGACGAAAATGCTGGAAATACACATTGGAACGATTGGCCAGAGGAAATAAAAACTTACGAAAACGCAATCGAATGGCTTAAAAGACAAAAAGATCAAAAGTGGATTTTAGAAAAACGCCGTTTTTATTCCTTTATTCAATGGGTTGCTTATACTCAATGGAAACAAGTAAGAGAATATGCTGATTCCAAAAACATAAAACTGATGGGAGATATTCCCTATGGCATTAACAGATACAGTTCAGATGTATGGGCTAGTCAAGAACTTTTTGATTGTCAATGGAGTTGTGGTGCCCCACCAGAAACTTTTTTTCAAGGAGATGAGTTTGTAAAGAAATGGGGACAAAATTGGGGCTTCCCTTTGTATCGATGGGAAAATCATGAAGCTGAATCTTTTCGTTGGTGGAAGAGAAGGATCCTTCAAACAACAAAAATTTTCCATGCTTTTCGGCTCGATCATGTTCTTGGATTTTTTCGAATCTACGCCTTTCCTTGGTTCCCTGAACAAAATAATGAATTCCTTTCACTCTCTACCGAAGAAATAAAATCAAAAACGGGAGGGAAGCTTCCACGATTTTTCCCTGGTCCTGATGAACCAGAGACGTCTGCCCTTATTAATGCCAATCAAGGGAAAAAAATACTAAGTGTTATCCTTGAAACCGCGAAAAATGAAATCGTCATTGCTGAAGATCTTGGTTTAGTCCCTCACTACGTTAGACCTCTTTTACAAAAAATGGGGATTCCAGGTTTTACTATTCCGATGTTCGAAAGGCTAGCTGACCATTCCTATAAGCCAATCACCCAATATCCTGCCCTATCGGTCGCTACTTATGCTACCCACGATCATCCTCCTTTGAGGGTTCAATTTAATCAGCTCTGTCAAAGAGCTGCTCAAAATCCTAATAGTGAAGAGAGAAGAGAGCTACAGAGAATTGCTGATTTTCTCGGATGGAATATTTCTGAGCTTCCAAACCATTATGACTCACGACTCCATCTCAGATTTATTGAAACTCTTTTACATTCTCCCTGCTGGCTTGTTGTTTTTACTATTAGTGATCTTTTAGGAATAGAACTTCAATTCAATCATCCTGGTTCAAGACCTGAAGACAATTGGAAAGATAGATTAGATAAACCCATAATGGATTATCTCGAAGAACCAGAATTTGGTAGTAAGCTAAAAAAAATCAAGGAGCTTATAGATCAAACAAAAAGATCATAAATTTTCTTATGGGCAACAGATAGCAACTGAAACCATCATCAAAAAAGAAACTCTTCTTCAATTTTTTACTTTTTAAAAATATTCAATTATTCAATACTTTTAAGAGTTAAAATGAAGTCTGGTGCTATCAAAAAACAAATCTTTTCCTTGGGATTAGCATTGCTTCTGCCTATGTTGATCTTTGGGGGATGTGATCAAGCCGTTTATCTCTGGCAGTATGGTTCTATAACAGGTCCAGGGAAAAAGAATGCGCGTGCCGCCTTTGAACAAGACCTTTTCAATCCAGAAAATAGTAAAAAATTAAATATAGTAGGTCACCAAATCGTCGTGAATTACGTAGACATGCCTTCAATTAATCCATGGACTTCCCAAGAGGAAGCAGAAGTTCATGTGACCATTCAAGTCAAATTTAAAAATGGTAGAATTTTTCAACAAACCTATGATGGAACAATAATCCATACCCACGGAAAAGAATGGCACGTAAGTCCCATGTTAGTAAAAGCAATTGATACACAGCTTTCCGCTGTAAGTCGATCATGAAAGAGAAAGAAGTCTTAAGGATCCTTTTCTATTTTCCCCTTTATTTTCTCAAGACTCTGAAGCCTTGCTTTTTGCAATAAAGCTTCAGGATTATCTTTAAAAGATAAACCATTAATTTCTAGAAGAAAATCCCCTTTAAATTTTTCTTCTTTCAAAGCCTCAATAAAGTTTTGCCAATTGATTATCCCATCCCCAGGGACAAGATGGTCATCCTGCTGGCCTAAAGTATCCTGAATATGCAAAGAGACCACTCTCTTAGCGATTTTTTTATATTGTATATCAATATCTGCTTGATGGTTTAATAAAACATGCCCTGTATCGAAGCAAATCCCTACATCTTCTGGAAAAGAGGAAACAAGATGAAAAAGAAAGTCTAAATTCGATCCAAGGAATTGAGGCAATAAAGTTTCTAAAGCTAAAATTACTCCTAATTTATGGGTATATTGATAAATGATTCCAATATTTTTTCGAATCAACTCAAGTCTCTTATTTTCTTCTGTTAATTCAGAAAACTGATTTTTTTCCACCCCAGAAGGATGGACCACAAGAATTTCTCCGCCAATTTCCTTTAATGCCTTAGCCGCAGCTACAGTCACATTTATAGATTGTTCTTGAATGGAAGGATCTGGATGAGAAAGGTCAAAGGAAGGATAAAAGGGACTGTGCAAACTAATCGCCTTTAAATTAAAAGCTGCAAGTTGAGTTTTAAGCTCCTTAAGCTCTTTGAGATTTTGGACATCAAAATGGGTGTATTGTAATTGAGAATCTGGAGAAGACCAAATTTCAACGACTTCGAATTTTTCTTTAGCAATTAAAGGTAAAACTTCAAATATAGGCCTATCAGAAAAGACACTTGTTGAAATACCCAGTCTCATACATCCTTTTTGGCTGCCCGGCATGGACTCGAACCATGACTAAAGGCTCCAAAGACCTCTGTGCTACCATTACACCACCGGGCAATACTGCTCTATTATTCCTGGTTGCTTTGCTTCTTTATTCCCCCTGGCTACGAGAATATCCCTCTATTCCGTTAAAAGTATACAATAACTCTGTTTTAGTGAATTCCAATCCAATTTTCTGGATTCGATCCAAAAGTCTAACAACATCACCATGAGAAATGGTTGAATTATTTTCTTTATTTTTAATAAAACGGCATTGATAGGGACCAGCCAACAAAGCTTCCTCAAAGCAAGCAGGCCATACGGACATGCCTCTATTCGCAATCGATTCCAAAATAAATGGATCAGAACAGCCCTTTAAATGGTTTGCTAATTGAGCTGGATAAGGAGGATATTCAACAAAAACATCTACTCCAACTAGCTCTTTTCTTTCTTGAGGAAGAACAATAGAAAAATTTGTTTTAGGATTTTCTTTAAATTTAGTGGAACAAAAAGGTTTTAATACCTCCGGTTCTTTCCCTAAATTCTGGATGATTTGATCGGAAAATTCTTTTGTACCAACTTTTTTTCTACTGACCCCTTCTCTAAAAATGTCATACGTATGAATGCCTTCCTCTATGGTCCTAAGCCAAGCATTATAGACGCGATCAGCAACCGCATTTTGTCCAATGTGAATAAGCATTTGAACAGCGGCCAAAAGAAGCCCAGAAGGATTGGCAACATTCTGTCCGGCTCTCCTAGGCGCAGATCCATGAATAGCTTCAAACATAGCATATCTATCACCAATATTGGCCGAAGAACCAAGGCCAACAGATCCTGCAATCTGAACGGCTACATCGGATAGAATGTCCCCGTAGAGATTAGCCAGAACAATCACATCAAAGGATTCTGGACTGTCAGCGAGTTTAGCCGAACCAATATCAATAATCCAATGCTCCTTTTCAATATCTGGATATTCTTGCCCAACCCTTTCAAAAACCTTATGAAACATCCCATCTGTAATTTTTAAGATGTTATCCTTTGTAAAACAACTCACTTTCTTTCTTTGAAAGCAACGAGCATATTCAAAAGCATACCGAATAATTCTTTCGGTTCCCTGAAAAGACAAAACTTTCAAGGCTTGATAGGAATCAATACTCTGTCTATGTTCTATTCCACTGTAAAGATCCTCTTCGTTTTCTCTGACAATAACTAAGTCCAATTTTGGATGTTTTGTAAAAATAAAAGGATGATAAGCTACACAAGGCCTTACATTTGCAAAAAGCCCTAAAGCTTTTCTAAAGGTGACATTCAAGCTTTTAAAGCCACCTCCCTGTGGAGTTGTTATTGGTGCCTTTAAAAAAACTTTTGTTCTTTTTAGACTTTCCCAAGCTGAAGGATCGATCCCAGTGGGGTTTCCCTGCATATAAATTTTTTGACCAATTTCTATGGTCTCAATCTCCAACTCAGCTCCAGCAGCAAAAAGGACTTTTAAAGTGGCCTCCATGATTTCCGGCCCAATGCCATCTCCATAAGCAACAGTAATTGGTACTTTTTTCATATGATTTATTTTTTTAAATTTATTAAATTATTTCATTTTTAATCCATATTAAAGACTTAATTTCCATCAATTAGCCAAGTATTTAATTACCCACCATCGAGATTGCCCCCCAGTTGCAGAAGAAAGGCCAACTAAAACAGGGGCTGCAATGAACAAGCCTGGGCCGGTGGCCGCACTTGCCCCATAAGCCCCTGCAACCCATATGGCTTGCCCGGCAGCAGATCCAAGGGCAGCGGTTGCTCCGCCCGGTAAAACCCCATAAGCTTGGTACTCCAATAGGCCATCTGCCCCCATTTTTTTAGCCTTTTTAGTAATATCTTTTAGTAAAGAGGATTTTCTCAAACCACTTCTTCTATCATGAATGATACCGATAATCTTGTATGGCCGAGGAGGCAATCCATCATACCAGACATCAATACCATTAATTTGTTGAACAGAAGCTCCTTTCCCTTTTTGCCTTCCTCCTCCTTCATAAGGAATATAATTAGTTGAGGAACAGGCCCAGACTCCTAATAAAAGCAAAAAAAACAATAGACTTTTCTTTAGAAGACTTTTCATTCTTTATGCAGAAAAAAGTTTTTTATTTACTTCTCCTTCTTATCGTTCTGCGAGCGAATATACTTAAATACCCACCAACGTGACTGTCCGCTTTGTGCTCCAGAAAGTCCTGCAGAAGCCGGTCCAGCATAGGGCAACCAACTTCCCATTGTTGATCCATAGGATTGAGGAAAGTACATTGCGTTTGTGCCAAAACCAGCCGCAGCTGCAGCTAATTGATTGGCAGCAACTGCATAAGCTTGATATTCAATAACCCCATCGGCACCAATTGACTTTGCTTTCTTAACAACATCCTTGATCAATCCAGAAGAAAAAAGACCACTTCTTTCATCGTGAATTACTCCAATAATCTTATACTTTTTGTTCGGAAGACCATCAGACCAAACTTCAATTCCCTGGATAACCCTTTTCCCTCCCCCTTTTCCTTCTTGTATTCCATCTCCATGATAAGGAAAATAATTGGTATGTACACATCCACAAAAATACAAAAAGAGCCCAGCCATTAGAATTATTTTAAAAGAATTATTAAAAATATTATCGATAAAATTCATAAATTTTATCTTTTCATCAAATTTAGGTAATTCTTTTAAAGAAAACGCACCTCAGTCAATAAAATAAAGCAATTAGGCAGATGCAGGAATTTCTTGTTCTTTTGAAAAGATGAGAGGAAATCGCCTCTTTATATCAAGTATGTTGGCTTGCCATGGATTTAAAATAATAAAGATGCAAACTGACTGCATCTTGTCCAAGGAATTGGCTTACTGAAGCGGAAGACCCGCATTGGGTAGTTCGTTGAAAATAAGCCAGTTCCTCGTCAAGCTGCTCTCCAGTGTATCATTAGATCTCGGAGATACAGGACAGCCGATACCCAATATAGAGCATACAGCTCAAGTAGAAGGAGTTAAAAAGAATAAACATCCCTATCTTCAGCTTCGAACTGGTGGGGCCGTTTCCAAGATGCTCACGTATTTTCTCTAGAAGCCCATCGGAGATGTAATACTCTAGACGCGGGAAAAAATTATCTAGCTTCAGTCTCAAGAATTAAGCACAAGCCTAGAACGAGGTTTTACCTTTCCCGTATCCAATCCACAGCATTGAGGCTAGATAGCAGCCCCGAGCTTTGAGGTCTTATGCTCCGTCATCAAGAGAAAAAAAATCCCTTACTTAAATAAGTAAGGGATTTTATTTCTGGCAACGCCCTACTCTCACGTACCCTATCGGTACACTACCATCGGCGAAGACATGTTTCACTTCCGTGTTCGGGATGGGAACGGGTGGTTCCATGTCTCTATGGTCACCAGACCTCTTCCTTTGTATACAAAGGAAGAGGTCTAGAGACCGACTTCGTTCTTTGAAAACTGCAGGTTAATTGAGAATAAAAGACCTAAGCACTTAGAGAACTACAAGCCAATCGGGCTATTAGTACCGCTCCGCTCCATGCATTACTGCACTTCCACGCGCGGCCTATCAACGTGGTAGTCTACCACGGCCCTGATGGGGAGATCTCATCTTGGGAATGGCTTGGCGCTTAGATGCTTTCAGCGCTTATCCTTTCCGGACATAGCTACCCGGCGCTGCGCCTGACGGCACAACCGGAACACCAGCGGTCCGTCACTCCCGGTCCTCTCGTACTAGGGAGTGAACCCCTCAGATCTCCAGCGCCCACAGTGGATAAGGACCGAACTGTCTCACGACGTTCTGAACCCAGCTCGCGTACCGCTTTAACCGGCGAACAGACGGACCCTTGGGACCTTCTCCAGCCCCAGGATGCGATGAGCCGACATCGAGGTGCCAAACCGAGCCGTCGATATGGACTCTTGGGCTCGATCAGCCTGTTATCCCCGGCGTACCTTTTGTCCGATGAGCGATGGCGATTCCACATTCAACCACCGGATCACTTGGTCCTACTTTCGTACCTGCTCGACCCGTCGGTCTTACAGTCAAGCTCCCTTCTACCCATGCGCTCGACGCACGATTGCCAACCGTGCTGAGGGAACCTTAAGAACTCCTCCGTTACTTTTTAGGAGGAGACCGCCCCAGTCAAACTGACCAGCTGCCATTGTCCCAAATCTCGATTCAGAGAGTTTGGTTAGAACTTCCGTTACGGAAGAGTGGTGTTTCATTGGCGACTCTGCTTCCTCCGAAAAGGAAGCTTCACAGTCTCCCACCTACGCTAAGCAACCATAACAGAAGTCCAGTAACAGCATACAGTAAAGGTGCACGGGGTCTTTCCGTCCTACTGTGGGTAGGCGGCATCTTCACCGCCACTATAATTTCACTGAGCATCTCTTTGAGACAGTCGCCAACTCGTTACACGATTCGTGCAGGTCGGAACTTACCCGACAAGGAATTTCGCTACCTTAGGACCGTCATAGTTACGGCCGACATTCGCTGGGACTTGGGTTCAAAGCTTCGCCTTGAGGGCTAACTTCTCCCCTTAATCTTCCAGCATTGGTCACGTGTCACTCCCTATACGTCGTCTTCACGACTTTGCAGAGAGCTGTGTTTTTGTTAAACAGTCGGTTGGCGCTGTTCACTGCGACCTCCTTTGCAGGAGGCACCCCTTTTCCCGAAGTTACGGGGCTAATTTGCCGAGTTCCTTAAAGAGATTTCACTCACGCGCCTGAGTATACTCTACCCACCCACCTGTGTCGGTTTCCGGTACGGGCACCTTAGTCTACCCGGAAGCTTTTCTTGGCATTTCATTTGAAAGATCCCCTCAGGATTTCTCCCTCAGGTCCCCTTGCGGGACAAGGACTTTCAGCACCTCGCCTTTCTCTTGAAATGCGTCCCTTCCGGTTAAATGTCGGTGGTGCTGGAATATTAACCAGCTTGACATCGTCTACGCCCTTCGGCCTCAACTTAGTCCCCGACTAACCCTGGGAGGACGAACCTTCCCCAGGAAACCTTGGGTTTACGGCGGGCCGGATTTTCACCGGCCTTATCGTTACTCATGTCTGCATTCTCACTTCCAAACACTCCACGGTCGGTTACCCTCCCGCTTCACAGTATTTGGAACGCTCCTCTACCGTGTCTTAACGACACCCGCAGCTTCGGTATGCAGCTTAATCGCCAATCATTTTCGGCGCAAAATTTCTCGGTGAGTCAGCTATTACGCACTGTTTAAATGATGGCTGCCTCTAAGCCAACATCCTCACTGTCTAAGAAATTTCACATCCTTTCCACTTAGCTGCATTTTGGCACCTTAGCTGGCGGTCTGGGTTGTTTCCCTCTCGACGATGAAGCTTATCCCCCACCGTCTTACTCCCATGTTCCACCCTGTGGTATTCAGAGTTTGATTGGATTCGGTACCCTGGTAAGGGCCCTAGTCCATTCAGTGCTTTACCCCCACAGGTCAGCACATGAGGCTAGACCTAAATCTATTTCGAGGAGAACCAGCTATCAGGGGGTTTGATTAGTCTTTCGCTCCTACCCACAGCTCATCGGAGACGTTTTCAACCGTCACCCGTTCGGACCTCCATCACCGGTTAAGGTGACTTCATCCTGGCCATGGGTAGATCACCTCCCCTTCGGGTCTACTGCCTGCAGCTCAAACGCCCTATTCAGACTCGCTTTCGCTTCGCCTCCATCCTAAAAGGATTTAGACTTGCCACAGACAGTAACTCGCAGACTCATTAAGCAAAAGGCACGCCATCACCCTTTCGGGCTCTGACACCTTGTAGGCACACGGTTTCAGGTTCTATTTCACTCCCCTCATCGGGGTTCTTTTCACCTTTCCCTCACGGTACTGGTTCACTATCGGTCGCCAGGTAGTATTTAGCCTTACGCGGTGGTCCGCGCAGATTCACGCGAAGTTTCCCGTGCATCGCGTTACTCAGGATACCACCAGGCGTTGCGCAAGCTTTAAGATACAGGCCTCTCACCTTCTATGGGGCGACTTTCCATCCGCTTCTCCTAGCTCTACAACTGCCTATATGGTGGTCCTACAACCCCAGTCAGCAAGCTGACTGGTTTGGGCTGTTCCGCTTTCGCTCGCCACTACTAACGGAATCGCTTTCGCTTTCTTTTCCTCCGCTTACTGAGATGTTTCACTTCAGCGGGTTTCGCTTATCCAGGTCTATGGATTCAACCTGGTATGGTACGACATTACTCGTACCGGGTTACCCCATTCGGAAATCCCCGGATCAAAGCGTGCTTCCCACTCCCCGAGGCTTATCGCAGGTAGCCACGTCCTTCATCGCCTCCTGGCGCCAAGGCATCCACCATGTGCCCTTGCTTGCTTGTAACTCTCTTTAAGTACTCTTAAATGTTTTACTCTCAATCACCTGCAGTTTTCAAAGAACAGTAGCCTTTTAAAACTTCTCCATTCCCCAAATTATCAGAAAAATCTCTGTCAGGAAAATCGGAATGCCCACCATCTGGGCCTGACTGGGCTCGAACCAGTGACCCTGCGCTTATCAAGCGCATGCTCTGACCAACTGAGCTACAGGCCCAATCGAACTTAGCATATTATCACTCACTTAATTTTTCTCAAATTACCCAACTATGCTCCAAGCCCAATACCTTTGGGCCAATCGTATGCTGGTGGAGGCAAGGGGATTCGAACCCCTGACCTACAGCTTGCAAAGCTGCCGCTCTCCCAACTGAGCTATGCCCCCGATAATCTATTCGTACGATTATCGTTTCTTTCCTTCTTTTCCAAAGCAGGCCAAGGTGATTCATTCCTCTTTGCCTGACAAAGTATTTTGTCGTTGCTTTCTCTCCCTCCCAGAAATGCCTATCTCTGGAGTAAGAGATACTCAACAACAAAATCAGCTAGCTAAAGTCAAAATGGACCCTCTTACCTTCTCCTAGATACTATTCTAAGCCGTTGGTGTTAGCTTTAAAAGGCTATGGTCGCCAGTTCAACAGAACTGAGTTGTGCAGAATCCTTATTATAAGGATTGCAGTATCATTTTTTTTACTTGCCTCCAATCAATGATTGCAGGGCAAGTAATCGACCTAAGCAACGAATATCTTCGGAATCTTACCGAATACTATCGCTGCTTTACTCCTTAGAAAGGAGGTGATCCAGCCGCAGGTTCCCCTACGGCTACCTTGTTACGACTTCATCCCAATCACTAGCCATACCTTCGACAACCTTACGGTTGGCTTCGGGTACAACCAGCTTTCAGGATGTGACGGGCGGTGTGTACAAGGCCCGGGAACGTATTCACGGCGCCGTAGCTGATGCGCCATTACTAGCGATTCCGGCTTCACGAAGGCGAGTTGCAGCCTTCGATCTGAACTGGGCCCGGTTTTTGGGATTTGCTCCACCTCGCGGTCTTGCTTCCCTCTGTACCGGGCATTGTAACACGTGTGCAGCCCAGGCCATAAGGGCCATCCTGACTTGACGTCGTCCCCACCTTCCTCCCCGTTATACGAGGCAGTCTGTTCAGAGAGCCTTTCGGCAACTGGACATAGGGGTTGCGCTCGTTGCGGGACTTAACCCAACATCTCACGACACGAGCTGACGACAGCCATGCAGCACCTGTGCCGTTCGCCCTTGCGGGCCATTGCCTTTCAGCAACTGAACACGGCATGTCAAGGCCTGGTAAGGTTCTTCGCGTTGCATCGAATTAAGCCACATGCTCCACCGCTTGTGCGGGCCCCCGTCAATTTCTTTGAGTTTTAGCCTTGCGGCCGTACTCCTCAGGCGGTGCGTTTAACGCGTTAGCTACGGCACTGGCGGGGTCGATTCCGCCAACGCCTAACGCACACCGTTTACGGCTAGGACTACCGGGGTATCTAATCCCGTTCGCTCCCCTAGCTTTCGTGTATCAGAGTCAGGTACCGTCTAGGAAGCCGCCTTCGCCACCGGTGTTCCTCTCGATATCCACGCATTTCACCGCTACACCGAGAGTTCCGCTTCCCCCTCCGGTCCTCTAGCTAGACAGTATCGAATGCAGTTCCTTTGTTAAGCAAAGGGATTTCACATCCGACTTATCTAACCTCCTACACACCCTTTACGCCCAGTAAATCCGAGCAACGCTTGGGACCTCTGTATTACCGCGGCTGCTGGCACAGAGTTTGCCGTCCCTTCCTCTCCCTGTACAATCAAACTTCCAGGTTTATTCAACCTGAAAGCCTTGGTCCAGGGTGACAGGAGTTTACAACCCGAAGGCCTTCATCCTCCACGCGGCGTCGCTCCATCAGGCTTTCGCCCATTGTGAAAAATTCTCGACTGCTGCCACCCGTAGGTGTCTGGGCCGTGTCTCAGTCCCAGTGTGGCTGACCACCCTCTCAGGCCAGCTACCCGTCTTAGCCTTGGTGGGCCATTACCTCACCAACTAGCTGATGGGCCGCGGGCCTCTCCTGAAGCGTAAGGCCTTTACAGGTCCCCTACTTTGATCTTTCGATCACATGCGGAATTACCCCATCTTTCGATGGGCTATTCCCCACTTCAGGGTAAGTTCCCACGTGTTACTCACCCGTTCGCCACTGAACTTGTTCCTTGTTGCCAAGGAACAAGCTTCGTTCGACTTGCATGTCTTATCCACGCCGCCAGCGTTCGCTCTGAGCCAGAATCAAACTCTCCGTAAAGAGAAAGATTCTTGGCTAAATGCTCTAAATTTTAGAGCAGGCCACAAAACTACTGCAAAACCTTACATAAGGTTCTGCACAACTCAATCCTGTTTTTAGGCGACCAAAAGTTATCAAAGAACAATTTTTAAAATTTTGCTTTATCGTAGGGAGTTTATCCTATTCACTCTCCCATTTTAGTCAATAGATTTTTTTTACTAAAAAAAAGAAAATTTATTTTTTCATCACAAATATAATACTTCGTAGAGTAATTTCAAATAGCCAAATAATCTTGTTATAAGATTGTTCTCTGTTATTATTCTTAATTCTTTCTAAATTATAACGCATCCAACAAATGGATTCCATTAACAGCCCTTCTCAGTTAAAAAAAATCAAACCCCACCCCCCTTCCATTGGATAAATCTTTTTTGTCATTCTAAACAATGGTTTTTTTTGCCACCCCTCTTCCTATTTTTCTTTGCCTTTGTTCTTCTTTCCTCCGGATCTTATTCCCTACCACTAATTGATCGTGACGAACCAAGATTTGCTCAGGCGGCAAGGGAAATGCTTCAAAAAAGAGATTTCATCGTTCCCTTCTTTAATGGTGAATTCAGGTTGGATAAACCACCCTTAATTTATTGGTTGATGGCCTTCTTTTATCAATTGTTTGGAGTTAATGAATTCTCTGCTAGACTCCCCTCGATCCTTTCTGCTTCAATACTAGCCACTGTTCTCTACGGCATAAGCAATCGCTATTGTTCTTCTATCCGATGGGTAGCACCTATAGGTTTTATTGTCTCCGTACAGACCCTTATTCATGGTAGATTAGCCACTGCCGATATGGTCCTAGTACTCTTTGAAACACTTTCTCAATGGGCATTTTTAAATTTACTTAAAAAGAAGTCTCATTTGTGGTTTTTTATTTTCTGGATTTCTCTTGCACTCGGTTTTCTTGCTAAAGGACCTATAATTTGGTTTATAGCCTTTATTACTTATTTGCTTCACCGGTTTGTTTTCTGGAGGAAACCTCTACCTATTGCCAATATTGCTCCAGTTCCAGGTTCGCTGTTGTGCCTTGCAATAGTCAGTTGCTGGGCTATCCCAGCATTGATCGAAACAAAAGGGCTTTTTTTCAAAATAGGCATTGGAGAACACATCATTCATAGAGGCATAGAAGCTTTTGATAATCGCCCATTCATTCCTTTCTATTATTTTGTATCTTCTTTAGTAAGCCTCTATCCAAACTCCGCATTTTTCGGATTTTTCTTGGAAACCTTAAAGAAAAACTGGTCAATGGAGAATAGTTTTTTGCTTTCCTGGTTTCTAGCTCCTATTCTCATTTTTTCTTTCTATGCCACGGAACTTCCCCATTATATCATGCCAGGCTTTCCCGCTTATTTTTTGTTAATAGCTCAAGGAATTAGTGAAGCCAAACAAACCAGATTTTCTTTTCTTTTTGCTCTCTTTTTTCTTGGATTATTTGCAATCCTTGCTTTAAGCCTTATATTTTTTTGCCTTTATCAAGGATGGCCTCAAGACAGTTCAATGAAGGATATTCCAATACTTGGAGCTTTGGTCCTTCTTTCTTTATCCCTTTTTGGTTTCACACTGCTTTCGTACCTAAAAAATCGTTCCCTCTCTATTCCTTCTGCCTTCATTATGGCCCTTCTGTATGCTTTGCTTGCTTCTTCCCTCTCTTTTTTATCCAAAGACTTACGGCTTCTTTCCCTCACCCTCAGACTCTCTGCTATGTTTAAAAATATGCCCGCTACCTCTATGAACTGTGCCTTGGGATATACAGAACCAAGCTTAGTTTTTTATTCGAATAGAAATTGGAGATGGGATACCGCCTTGCCAACTTCTCCTAAACCGCCCTTTTTTTTGATCCAATTGGAAGAAGAAACCTCTCTTGGAAAAGGACTAATGCAATCCTTTGAAAAGACCAAACAGCCCCAAAAAAAACAAGAAAAAGCAATTTCATTGGCCCCCTTCTCTCCACCCCCTGCATTGAAAAATCAAGAAAACCTCGGAGAAGGAAAGATAGAAGGATTAAATCTTGGAAGAATATCGTGGTCAAAAATTTATTATCATTATCATTATTGAACCTAGCGTGCTTCCTCTGAGAGATTTCATTAATTCATAACCCTAGAGAAGAGCCAAATCAACTAGGAAGGGTGGTCGCCCAATAAGATTTTCTGTTTTATCTAATTTTCTAAAATAGATTAAAAAAATATTTCTTTGCGCATCAACTATTAGCACTAAAAAGTAACTTTCATCCTAAATTGTGCCTATTTGTTTTTCCTCTTTAAAATGATTTCTATGTACCCATGCATTTCCAGAGGACTCAATGGATTAAGAGCACCATTTTTACATTTCAAAAACTACTTCTCTTTCTTTTTGCTCTCCTATTGTACTTTAAAGGACTTCGAGAGACTCTCCATAGTGAATCCCGTACTTTTGAGCTCACTATAGAAGATACAATTATTACTCTAGTCAAAGATCAAAAATTCCACACTTTTGCATTCAATGGCCAGGTTCCCGGCCCCTTATCCATGTTAAATATGGGGATGACTTAACTATCAAAGTCACAAACCTTACTACTCTGCCACATACGATCCACTGGCATGGCATTCTTCAAACCGGCACTTGGCAAATGGATGGGGTACCAAATATTGTCAATTCTATATCATCTTTTTGCTACTTTTAATATAGGGATTATTACTTATTTTGCTTGCCGATATATTAAAAAACAAAATTCTATAATTTATAGAGAAGGAAGTGCGACAGAGGTGTCTTGAGGTATATCTAACTTTTTTGGATAATCAACTATCCAATGAGCTCCTCTACTCTCTTTTCTTTGCAGCGCACTTTCAATAATAACAGCTGCTACCAAGGCCATATTCTTGGCTTTGACTTCAAGTAAGGATACTATTGCTTCTTTTTTTTCTTTATTTTTAAAAAAATCGATCTTCAGCCCAATTTCCTTTTTCGCCTTTTCCAGTCCAGCAACCGATCTCACAATACCAACACAATCCCACATTAATTTTCTTATTTCATCGATAACTATCAAGGTCTCACTGGCACTTTGCTCTTTTTTTTCAACCACAAGACAATACGGAAAATCCGAATGAATATCCGATCTTAAAATACTATTTTGGCTTATTGAAGATTTTGCCGCTCTTCCAGCTACGACGATTGCTTCTAACAGCGAATTGCTTGCTAATCTATTTGCTCCATGAAACCCTGTGCAGGCTACCTCTCCTGCTGCCCATAATCCAACAATCGAAGTCCTCCCATAAGTATCTGTCGCTACCCCTCCACACTGATAATGTGCAGCTGGAGCAATGGGCACAAGATCTTTAGACATATCGATCCCTTGGCTCAAACAATAGGAAAAAATATAAGGGAACCTTTCCTCTAACCATTCTCTTTGTTTTCCCCGAATATCCAAATAAACATAGGGAATATTTTTTTCTTTCATTTCCAAAAAAATCGCCCGACTAACAATGTCTCTGGGTGCTAGTTCACCCCTCGGATCCACACGCTTTAAAAAATGTTCCCCGCTTTGGTTTATAATTTTTGCTCCTTCTCCTCTTACCGCCTCACTAATCAGAAACTTTTGGGAACTTTGTTGAAAAAAACAAGTAGGGTGAAATTGAATCATCTCCATGTTTTTCAACAAAGCTCCAGCTCGATACGCCATGGCAACTCCATCACCTGTCGCACTTGATGGATTAGTTGTATGGAGATAAATTCCTCCGCAGCCACCAGTGGATAACAACGTATGGGGCGAAAAAAAAGCTCTAGTAGTCTTTTTTATTTTATCAAAAACATAGGCCCCACAGCAAATCCTATCGATGACAATAAGATCAATAGCCCATTGGTTTTCCCAGAGGATTATTTGTTTCCTTTTCTTTGCTTCTTTTTTTAATGCTTCAATAATTGCCATTCCCGTGTGGTCCTTAACATGATAGATCCTTCGATGGGAATGTCCCGCCTCTAATCCCAAGTCATAATTTCCTTCTGCATTCTTTGTAAATGGAACGCCAAGGCGTATTAAGTCTGCTATCCGCATAGGTGCTTCTTCGACAAAAGATTTAACGATGTCGGCCTTGCATAATCCATCTCCTGCCTTGAGTGTATCGGAAATATGCGACTCAAATGAATCTTGCGGAGAACTGACACAAGCTATTCCACCCTGAGCATACCAAGAACTGGAATGAGTAAAACTGCCTTTTAGTAAGACATCCACTCTGCCAAAACGTGAAGTTTCCAAGGCAAAAAACAATCCTGCAATACCTCCTCCAATGACAAGAAAATCCGTTTCAACTCTTTCCATTATTTCTATTAAAACCTAAAATGAATGATTTTATTTCAACAACGAAATTTTATGAGAGGCTTTGTGCTTCTTAACCCGGTGTAAAACAGGGAGAGGTTTTTTCAAATTTCGATAAGTTTGTACAATTGTCACTAAGTTATTAACTGTCCAATAAAGTGACAGAGCCGAAGCAAAATTATAGAAAAACACAAGGAAAAAGACAGGCATCCATTGAAAAACTTTTAATTGCGGATTGTCTGAAGCCTGAGGAGTCATCCGAGACAGAAGAATTTGTGTTCCAACCATTATTAATGGCAGAGGATTAATATCCAAATTAAGCATCGGCAAATGATAAACAGTATCTGGTTGCGTTAAATCTTTAATCCATAAAAAAGATTGGTTCCTTAATTCCACGGAACCCTGCAGCATTGTATAAAAACCGATAAAAATGGGTACTTGAACTAGCATTGGTAAACAACCACCAAGTGGATTCACTCCATATTCCCTATAAAGCTTCATCATTTCTGCTTGCATCTTATCAGGCTGGTCTTTGTAGCGTGCTTGAAGTTCTTTGAGTTTAGGAGAAAGCGCTTGCATAGCTTTCATATTACGGTTTGCGCTTGATTGAAGCGGCCAAAAAATTCCTTTCA